>JAZUDR010000102.1:0-15582 GCA_045639725.1 Candidatus Avigastranaerophilus sp. | reverse complement strand
AGTCGCCCCTGCGAGGCCTTCCTCCTTTAGGGGCTGCCGCCATGGATGGCGGCGTGCAGTTGCTACAGGATGTAGCATAAAACTGCTGAAGGTGGCAGTGCGAAGCACTGACGAATGAGGGGTGTATCATACGGAAGCTTGAAACTAGAAGCCAGGCCAGAAGCTCGAAGCTAGAAGCTGGAAGCTCGAAGCTCGAAGCTCGAAGCTATAAGCTATAAGCTATAAGCCGGAAGCTCGAAGCTAGAAGCCAGGAGCCAAAAGCCAAAAGCCTATTGAAACATACTTTGTACTTTATTTTATAAAGATTATGTACACACTCTCGAAAAAAGATATTGCCAAATAAAGCCTAAAAACGGTAGAATATACAATGCATTTATTATAGAATGCACAAAAAGTTTGTTAATATTAGACTGTGACAAACAATGATGGAAGGAGCTCCAAACCTTGAAGTCCAGTAGATTTCTATGTGTTATGTTTATGATGCTGTCAGCTTGCAGTTTTGTTGGCGCAGCTCAAACTACCGATGATCTTTTAAAAGAGATTAATGCTAATGTAAAAGAAAATACAAAAGCAGTCCAAGAGCTTAATAAGCTTATCAAGAGTGGCAAATTCGCCATCGGTGGCGCTGGTGCAGGTGCTGTAGCAGCTGGTGAAATAGACCAGGATGCTGTAAAATCTATGAGCACTGCTGATAAAGATGCACTTATTAAGTCTCTTAATTGGCAAACCAATGATAAGATTACTGCATTTGGTGACCCGAGAGCTAAGAAAGGCGGCACTTTAACCTGTGTCGAATCATCTTTCCCTCCAACTCTCAGAACTACAGGCAAAAATGCAAATACTTCTTTTAATAGCACTTTAAGTGGTCTTTGCTATGAAACACTTTTGGACCTTGATCCTATTAGCTATGATTACGCTCCAAATCTGGCTAAGAGATGGGCTGTTGCTGACGATAAACAGACTTTCTTCTTTGAAATCGATGAAAGAGCTAAATGGTCTGATGGCAAGCCAGTTTGTGCCAATGACGTTGTACTGACTTGGAAGCTTTATGTAGACGAAGACCTTGAAGACCCATTCTCTGTAGATTTTTACAGCAAATATGAATGCCCTGTTGCAGTTAGTGACCGTATTATTATGGTTAAGTCAAAGCAGCTTAACTGGCGTGCATTTATGTCTTTTGGCTGCAGCACTCCAATTCTTCCAGGTCATGTTCTTGAAAAAATCAGTGGTAAGCAGTATCTGACTGACTATCAATTCAAGATGATGCCAGGCAGCGGTCCATACACCTACGAAAGCTCTAAGGTTAACGAAGAAGTTATCATGGCTCGCCGCACTGACTGGTGGCAGAAAGACCTTCCAAAGAATGTAGGCTATTATAACTTTGATAAGCTTCATTTCGTTTTCGTTTCTGATGAAAACCTTATCAAGGAAAAATTCAAAAAAGGCGAAATCGACTGGATGCAGGTTGGTGTAGCCCGCGAATGGCATCAGGAATTTGTTCCTGCAAAGATGGATGCTATTGCAAACGGTTGGATTCAGCGCCGCAAAGTATTTACTCACAGACCATGTGGCGTTTCCGGTATTGCTTTCAACTTAAGAAAGCCTCCGTTTAATGATATCAGAGTTAGAAAAGCTATTGCATATCTGTTCAATCGTGAAAAGCTAATGGATAAATTGTTCTTCAACGAATATGATTTCCTTGATTCACATTATCCAAATTCTCTTTACGAAAATCCAAACAATCCAAAGATTCGTTTCGATCCGGACAAGGCTGTTGAACTTCTTGAAGAAGCTGGATGGCTGCAGTCTAATAGAGACGCTGATGGCTGGCTGGTAAAAGATGGTCAGCGCTTCGAAATTTCTCTTAACCTCACTAGCAAAGACCTTGAAAGAATTTATACTGTTCTTCAGGAAGACCTCAAGGATGTTGGTATTAAGTTGAATCTTAAACAGGTTACCTGGGCTACAGATATTAAAGAAGTTGATGAAAGAAACTTCACTGCTTCTATTAGAGCATATACAGGTCTCACTTTCCCGAACCCGGAAAGCTCATTGCATTCAAAGTTTGCTGACAAGAATTCAAACAACAATATTTGGGGCTTCAAGAATGCCAGAGTTGACGAAATCTGCGATAAATACCCTCTGATGTTCAGTGCTAAGGAAAGAATCGAAGCAGTTAAGGAAATAGATGGCATTATCTGTAATGAACATCTTTATGCTCTTGGCTGGTATTCTGCTAACACCAGACTTCTTTACTGGGATAAATTCGGTATGCCGGATTACATCCTTTCTAAGACCAGTGATGCAGATTCTATCCTCGTAAGCTGGTGGTATGATTCAGATAAAGAAAAGGCTTTGGCTGACGCTAAGGCAAATAACAAGCAGCTTCCTATCGGTCAGGAAGTTATTAAGTGGTGGGACGAACATTATCCTAGCAATGGTGCTGGAGAACTTAAATAATGTATAGTTACTTTTTTAGAAGAATTCTTCTGATGATACCGACATTTATCGGTATTACATTCTTGTGCTTCACAGTAACAAGATTCGTTCCTGGTGGACCTGTAGAACAGGCTGTTCTCAGATACCAGCAGGCTATGGCGCAGGGTGGGGAAGCCGGTGGCGGTAGTGCCAACGGGCTTGACGCTAACGGGCAGATTTCTGAAGAAATGATGCAGCGCCTTAAAGAAATATATGGTTTCGATAAGCCTTTCTATCAGGCTTATGGCATTTGGTTGTGGCGTGTTCTCCATGCTGACCTTGGCACATCAGATACTTATGCAAAGCCAGTTTGGGACTTGATGGTAGAAAAGTTCCCGATATCCATTATATTCGGTTTAGCTGGTTTCCTGCTTTCATACTCAATTTGTATACCATTGGGTGTTTGGAAAGCTGTTAAGCATGGTTCTGGTTTCGATACCGGCAGTTCTGTTCTTGTATTTATCGCTTACTCAATTCCTGGTTGGGTAGCTGGTGTTCTTTTATTGATGCTTCTCGGCGGTGGTTCTTACTTAGACTGGGTGCCACTCGGCGGCTTCAAATCTACAGAAATAAATAGCGATAGCTGGCTTCACGGCTATCTCCAGAAGGGTGTTCTTGTAAGAGATATTCCTGCTGACATCGTTGCTAAACATGATGACTTGATGGCTCTCAAGAATGACGAAAATTCTCATATAGCCGAAGTTCATCCTGCATTTAATTCTGTTCCTGCAGAAAAGCGTGTTGCTCTTAAGAGTGGCAGTCATGATGACTTGAGCATCATTGGAAGAGTGCTTGATATTGGCTGGCATATGATACTTCCAGTTTTCTGCTATGTTCTTGGTTCCTTCGCTTCAATGACTGTTCTGATGAAGAACTCTCTAATGGAAAACCTGGGCCAGGACTATGTAAGAACAGCATTTGCCAAAGGTCTTTCTGAAAAGGTAGTTATTTTCAAGCATGCTTTGAGAAACTCATTGATTCCGTTGGCTACTGGCTTGGGACATATGTTCTCAATCATACTTGCTGGTTCGTATTTGATAGAAAAAGTTTTCAATATAAACGGTTTTGGCTTGTTGGGATACAATTCTCTTATTGCTAGAGATTATCCTGTTGTTCTTGGTTCTTTGGTTATTTCAACCATTCTTGGCCTGTTGGGCAACATCATTTCCGCCTTGTTATACTGTGTAATTGACCCGAGGATCAGATTCTCATGAACGAAGAACATTACGAAAAATATAAAAAACTCTATAATGTTATTGCAGTTCTTGTTCTTTGGGCAATCCTATACTTGATTTGCCCAAACTTCAATAATACTGTTAATGCTGACCATACAGCCGAAGGCATAACAACACTTGTTATTGCTATCGGTCTTGTTGCTTGGCTTATGCCTATATTTGTTGCTGCAATCGGTTCATTTGTAATGTTCTTTACAAGCCCGATTTTCCAGCGCAGATGGAGAAAGTTCAAAAGCCTTAAGCGTGGTTACTATTCCTTCATTCTTGTTTTGTCTTTGTTTGTTTTATCTTTCTTTGCTGAATTCCTGATTAACGGCAATGCTATTATGGTACACTATCAGGGTAAAACTAAGTTTACTCTCTTCGCTACCTGCAGAGCTAAGGATTTCGGCATGAAAGGCTATGGTTCTCCGAACTATAGAGCCATGAAGGAATTCTATAACAAGAATAATGCAGAAAGAGCAGAACGTGTTAAAAACGGTACTGCTACAGAAGAAGACAAGAAGTATCAGGAATGGGGAAATGACTGGGTCTGGATGCCATTGTATCCATACGGTGATACCGAATCATTGATGGATGAGCTTCCATGCAGACCACCGCATCCTCCGACATGGCGTGCTGAAAAATGGCGTGAATGCTATTTCGAAGAAAACATGTTTGAAATTCCTGCTGAAAGACCTTCAAATGAACAGTTGATTAATGAATACAAATGTCCTGAAGAATGGACAAAGTATGACAGTCCAAAGCTTTATCTGACTATGGCAAAAGCTGGAATGTTCAAGCTTAAAGAAGGCGTTCAGGAACCAAAGGGCTGCCACATTCTTGGAACTGACGACCGCGGTAGAGACGTTTTTGCCCGTATGGTCTACGGTTTCAGAATTTCTATGGCTTTCGCACTTATTGTAACTTTCTTCTCATACCTCATTGGTATTTCCGTTGGTGCTCTCCTTGGTTACTACGGCGGCAAGTTCGATATCATTGTTCAGCGTATCGTTGAAATCTGGTCTGCAATGCCATTTTTGTATAGAGTTATGATATTTGCAGCAATCATGATTCCAAACTTCTGGATGTTGGTTGGTATCCTTGTTGCATTCGACTGGATGGGCATGACCTATTATATCCGCGCCGAATTCCTTCGTGAAAAATCAAAGGATTATGTTCAGGCTGCTAAGGCTATTGGCTGCACTGATGCTACAATCATATTCAAGCACATACTACCGAATGCTTTGACTCCTGTTATATCATTCGCACCATTCTCTGTTGTTGCAGGTATTGGTTCTTTGGTATCTCTCGACTTTCTCGGCTTTGGTTTGCCAGCACCAACCTCTTCATGGGGTGAATTGCTTGGTCAGGGTCTCGGAAATCTCACTAAGCCTTGGTTGATTTTCTCACCGACTATCGCCATGTTCCTCACTTTGCTTCTGGTTTCCTTTATCGGTGAAGCAATAAGAGAAGCTTTTGACCCGAAACAGTATTCTCGCTTGAGATAAGGAGACACCAGAATGGCTATTAATATGAATGATGATCTGTTAAAAGTTGAAGACCTTAAAACTTACTTCAAAACAGAAGCAGGTATAGCTAAGGCTGTTGACGGTGTCAGTTTCAACGTAAAGCCGGGTGAAGTTCTCGGTATCGTTGGTGAATCAGGCTCTGGTAAATCAGTTACATCACTTTCTGTAATGCAGCTGATTCCAAATCCTCCAGGAGAAATAGTAGGTGGTCGCATCTTCTTCGAAGGAACTGACCTCCTTGAGGCCTACCGTGCCAAGAATTATGATGCTATCCGTAATATTCGTGGGAATAAGATTTCCATGATTTTCCAGGAACCAATGACAAGCTTGAATCCTGTTTTCACTATTGGTGAACAGGTTGCTGAATCATTAATTCTTCATCAGAACATGAAAAAGAAGGAAGCTCTTGATGCAGCCGCTCATATGCTTGATTTGGTTGGTATTCCTTCTCCTAAGGATAGACTGATGGATTTCCCACATCAGTTCTCTGGTGGTATGAGACAGCGTGTTATGATTGCTATGGCTCTCGCTTGCAATCCTTCACTTCTCATTGCCGACGAACCAACTACTGCATTGAACGTTACTATTCAGGCTCAGATTCTTGAATTGATGCTTGATGTTAAGGCTAAGACTGATAATGCAGCAATTATGCTTATTACACACGATATGGCAGTTATCGCAGAAACCTGTCAGCGTGTAGTTGTAATGTATTGTGGTAAGGTTCAGGAAATTGCTGATATCAAGAGCATTTTCAACTCACCACAGCACCCGTATACTCAGGGCTTGCTTGCTTCACTTCCAAAACCAGGCCAGAAGGTACATCGTCTGAGCACAATCGACGGCATGGTTCCTTCACTTTTTGCTCTTCCAAAGGGCTGCAGTTTCTGCACCAGATGTACACAGAAGACCAAGGAATGCGAAGAAGTTCCACCTGAAATGGTAGAAGTAGCACCTGGTCACTTTGTACGTTGCCACAAAGCAAAAGCAATGCTTAAGAAAGCCGCTAAGTAAGGAAAAGATATATGTACGATAAAAATAATCCATCTAAGCTTCTACTTGAAGTTAAAGACCTTAAGATGTATTTCCCGGTTCTCGGCGGCGTTTTCAAAAAGAAGATTGCTGATGTTAAGGCTATTGACGGTGTAACCTTTGATTTGCATGAAGGCGAAACCCTTGGTCTTGTTGGTGAATCCGGCTGCGGTAAATCTACTACCGGTAAGTGCTTGATTAACCTTTACCAGGCCACTGGCGGACAGATTCTTTTCCACTCTAATCTTAGAGGTGAAACTCCTGTTACCGCTGTTAAGAATAATGGCACCACAATCAAGGTTCCCCCATTCTCTATTCCAACAGATTTAACTGTTGATATAGCTCAGCTGAATAACGACCAGATGAGACCATTCCGTTCTGAAATTCAGATGATTTTCCAGGATCCATATGCTTCACTTAACCCTCGTATGACTGTTAGTGAAATTATAATGGAACCTCTTACAATTCATGCTACAGAGCTTACTAAGCAGCAGATGCGCGATAAGGTTGCATGGTTGATGGAAAAGGTTGGTCTTTCTGCAGAACAGGCTAACCGCTATCCTCATGAATTTTCCGGTGGTCAGCGTCAGAGAATCGGTATTGCAAGAGCCCTTGCTACTAACCCAAGATTAGTTATTGCCGACGAACCTGTTTCCGCCCTCGACGTTTCAATTCAGGCTCAGGTTATCAATCTGATGCAGGATTTGCAGGAAGAATTCGGTCTTACCTACATTTTCATCGCTCACGACCTTGCTGTTGTTGAACATATTTCTGACCGTATTGCTGTTATGTATCTTGGTAATATGGTTGAAATAGCTGAAACTGATGAATTGTTCAAGAATCCAAAGCACCCTTATACCCGTGCCTTGCTTTCTGCTATTCCTCAGCCAGATCCAAACATCAAGAAGGAAAAGCGCATCATGCTGGAAGGCGATGTTCCAACACCATTGAACAAGCCGTCCGGTTGTGGCTTCAGAACTCGCTGCCCAATCGCCTGCGAAGACTGTGCCAAAAATGTCCCCCATATGATTGAAGTATCTCCGGGCCATCTCGTCGCCTGCCCCCGCCATACGCAATATAAGTAACCTCTTGAAAGCTCTAAGCCCTAAGCCCTAAGCTCTAAGTCCTAAGCTTAGAGCTTAAAACCGGTAGTTCATATAAAATATATCTATCTAATTATTTATCGATAGGAGTAGACAATGGGGGATTTTAGGAAAGTTGAAGTTTGGAAAAAATCTATGGTTCTTGTAACCGAGATTTATCGAATAACAAAAGATTTTCCTAACTTTGAAAAATTTGGTGGTTTAGTAAGCCAGATGACAAGAGCTGCCACTTCAATTCCCTCTAACATCTCTGAAGGTTGCAAGCGAGAATATGATAAAGAATATTATTATTTCTTAAGAATTGCGAGAGGGTCTATTGGTGAACTGCAGACTCAGTTATATATTTCGGTAAATGTCGGTTATCTTAGAGAAGATGATATTGAACATGCAATTAGCCTAAGTATCGAGATAGACCGTATGCTATATTCTCTGATACGGAGATTAAGCGTTAATCATCAAAATAGAGTTATGTCGGATGTTGAAGACTATGATTACCACTTAAATAACAGTGATGGCTTCTAGCTTCTAGCTTCTAGCTTCTAGCTTCGAGCTTCAGGCTGCCTCCTTCAAGCTTCAAGCTTCTAGCTTCAAGCTTCAGGCTTCGAACTTCGAGCTTCGAGCTTCAGGCTTCCAGCTTCCAGCTTCAGGCTTATAGCTAGTTCGATAAACCACAGACAATGATAGCGCAGAAAGGATAGATTAAATGCTAAAGCTGAATAACAAGAAACTACAGACCCCGGCTTTGCTTGGGATGGTTCATGTCAGACCTTTGCCTGGCACTCCTTTTTACGAAAACAATCTTGATGAAGTAGTCAAGATAGCGGTTGACGAAGCTAAGGCTTATCAGAAGGCTGGCTTTACAGGCATTCTTCTCGAAAATATGTTCGACAGACCATATCTGAAATGTCATGTTGGCCCTGAAATAGTAGCAGCAATGACAAGAGTAGCATGCGAAGTGAGAAACGCCGTTGGCAAAGACTTCCCAATAGGTATACAGATTCTTGCTGGTGCAAACAAAGAAGCACTTTCCGTTGCATTAGTAGCTGGTCTTGATTTTATCAGAGCAGAAGGCTGTGTATTCGGTCATGTAGCCGATGAAGGCTGGATAGAAGCTTGTGCTGGCGAATTGCTAAGAGAACGCGCCAGATTGAATGCTAAGCACATCAGCATCTGGACTGACGTTCAGAAAAAGCATTCCGCTCATGCTCCAACTGCAGACCTGCCATTGGAAGACTGGGTTCACGGAGCAGAATTCTTTGGTATTGATGGAGTTATCGTTACCGGCACTGCTACCGGTGTTGCAGCAAAGACAGATGAAGTAAGCAGAGCAAAGAAGGCTAGCCCGCTTCCCGTAGCTGTTGGCTCAGGGATTACTGCTCAGAACTGTGCTGACTATGCATGCGCTGATGCTTGGATAGTTGGTTCATGGATTAAAAAAGATGGGTATTGGGAAAATTCATTAGATCCGAAACGTTTAAAAGAAATGGTAGCCGCTCATAAAAAAGTATTAAAAAAGAAAACTAAATAATATAATTAAAGTAATATGTGAATTATTCTTTGAAAGGTGAGTATTATGGCATTTGAATTTAATAACGCAGTAGAAACTGTCAAAAAATATCTGACACTTATTGATGACTTTAAAGCTAAGTATGGTATGGAAGTTAATGAAACTTCTATAAACAGTGACCCATTGCTTTTTATAGGTGTTATAAAGACAGAAAATCTTGCTGATTTTATTAAAGATATTGAAGCCTGCTTTGGTGAACCTTACAAAAGAGGCGGGGATCCCGCACATTATGCTAATCTGAATGATGCGTTCATTATAGACATTGGTGGTGTAAGAGCAGACCAGATTCTTTATAGTATACCTGTTTATGAAAGAACAAATTTCTATTGCGCTATATGGCCATGGACTTCAAAACCAGAATTTACTTCTGTCCGTTTGGGGTTGATTGCTTATTCAAGAAAATTCCAGGCTGATTTTACTGCTGAATTGGAAGGCGTATTCAAAAAATACAAAAATATTGCTTGATATGGATATTTCAGATAACGTAAAAACTATCAAACAGACACTTAAGCTTATAAGTGTTCTAGAAAAGAATTTTGGCGTAAAACCAAACAATGGGAATAATGATGATCCGACACTCTATATTGGCGTCGCACAATCTGACATTGTTGAAGCACTGACACCGGAAGTCGAAAAATATTTTGAAAAGCCTTATAAAAAGGCTGGCGACTCCGCATGGTGGGGAAACCTGTTTGATAGCTTTATAAAATCTGTTGGTGGAATCAATAAAGACCAGACACTTTATAAGAAAAAGATTGATGAAGGAGTTTTCCTGTATTGCGCCTTCTGGCCATGGGGAACAGCTCCTGTAAAAACCTCAATACGTATTGGACTTTTGTGTTCTTCGAATGAGTTAGACGAAGAATATGCAAAGCAGCTAAAGGGTTATTTCTAAAATATTTGTTGTATGGAAGATATTGTTACCATACCAATTAATGGCGTCTTAGACCTTCACACTTTTCAACCGAAGGAAATCAAGCCATTGATTATAGATTACCTGAATGAATGTTTAAATCACAGGATTAAGCACGTCCGTATTATTCATGGAAAAGGAATCGGTAATCTCAGGAGAACTGTCGAAGCATTACTCCCAAAGCTTGAAATTGTTGAATCCTGGCAACCTGCACCTGCTGATGCCGGTCATTGGGGAGCTACTCTGGTTACGTTAAGGATTGATTAAGGCAGAATAGTTACTGGACAGCCTACAGGAATATTCCAGTATAATTCTTCCATATCTGAGTTGTGCATTGATATAGAACCGTCCTTTGTCCAGCTACTTTCGGCACCGAAGCCATGAATTCCAACATTCCCACCAAGATTCGTATCTGCTGGTGGAGGATTTCCATTCTGTTCAGCCTGATTAATGTGTATTTCGTCGGCAGTGGAAATAATATGATTTATAGTAGCTCTATTTGCATCTTCAGAAGAAGGATAATTGATTTGCAGGAACAGGTGATATGTGTGATTTGGTGATTTGTTACAGATATAATACTGTCCTTCAGGAGTTTTCATATCATCTTTATTCTGTTTTCTGCCTGCTGAACGACCGAGACCTATTGCATATGAAGCAATGGCAATGTTATTTGAATAAACTGTAAGCTCTCTATACTTTTTACGTATAATAATTTCAGGATTGAAATTATCTCTAGTGAGGTTGTTCGCTGTGAGAAGAGAAGTGTATTTCGTTAAAGCGTTCTGTTCACCCTTGTTTTGAAAACAGCTTTTTATTTCTTCCCAAACAAAGTATTTGGCAGGAGTTATTACTATCCATAAGAAAATTACTATGGATAGAAATATCAGACCATGAAAAAAAGCATCACCAAGGTATGTTACAGGCTTTTTCATAATTATTGTCCTAGGAAATTTGCATCTACATATAACGTTAACCAGCCAACAACCAGGTATCTGAGTGTTCTGCTGATTACAGAGTTAATGATAACTGATGATAAAGACATGTTATAAATACCACCTATCCAGCAGACTGCTGAATAAGGTATAGGCGTAATACCAGCAACAAAAATTGCCAGACCGCCATGATTTTTGAAAAGATTACTTCCTGCTCTAAGAACTTTAGAACCGAAGATTCTTCTGAAGCGCCATGGACCAAACAGCTTTCCAAGGAAATAACCTGTGGAACCGCCTAGAGCGCTTGAAGAACCAGCTACTAATGCGGTTCTGATCATACTTGCTCCACCAAAGGTCGAACCGAATACAAAGAAATCTGCAGGTATTGGCTGAATGATAACGTCTGAAGCCCAGGTAAGGAAGAATAATGCGACATATCCAAACTGGTTAACGAATTCCTTAGACCAGGAAAGAATCATTTGCTTATAATAGAATAACAAGAAGAATAGTAACGCAACTAATATGCATACTAAAACTGATGAAATTTTTGCTGCCATCTTCATAACGCTGCCTGCTTTGTCAGCAAAAACAGAGTTTCTGAATCGTGTAACCCAATTGGGCGATGATTGCGGTTTTGTTTCTTGTTTCTCTTCAGACATTAAGGACAAATCTCCGAACGTTTTTCAACCTATTCGACAACTTTCTAATATTTCTTAACAAATAGAAGAAGCAATAGTAATTATTTTTATCTATTGAGGTTTCGTTAATTACCACAAAGCCCTGAATATTACAAAAAGGATATTACAAAAAGTTGGTGAATGGGGTTGCGCTTATTGTAAAAATTCTGTAAAATACTAAGAATAAGAAAACATTTGGAGTAAAAAAATGTTCAAAAGATTATCAGTTCTAGTTGCATTATTTGCCCTTGTATTCGCTTTCAATTCTGCTGTTAATGCAGAATCCGCAAAACAGACTGCTGCAAAGCAGGAAATTAAGAACGAACCGGTAACAGACCTTGTTAAGGCTTATGAAGTTTGGAAAAACAAAGGTATTAAGTTCGTTATCCGCGACAAAAAGAACGGCCAGTTCGAAACCTGGAGCGTTGGTAAACTCGAATCTTGGGGAACCAAGTCTAAATGGGTTGTTAGAAATAAAAAAGGTCAGTTCCTTACTCATGCCAATGGTAATGTTGAAAGCTGGAAGAATGGTAGAAGCCGCCTTGTACTTCGCGACAAGAGAGGCCGCATCCTTACTCACATTAAGTTAGACCTTACCGATAAGGGTAATTTCTATACTACTGCAGTAGGTCTCCGCAGACTTCAGAATGATACCTTCCTCGCTTTCGTTCAGGATAGCCTTGGCGACATCCTTGAAGAAGAACTGAAGGCTGGTAGCTTGAGCAAGGCTAGAGCTTTAATCGCTTATCTTGACAAGCACAAAAATGATAAGGGCGCTGAAAACTTCAAGCCAGTTATCCGCAGAATCATTCCTTTAGTTCAGGCTATGAATGCTGATGGTAAGAATTCTAGAGCTGCTCAGACTGTAGAAGCTGCTGGTAAGCTCCTCAAGGATCTTCAGTAAAATATAATTTACCCCTTGCGGGTATTTGTTTGAATTAGTATAATTGTACTACAAAAAAATCGGAGGAAAGAAATGCTCAAATCTTTGAAATTGTTCGTAATAATAGCTTGTATGCTTAGCGTTGTATCTGCTGCTCAGGCTGCAGTTTATGGTTATATCAATGTAACTGGCCGTGATCAGGAACAGATTGCTCGCGAAGTTCAGACTATCGAAAGATTAGTTAAGACTTGGAAAAACGGCGAAATCCTTTATACTCACATGGTAAAATCTGGTGCAGTATTCTTCAAGAAAACCACTGCAACCGTATTCTTCGCTGGCGAACAGAGCAAGATTTCTGCTTTCCTTTCTGCTGGTGCTTACGAAGGCGACTACCTCAAGAACATCGTTGTAAAATTCAACTACGTAAGCCTTGATAAGAAGGGCGAAGAAGTTAATACTACTTTCTCTCGCAAGTTCAACAACATCCGTGATGCAGTTAAGGCTGTTAAGGATAAAGATTGCAATGCAATGTGGAATGACCTTGCTGCTACTCGCAAGAGAGATTTTGCTAAACACGAAACCAAGAATGGTATCGTTGAAGGCAGCGTAAACGTAGTATTCTATAGCCTCCAGGCTGTTGAAGAAAATCGTCTCTTTGGTGTAACCTTTGAAGACAACAAAGTTAAGAACACTAGAAGCAAATAATCTTTTGAATTAAAAAGACCCTCGTTCAAAACGAGGGTTTTTTTATGCCTTTTTAACTTCTATTGTTGCCTGACTCAGGCTCTTGTAGTGTCGAAGCTTTTTATTGATCGGTGAGAAGCCGAATATGATACATGTGAAAGCTTCCCATAATGCTACCCAGCCTGCTATGTCAATACCTTCTATTATAAGCTTGGAATACATTGAAACAGAATCAAAGTTCTTAATGAGAGAATACTGTTCATAGTAAAACGCCATTAGAGCGGTGCCAAGCAGAGTCAGATACAGGAACTTTTTCAGTTCCTTTGAGACATTTCTTTTTTCTCGCCAGTATTCATATCTGAAATGATTATGAATTGCTTTGATAATCGGGTCTTCTATTATACCATCAAAGCCATTTTCTATGTTAAGCCTGATTATAAAAGGGTGACCATCCAGTTCCTTTACAGATTCTACAAGGTAATCTTCAAAGTCCTGGTCCAGGTCTCTCTTGTAATAGCTTGTTTTCTTATCGAAGCTATTGAATACATCACTTGAGGTCTCTAGACTTATATCGATAATGGCTTTATCATCTGGGGTAAAGTCATATATATCGTGCAGGATATCCTTTTTCTTCATATTAAAGCTTTTCTGATAAAATGTTGGCTATTCTTTCTGATGCATGACCGTCGCCGTATGGGTTAGAGGCTTTTGACATGCTTTCATAGATTAACTTGTTTTCCAGCAATTCTTTAAATGTGCGATAAATAGTATCTTCATGAGTTCCGACCAAACGTAGGGTGCCAGCAGCAATGCCTTCTGGTCGTTCGGTCTTGTCGCGCATTACCAGAACAGGAACGCCGAGTGATGGGGCTTCTTCCTGTATCCCACCAGAATCTGTGAGAATCAGGTGGGAGTGAGCCATTAGGTTGTGACAATCAAATACTTCAACAGGTTCTATTAAGTGAATTCTGTCGAAGTTGCTCAATTCTTCATCAGCAGCTTTTCTTACTGCCGGGTTCATATGAATTGGGTATATAGCCTTAAGATCTGGGTATTCATTCATTACACGTTTGATTGCGCGGAACATATGGTGCATTGGTTCTCCAAGATTTTCGCGTCTGTGTGCTGTAATAAATATTAATCTTCCTGATTTTGCCCAATCAAGCTCTGGGTGTGTGTAATTGCTTTTTACTGTAGTTTTGAGAGCATCAATAACTGTATTACCAGTTACGAAAATGGTTGATGGGTCTTTACCTTCATTTAAAAGGTTCTGCTTTGCTTTTTCTGTTGGTGCAAAATTGAATTTTGAAATGATGCTTGTAGCCTGTCGGTTAAATTCTTCAGGATATGGAGCATACAGGTCGTATGTTCTCAAGCCTGCTTCCACATGGCCAACAGGAATTTGCTGATAAAAACAGGCTAAGGCGGTTACAAAGGTTGTGGAAGTATCGCCATGAACAAGAACTACGTCTGGTCGTTCCTTTTCTAATACATCTTTTATTTTGGTCAGGATAAGAGTTGTGATGTCGAAAAGCGTCTGCTGAGGTTTCATTATGCATAGGTCATAATCTGGAACTACATCAAAGGTAGCTAATACCTGATCCAACATTTGTCTGTGCTGACCAGTTACGCAAACTACAGTTTTTATGCCTTTTCGTGAATTTAATTCTTTTACAACTGGGCACATCTTTATTGCTTCAGGGCGAGTTCCGAAAACAAGCATTACCTTTTTCATAATTCATCTCAACTTAGTGGTATATATCTATTTTATAGCATATAAGCCCATTGTGGAGCAATAAGATAAAATAAAAAGAGAGTATAAGGTATGCTACAATAAGCTTCTAGCTATTAGCCGAGAGACGGAAAGCATAGAGCAGAAAAGCGGGAAAGCTTTATTGTTTATGTTTTTAAGCGGCCTGTTATCTTTCTGCTAGCAGCAGATGGCCAATGGCTAAAAGGCTATAAAAGCAATCCTTCTACCAAAAATATAAATTAATATATGCTTCTTTCTTACAAAAATTTACTTGTATTTTAGCAAAAAAGTGGTATAAAGAGTGCTACTCAAAGGAGTTAATTATGAAATTAAACAAAATTATCGTTTCTATGTTATTGGCTTGTTCTCTTTCTACTGGTCTTTATGCTCAGGAAGCTGTTGAAGCTCCAGACTTCGGTTCTGTAAATTTCGGTGATAGTATTGACACTGTTAAGGCAGCTGAAAAGGACTGCAAAATGCTTCTTGAAAAAGAAGAATATATTATTTTCGAAGAAGAATCTGACGGACTGAAAAGCCAGAATATTTATGAATTCAAAGAAGGTAAGCTTGAAACTGGTTTGGTTAATATAATAACTGAACATAAGACTTTGGCTGAAATTATTGATGAATACAACAACCTTAATGAAGCTTTCAAGCAGATTTATGGCGAACCAAATGAAGAATCAATCAATGTTCAGGATGAAGCTCTCTTAAAGGATAATGAAAAGCTCGCAAAAGCTGTTCAGGACGGCACTGCTTCTCTCAATACAGTTTGGATTAAAGAAAACTTTACTGTCACTCACTCTCTCATTGATAC
>JAZUDR010000101.1:0-13072 GCA_045639725.1 Candidatus Avigastranaerophilus sp. | reverse complement strand
CCCGCAATGTGCGGCCTTGATGATTTTGATGATTTCGATGATTCCCCAAAAATTGTTCTGACTGCTGAACTACAGCAACAAGATACAGATGTAATCATCAAAGCTTTCAATGAATTATACAATAAAAAATCATCTTTTGGAAAACCAGAAAGCGTAGAAGAAGGTGAAGATTTTTTTAATGGAAACCCCATTAAAATATCCCAGACAAGCTGGGATGGCATCAAAATTTCTGAAAATACAACAGCAAGCGGCACATGGCATGAAATAAGCCTAAGCAGAAGAGAGTTTAATGATGAAGGCGACTTTGCCAAACCCAAAGACCAGTATCTTATAACGAACCTTCACGTTTTAAGCAGCTTTAACGATTTTCAGACCTTTAAGGAAGCTCTCCCGAAAACTTGGGAAATTAAGCATGACAATAGCTCTTCCGATAAAAAACAAAGTGCCATGATCTGTGAAAATTCGATATATAGACTTAGTATTATTCTTAATGGCGGTGGAATATACAAAATTAGCTGCAAAGTAAAACAATAAGATAAAACTCTTATCAACAGCCATAAAAACCACGCGACTATCGCGTGGTTTTCTTTATACAAAAAAACGCCTGACCATAAGGTCAGACGTTTTTTTCGAGCCGAATGGGAAATAACGGATTCGAACCGTTGACCCACTGATTAAGAGTCAGTTGCTCTACCAGCTGAGCTAATTTCCCATGATGGGTTATATAAAAAAGAGCGGGAAACGGGACTCGAACCCGCGACATCCACCTTGGCAAGGTGGCGCTCTACCAACTGAGCTATTCCCGCGAATGAATGGGAAATAACGGATTCGAACCGTTGACCCACTGATTAAGAGTCAGTTGCTCTACCAGCTGAGCTAATTTCCCGAAGTTCAATCTTTCGAAAGAACCATTTCAAATGATCCGCGTTGGATTTGAACCAACGACCCCCTGATTAAAAGTCAGATGCTCTACCCCTGAGCTAGCGGACCTCAAAGATAATTTGTAGTTGCAAGCGCGCCTGGAAGGAATCGAACCCTCAGCCTACAGATCCGAAGTCTGTCGCTCTATCCAGTTGAGCTACAAGCGCGGAAGAGGGTCGGAGACGGGGCTCGAACCCGCAGCCGCAAGATCCACAATCTTGTGCTCTACCATTGCGCTACTCCGACCATATAGACCGTAATAGTTACAGCCTAACAACGCGCCAGAGAGGATTCGAACCCCTGGCCCGCAGCTTAGAAGGCTGCTGCTCTATCCACCTGAGCTACTGGCGCAACCAAAATCATCGGAGCGGGAAACGGGACTCGAACCCGCGACATCCACCTTGGCAAGGTGGCGCTCTACCAACTGAGCTATTCCCGCAAACGAACGATTGCGTTCAAATCGGGGTGACTGGACTCGAACCAGCGACCCTATGGTCCCAAACCATATGCGCTACCAACTGCGCTACACCCCGTTGTCATTAGAGATTTCGAAGATTTAACGGGGCTAGACCCGATTAAATTTTCATATCACCTCGTGACGGATATGGATGATACCAAAAACGATTTACATAGTCAACAACTTTTTTAAATATTTTTAAATATTTTTCGTACACTATCTTTGTACCGCATTTAATCACAATTACAAGCTTATTAAGAAATCAGAACATATTAAGAAGGATAAAAAAGTTACTTTTTATGTACTTAATAGGAATAAAGTATAAAGTTTGTTGCAATATTTAATTCATAATTCATAATGCATAATTCATAATTATTTGTCTTAGTTTCTACTGCTTCGACTAGCTCAGTGCTCAGCCCTAATTCACAATTCACATTTTTTTGTTTCGGTTTCTACTGCATTTAGATATTTTGTGCCAAGCTTCGTGTCTTGATACAAACTCCCTAAAAGCAGCACCGAATCAACACAATTAATTATGCATTATGAATTATGAATTGTGCATTAAGAATCAGCACCCAGCCTACGCTAATCAACCCCAAACCAACACGTTTGTTTAGCGAAGCGTATTAGAAACATAGGCGTAGCCTCATTCATAATCGGAGATAGCCGATTCATTCATATGCGAAGCATCATTCACATTTGGCAATAGCCAAATCATTCATTATCACCCATATCTTTTATTCAGACGTCTCTATTGCTAATAACACTGAAATCTGATACATTACAAGAAAATTCGCATATCTATAGATGGGTTATAAAAATGAAAGTTTTACTTATAGATCCTCCTTTTAAAAGTTTCGCAGGCATATTCAGCCTATATTTTCCTCTTGGTCTTGCCTATGTTGCCGGAGCTGTAAAAAAAGCCGGTTATGAATGCAAGATTCTTGACATGGACGCAGCCGAAACCAAGGAAGGCTCTCTAGACTTTTCCAAGGAATACAAAAGCTACAGCAACTATATAAAAGCTTTGAATGACGCAGACCATCCTACCTGGAAACTCTTAAAGAAACTTGTTGCAGAACAGAATCCCGACATAATCGGTATTACAGCTCTCACAACAAAGTTCGGTTCAGTAATTCAGACAGCTAAGTTCTGCCGTGAAGCGCTCCCAAATGTTCCCATAATAATCGGGGGACCACATGCCAGCGCAATGCCAGAACTCACAGCCAAGATACCTGAAGCAGACTATATTATTCGTGGTGAAGGAGACGAAAGCGTTCCAGAACTTCTTAACGCCTTGAGAGACCACACAGACCTCAGTCTTGTGAAAGGACTTACCTGGAAAAAAGACGGTAAAGTCATTAATAACCCAGACAGCGAATTTGTAAAGGACCTCGATAGTCTTGCTTTCCCAGCACGTGATGCTTTATTAAACCCAGAACACTACTCTTCTGAAGACATGGGTGTAATACTTAGTTCAAGAGGATGTCCATTCTGCTGCAGTTACTGCTTCCACATGTGGAACAGGCAAGTTCGTTACAGAAGTGTCGCATCAGTAATTGAAGAAATCAAGCAGGTTCACGACACATACGGAACAACTCAGTTCTCAATCAAAGACGACTCCTTCACAGTAAAAAGAGCTCACACTGTTGAGCTTTGTGAAGCAATAAAAAAATTGCCCTTCAAGATTACCTTCAACTGCACAACGCGAGTTGACATCATTGATGAAGAGCTTCTCAGACTAATGAAGAGTGCCGGTCTTTCACAGTTGAGCATCGGTATTGAATCCGGTTCAACAGAAATCCTTAAAGCAACCGACAAAGGAATTACTCACGAACAGATTCTTAAGGCCGCAGCTTTGTTCAATAAGCTTGGAATTTTCTGGACAGGCTATTTCATGATTGGCCTGCCACAGGAAACCGAAGAAGACATTCTCAAGACCTTAGCTTTCTTAAAGAAATCTAAACCTTATTACGGTGGTCTTGGTGTTTATAACCCATTCCCAAGAACCAAGCTTTTTGACCAGGGGGTTGAAATGGGTCTGGTAGATCCGAATCCGCCATTGGAACACTTCCTCAACACTAATCCAAAGGATTTATTCTTCAAGGACCCAAAGAAGCGCGTATTGAATATTTCTCATGAACGCTTTGTAGAATTGTCAGAAAAGGCAGAAATGGTGTTCCACAAGCACAATACCAATCTGAAAAATCTTGCACGTAGAGCATTTTCTAGAAGACATGTATATATGCATGATCCGTCACTGCTTCGCCGCGACCTTTCAAAGGGCTTTGACATGATTGGTCTGAAAGCTCTGGGTAAGCTAATTGCCAAGAAGTAATCGTTTGAAGGAAAATCCCCCCTACCCCCCTTTACAGAGGCTGTCTGAATACCCAGACAGGGGGGTTCGGGATTGGGGGTTGGGGGCTGGGTAATCCGTGCTATTTCTAGCTTTTTACCAATCACCGTTAGTTTGTATTTTGGCAATTTGATAGTTTTTAGACAGCCTTTACAAAAGGGGGTCTTAAGAACAGCCCTTTACAAAAGGGGGTGGGAGGCCAATATATATGTTGAACTCTACTCGTGAAATATACCTGAATCTGTTCAGATACTACTATAGTCTTAAGCATCTTGGACTAATCAATATCTGTAGAAGAATCATTTTTTCCCATAGGCGCAAATCCCTGAACATCATTGATGCCTCACATGCAGCGACATTGGCGGAAAGCGTCAAGGAACATCTTTTACCACAAAAAGAGCTAGAATTATGCTTCTACGGCAAATCCCACAAATTTCAACTGGAAAACATGCTGTGGAAAAATCAGGAATTCAGCGAGGAACTTGGTAAGCACTGGCTTGAAAAGCTAAATTCCTTTGAATGGATAAACGAAGAGCCATATAGCAAATTGCCAGTAAAGCTAGTTTCATTTTTAATACTAGACTGGATTACAAAACATAAGAACGAGCACTACCCCGCCTGGGAGCCTCACACTCTTTCAAAACGCATTACAGCCTGGGTTAAGTGGCTTAATAGCAATGAAGTATCACCAGAGGTCTGTTCCGTATTAAAGCCTTCTATCAGCATTCAGTTGAAGCGCCTTTATGTTGATCTTGAACTCCATTGCCCTTCAAATCATCTGCTGGAAAATCTTCGAGGCTTTCTTGCTGGTTGCACGCAAATGGTCTGCTCAAGTCAATATTTTAATAATGAAATAGAGTATCAACTGGAGGATGTCACTAGAGAAACCATAAAACAGATAAATAAGCAATTTCTATCTGATGGAGCATATTTTGAAAGAGTTCCTATGCTTCATATTAAAATGACAGAAGCATTAGGCGATATAAGAGAATTCGCTTTTAATCTTAGCCAAAAAGGCTTTCTATTGCCACGTCTAATAAAGAAATTAAAAAAGCTTGTTAAGCTTTGCGACACCAAGACAAAAGAAGCCAACGGCTGGCTTCAGTTTATGACCATGCAAGACGGCTTCATAGCCCAGTTCGGTGACAGCGCAAGAATCAACGGCATAAAGCCTGATGTAACTTCAAAACCGCAGCTATTAGAGACTTCTGGCTATTTCATTAACCATAATGACAATTATTCATTCATATTAAACTGTGGCGAACCTGCCCCAACATTTCAACCAGGGCATAATCACAGCGATATACTTTCATACGAACTTTCTATTAACGGTAGCCGCTCTATAATAGACACCGGCTGCAGTGACTTCGATAATAAAACCCTGCGCCAAATGAGTCGCGAAACAGAAGCACATAACCTTCCAATGATTCAGCACCAGAACCAGTCTGATATATGGGGAGACTACTCCTTCGGGAAAAGAGCAAAAGTTACGAAACGCTGCTTTGAAGAAGCTACGAACAAGTTGGAAGTGGAAATTGAGGACCAGTTTTCGCAAAGGCTGACAAGAACGGTCGCTTTTTCCCCTAAGAGTATTGAGATAAGCGATAAGGTGCAGAGCAAGCGAATGAGCGGGAACTTTATCAGCATGATTCATCTGGCACCAGGCACCGAGGTAGAAATATGCCTCAGTGACGAACACCCTACCCTCGCACAATGCCAAATGACTAACGGCACAAAATTTAGTATAATCACAGAAGGCAACCTGCGCATCGACGATTATCTGAGCTTTCCTGAAATCGGAAAGGCTGTCAGTGCCAAGGTTCTGATTTTAAGCAACAAGGATTCGGAGGCACTTAGCTATGCCATCAACTGGTAACCCAATGAACATCTTAATCATTACACAGAATTACTTTCCTACAACAAACAAGGACTATAAAGTAAAAGAAGCTATTGATGAGCTTATCAAGCAAGGGCACAAGGTCAGCGTCGTCACAAGCAAAGGCGCTAATGACACTCTGCCAGCCGACTCAGCAATTCAGTTCGTTGCTATTAATCAGGATTCATTCAATGGCGGCGGGGAATGGGCCTACGTTTTTCACGGCATTTCTTTCATGTGGAAAGCCATCAAGCTTGGTTCTGCCATCGATGGTAACTTTGATCAGGTTATTGCCACGATTCCTACTGGTTTTGCCGGAATCGCAGGAAAAATCGTAGCAGGCAAGAAAAACGCCAAGTTCATACTTGATGTAAAAGAACCATGGTTAGAATCAGCAATCAGTGCCGGATATATAAATAACGGCAGCCCTGTTCACAAAGCTGCCGTTATGGTTGATAACTGGATTAAAAAATAATCCTATTTTGTATTACTGAAGAGCAAGCCCTTCATCATTAACAACTACTGTAGCTGTCGTTGCATCGCAGATGCTGCCTCCAATGAGCGCCTTAGCAAGGAGAGTTTCAAGTTCTTTCTGAATAAGTCTCTTCAAAGGTCTGGCGCCATAGATTGGGCTGTAGCCACTGTCGATAAGCCACTGTCTAGCTTCTTCAGAAACCTTCAGAGTAATCTGGTGTTCATTAAGACGTTTCTGAATTTGGGCAAGCTGCAAGTCGATAATGCTGTTCAATTCTGTCTTCTGCAACGGAGAGAACAGAATTACATCATCAACACGGTTGAAAAATTCAGGCTTGAAGAATCTCTTAACTTCAGCCATAACTCTTTCTCTTGCAGATTCAGTGATTTCGTTCTTTTCATTGAGGCTTTCAAGCAGGGTCTGAGCACCTAGATTGCTTGTCATGATAACAACTACATTTCTGAAATCAACTGTTCGGCCCTGAGAGTCAGTGAGTCTGCCATCGTCAAGAAGCTGCAGAAGCAGGTTGAATACATCTGGATGAGCCTTTTCAATTTCGTCAAAAAGAACTACAGAGTAAGGCTTTCTGCGAACTGCTTCAGTAAGTTGACCACCTTCTTCGTAACCAACGTATCCTGGAGGAGCTCCGATAAGGCGTGATACAGCGAATTTTTCCATATATTCACTCATATCAATACGAACAATATTTTCTTCAGAATCGAAGAGTGACTGAGCTAAGGCCTTGGCCAGTTCAGTCTTACCAACACCTGTGGGGCCCAAAAAGATAAATGAACCGATTGGTCTGTTGGGATCATTTATACCAGCTCTTGAACGAAGAACAGCGTCAGAGACAAGATTAACAGCTTCATTCTGGCCGATAACTCTCTGATGGAGCTGGTTGCTCAAGCGAAGAAGTTTTTCTCTTTCGCCTTCCATCAGCTTGCTTACAGGAATACCAGTCCAACGGCTGACAATATCAGCGATTTCTTCTTCGGTAACTTCTTCTCTGACAAGCTTACCAGTTTTCTGCTTTTCCTTGAGCTCGTCTTCCATGGCCTTCAACTGCTTCTGGGCTTCCGGCAAACGGCCGTGCTTAAGTTCAGCAGCCTTATTAAGGTCATAAGCGCGTTCAGCTTCAGCAGCGTCATGATTGAGTTTTTCAATCAATTCTCTCTGAGCCTGAACCTTCTTGATTACATTGCGTTCGCTTTCCCACTGAGCCTTCATGGCATCGCCACGGGTATTCAGGTCAGCCAGTTCCTTGCGCAAGGTTTCGAGACGACTCTTGCTCTGAGTGTCTTTTTCCTTAACAAGAGCGGCTTCTTCAATCTGAAGTTGCATAATGCGGCGGGTTACTTCGTCGAGCTCTGCAGGCATTGATTCAATGTCGGTCCTGATCATTGCGCAGGCTTCGTCAATAAGGTCAATTGCCTTGTCGGGAAGGAAACGGTCGGAAATGTATCTATCAGAAAGGGTTGCTGCAGCTACAAGAGCTCTATCCTGAATCTTAACCCCGTGGAATACTTCAAAGCGTTCCTTGAGACCTCTGAGAATAGAGATAGAATCAACAACTGTCGGCTGTTCTACTAGAACAGGCTGGAAACGTCTTTCAAGGGCAGCGTCCTTTTCGATGTATTTTCTGTATTCATCTAATGTTGTAGCACCAATGCAGTGCAGTTCACCACGGGCCAGCATAGGCTTCAGCATATTACCGGCATCCATGGAACCTTCTGTTCTGCCTGCACCAACAATAGTATGCAATTCATCTACAAACAGAATGATGCGGCCATCGCTGTTTTTAACTTCAGCAAGAACAGCTTTTAGACGTTCTTCAAATTCGCCTCTGAACTTAGCACCAGCAATAAGTGCGCCCATATCAAGAGAAAAGATTGTTTTATCCTTAAGGCTTTCTGGAACATCACCATGAAGAATACGCTGGGCAAGGCCTTCTGCAATAGCAGTCTTACCAACACCAGGTTCACCAATGAGAACTGGATTATTCTTTGTCTTTCTGGACAAAATGCGCATTACGCGTCTGATTTCATTATCACGGCCAATTACAGGGTCCAGCTTGCCGGCTTTAGCAGCCTGAACAAGGTCACGACCATATTTTTCAAGAGCTTCATAGGTCTGTTCCGGATTTGCGGAGGTGATTCTCTGATTACCTCTTACTGCTGTCAAAGCAGCTAAGAATCTTTCTTTTGTAAGACCTATATCTGCGAAGATTTTACCAATCTTTGTATTAGTGCCACTGCTAAGAATGGCCATAACAATATGCTCAACAGAAAGATATTCATCCTTCATGAGCTTCATTTCTTCTTCAGCCTTAACAAGAATCTGTGATAATTCCTGACTGATGTAAAATTTATCCGGAGTCATGCCTGGACCGGATACTCTTGGAAGTGAAGCAAGAATCTGGTCTATTCTGTCTTTAATAGTAGACAGAGGAATATTCATATTGTTAAAAAGTCTGGGAATCAGGTCTGTTTCATTTGCCATGAGGGCAATCATCATATGTTCTGTAGATATTTCCTGATGACCACGCTGAACAGCAATATTCTGAGCAGTCTGCAGAGCTTCCTGAGACTTCATAGTCATTTTATTAATATCCATATCAATAACCTCCAAGATACTTTATGAGCATATTCGCAATCGTCGTGCCAAAATGCCAGATATCCTCAACCTCACTATTGATGAGTATATCACAAATCACCGCTAAAATAAAAACGTCGCACGAACCATCGCGCGACGTTGCTGGGTGGCATGTATAACAACGCTATCAATAAATGAATGTTGTCAATAAGGGCTTGGTGAAGAAATCCCCCCTGCCCCCCTTTACAAGAGGCTGTCTGAATACTCAGACAGCGGGGTTCGGGATTGGGGGTTGGGGGCTGGGTAATCCGTGCTATTTCTAGCTTTTTACCAATCACCGTTAGTTTGTATTTTGGCAATTTGATAGTTTTTAGACAGCCTCTACAAAAGGGGGTATTTGGAGGCAGCCTTTTATGTTACCACTTTTCGACCTGTTTGCGTTCGGAGCGCATGCTGAGAGCAATTCTCTTGCGTGGAATATCTACTTCTGTTACACGAACCATAACCTTCTGAGCAACCTTAACAACTTCATTCGGGTCTTTTACAAACTTGTCAGCAAGCTGACTTACATGAACAAGACCGTCCTGATGAACCCCTATGTCAACGAAAGCACCAAAGGCAGTAACATTAGTAACAATACCAGGAAGCTTCATTCCAACCTTAAGGTCCTTAATTTCACTGATTCCTTCAGCAAAAGAGAAGGTTTCAAACTTTTCACGAGGGTCAAGACCTGGCTTAGAAAGTTCCTTCACAATGTCATTCAATGTTGGAATACCAACAGTGTCGGTAACATATTTCTTAAGATCAATCTGGTTGCGCAAACTCTGGTCTTTAAGAAGGTCTTCGATACCGCAATTAAGGTCAGCAGCCATCTTTTCAACGATTGGATAGCTTTCTGGGTGAACAGCGCTCTTATCAAGTGGATTGTCGCTATTTCTGATACGGAGGAAGCCAGCGGCCTGTTCATAAGCCTTAGGTCCAAGTCTTGGAACCTTCTGCAAAGCCTTGCGGTTCTTGAAAGGACCGTTTTCATCACGGTAAGCAACGATATTCTTGGCTAACTGTGGGCCTAAGCCTGAAACATAGCTGAGAAGCTGCTTGCTTGCAGTATTAACTTCAACGCCAACACCGTTAACGCAGCTCATTACAACGTCATCAAGACCCTTCTTAAGGTTAGTCTGGTCAACGTCATGCTGATACTGACCAACGCCGATAGATTTTGGATCAATCTTAACAAGTTCAGCAAGTGGGTCCATCAATCTTCTACCGATTGAAACAGCGCCTCTTACAGTAACGTCATAATCCGGGAATTCTTCACGGGCAACTTCAGAAGCACTATAAATAGAAGCGCCACTTTCGTCTACTCTGACTACAACGATTGAAGCCGGCAGCTTGAGACTCTTAAGGAAAGCTTCTGTTTCGCGGCTTGCAGTGCCGTTACCGTATGCAATAGCCTGGATTTTGTATTTTGCAATAAGCTGTTTTACCAATATTGCAGAAGCTTCTAAAGCCTTTTCTGACTGAGAGATATAAATAACAGTGTTTTCAAGAAGCTTGCCCTGTGGGTCAAGAACAACAGTCTTACAACCGGTTCTGAAGCCTGGGTCGATAGCAAGAACAGATTTCTGACCAAGTGGAGCCTGCATCAGCTTTTCACGAAGGTTAACAGCAAATACTCTGATAGCTTCTTCTTCGGCCTTATCACGGATCATCTTCAAGTATTCGTTTTCAATAGAAGAAGAAAGCATTCTCTTGTAAGAATCTTCAATAGCTTCGCGAACATGTTCCCAAGATGGGCAGAAGTTCTTGCGATACATTTTCTGAATATTCTTAATTGTTCTATCTGCTTCAGGCTGGATGCTGACCTTAAGAACGCCTTCATCCTGACCGCGAAGAATAGCAAGAAGTCTATGAGAAGCAGCCTTATGAGCTGGTTCCTGCCAATCGTAATAGTCTTTGAACTTAATACCTTCGACTTCTTTTTCCTTAACAACCTTTGAGGAAAGAACTGCTTCCATTGCAAAATGGTTTCTGAGCATTTCACGAACTTCAGCATTTTCACTGATCATTTCAGCGATAATATCGCGAGCACCCTGAAGAGCGTCATCAGCCTTCTTAACACCCTTTTCTTCGCTTACGTAAGCTGCTGCTTCCTTATCAGGATCAACAGAAATAGACTGTTCCAGCAAGAGCTTTGCAAGAGGTTCCAG
The DNA here is from genome assembly GCA_045639725.1 of Candidatus Avigastranaerophilus sp. Taxonomy (GTDB): domain Bacteria; phylum Muiribacteriota; class Ozemobacteria; order Ozemobacterales; family Ozemobacteraceae; genus RUG334. Next base: position 2,185 of record JAZUDR010000101.1, on the reverse strand, counting down.
ACCCTTTTCGCGTGCGATTGTTGCTTTTGTGCGCTTCTTTGGGCGGAATGGCAGATAAATATCTTCCAACTGAGCGAGAGTCTGTGCGCCATCAAGTTTCTGAGTCAATTCTTCAGTGAGAAGGTTTCTTTCGGTCAATGACTTAACAATAGCTTCCTTGCGCTTATCATATTCAGCAAATTCATCCAATCGGTCTCTAATAGTGGTAATAGCAACTTCATCCAAAGAGCCTGTGCGTTCCTTGCGGTATCTTGCGATAAATGGAACTGTGGCGCCTTCTTCAAGAAGCTGGGCTGTAGACATAACCTGCAGAAAATGTATCTTTAATTCTTCTGCAATGCGATGAAAATAACTATCGTTCATTTGCTTACCTCAATCTTAAATTTCAGTTACCCTTTATATTATTGTAACAGCATACTCGTCAAGCAAATTTTGACTTTTTCCATAGATATGATAGAATCAATGCTACAAATTTTTGTTAAATATAAGGTAATAAGATGTCGTTTTCTCGTAGTATTAGGATCTTTGTTCTATTCTTTATGTGTTTGGGAATAAGCTTTCCTGGTTTCGCAAAAACACTGAATGTCGGTATTGTTTTCGACGGCCCGTCTGATAGCACTCTTGCTTTCGTTTCATGCATAGACAATGAGCTTCCAAACGCTATTTCTCCTGATAACGAAGTAGTTTTCAAAGAAAAATTTGCAGGCAAGTTTGATTCAAACAATATTAAAAACGGACTTACCAAGCTTATGAATGCCAAAGACATAGATGTAGTCCTTGCCATCGGTCCAGTCGCTTCACATATTGCTGCCAATATGGATAAATACAATAAACCAGTTATTGCATCACACATCTACAATGCAAGCATGCAGAAGCTCAGCCAAAAAGGCGGCACTAGCGGGAAAAAGAATCTTTCATATATTGATATGAACCTGGACATAAGCAAGCATATCGAAAAATTTCAGGAAATCAGAACTTTCAAAAAGCTCCACATACTTATAAGCCCATATATGCTTAACGGTGTTCCACAGCTTGCTGACAGCCTCAAAACCCAGACTGAAAAAACAGGTGTAACACTTGAAATACTTCCTTCAAACACCAAGGCCTACGACATCTCCTTAAAAATGAAGGATGCTGAAGCAGTATATGTTGCTCCACTACCAGACCTTCCGGAAGAACATCGATGTATGGTTATCGCCCGCATCAACGAACTGAAGGTTCCAACAATGGCCATGTTCGGTAGAGACATGCTGGATTGTGGTGTTCTCTGCACTATCGCTACCGGTATTGACACACAGAAGCTTGCAAGACGCATTGCAAACAATCTTTCACGCATACTTTCAAACGAAGACCCAGCAAACTTCCCTATTGCATTCACTCATACCCAGCGCATGACCATAAACATGGAAACCTGCCGCAAGGTTGGTGTTTATCCAAGCTTCAGCCAGATGAGCGATGCTGATATAGTAAATGAAGAAGCCGATACAGAAAGAAAGATTTCTATTACCCAGGCTATTGAAACAGCTCTTTCAAAGAACCTGACAAAGCTTGCCAAGCAGCATGAAGTAAGAAGTCAGAAACATTCTCTCGATAAAGCAAGAGCAGCACTTGTTCCACGTGGAAACACCTATATAAGGGAAGTTGCCATAGATGAAGACCGTGCTGAATCAATGCTGACCCCAGCAGAATACTCTACTCAGATTGGCGCAAACCTGCGTTATACAATCATAAGCGAAGACGGCAAAGCTAACGTAGACGTCCAAAAATTCCTATTGGCCGCCAAAAAAGACGAAGAACGCGCTCTCATTCTTGATATCATTCAGGATGCAGCCATCTCTTATCTCAATGTTTTGAAAACCAAGACCCTGAAGAACATCCAGACCGATAACCTGGAAGTTACCAAGGCAAACCTTGAGCTTGCAAAGCAACGTGAAAAAGCTGGTTCTGCAGGTCCTGCCGAAGTTTACAGATGGGAAATACAGATGGCTACCGCAAGGCAGTCAGTCGTAGAAGCCTCAGCCAAGAAAAGGAAATCAGAACTGGCTCTGAATGAAGCTCTTTCAGCAAAACAGGACCAGCCCTTCAATACTCTTGAAGACGATCTGTTCTCAGACATATTCTTCTTCGACTACAACAGAGTTGCTCCATACATAGACAATGTTCTCAGCTTCGATATTTTCGGTGA
>JAZUDR010000100.1:0-8762 GCA_045639725.1 Candidatus Avigastranaerophilus sp. | reverse complement strand
TCGGGTTTGGTGTGGAAATCCCCCCTACCCCCCTTTACCAAAGGGGGTTCTAGGAAACTGCCCTTTACCAAAGGGGGTTCTAGCAAACTGCCCTTTACCAAAGGGGGTTCTTGAGAACTGCCCTCTACCAAAGGGGGTTTTGGAGGATTTCCAGTTACAGGTCCAAGTCTTGTAGTTGTTTGTTCATTTTTTCATTTTCGTCTATGACCTTGTTCAACTGTTTTTTAATAGCTTTTCCGTCATAGCCTACAATACTGGCTGCTTCTGCCACATTGGCCTTCTTGCGCAGATTTTCGTAGTCAGTTTCACCATTTGAGTTGTTTACTATATTCTGTTCTGCAGTACTGAGGACTTCTTCTGTAGCCGCCTTATTAGCAGCAGCCTTGCTCTGTTTAGGAGCCTCCGAACTGCCACAGCCTACAACAAGCAGAGAAGTAATCAACAGCAATCCCAACATTTGTTTCATGATAAAACCTCGCTGGCCCATTCCCTTAGTCAATAAGTCTGTACATCAGCTTAACGATTTCTTCGTCGGTCATTCCGCAGCTCTTGAGGTATTCCTTAGCGCCGCCGAGACTCTGAATATAAGAATACATGCTATTGAAATGCAGGTTCAGAATAGCGTTATATCTGTCTGGATTGTTTTCAGCAGTGATTCCATAATAGTTTTTGTAGGTAATCATGTAATCGGCCTTCATTTCGTCAACAGAAGCACCACAGAGGTCTTCAAGAAGGATGCCGACAAATCCGGTGCGGTCTTTGCCTTCGATGCAGTGAGCAAGATAAGGACCTTTATGAGCGCTGAGTTCCTTAAGTCCTCTGGCAAGTGAATGCTTGAAGGAATCAGACTGATAATTAGCGTTCATATCAAGGAAAGATACTCTGTCATGAGAATTCAAAGCGTCAAAATATGGTGTTCTGAAATTGCCGGCCTTTTTGAATTCTGCAACATCTTCAGCGTTATCAGAAAGGTCGAGAACGAAGGAAATCAGGTTCTTCTGAGCAAATCTGTCAACATATGGCGCACGGTTATAATCGTTGCAGCATGGTGAAGCAGAGCGGTAGAAAACATTTTCCTTCATGCTGCCGCCCTTCATGGCGCGGAAATTAGCAAAAGCCACGTCGCTTTCATAATCATTGCGGTCCTTGGAATAAGAAAGGCTGAAGGTTTCCTGATTAGTCAGATATTTCTTAGCCTGATTAAGGGTAATAGTTGCTGTATCGTTGTTAGTTAATTCAAATTCTTCGAAAACGTCACTGCCGTAATTCTTGGCAATCTTGATATATGGGTAGCCCGGATAACCAACAATGAGGAGACCGCCGACATTTGTGTAATAACCATTATAGAAAGGAATATCTTCGATAGTCTTGCCATTACTGAATGTAACATTAACGCTGTCGCCGTAAGCAAAACCAGCTTTGCAGAAATCTTCCATGGTCATCTTCAGGTAAGCGCCACCAAACTTTGTTTCGTGTTCTACTGCAAGACCAGAGACAGAAACATCAGCCTGGCATTCCTGTGCATAGCAGGGTCTTAAATCAGAACCAGGAATATTGAAAATGGAACCAGCAAGTAAGGCTCCCAAAATGGTTGACTTAACTAGATTATTCATGTGCACACTTCCTATATAGTTAATTTTGTGTACATAACTTTATCACAAGGTCATAAAGATTCAAAGAAATTTGATATTAGTCAGATATTTGCTTTATCAGCCATCTTAGATTTCAAAGAAAGTAGGCTTGTAGGCAAGTCGGTAGTCTTCGTCGATAACGGCGGTATTGCATCTTTGTGTGTCAAAAAGAGTCTGCCAGTTGTGGTCAGAACTATGCAGATGGCCATTGCAGGCCCTCTTAGGCTTCTTTGCTTTGAAAGCATCAAGCAAAACCGGATTCCCTATATGATTCGGGGAATACCATTTCGCTGTTGTCTGCAGCATCACGTCACCAGAGCCATATGGACAATCGTGAGTCAGAAGCAGGTCAAGATTTTCAGGGATGTTATCAAAGATAATTCTTTCTTCTTCATCCGGCTTCATGAAAGCCCAATCCATGAAAACATGGCACCAGGGCGTGCCATAGATGGTCTTGCCATGAAATTCGTATAGTTGATCTTCTAGGTAAGTAACTTTACCGTCTGTTGGGAAAAGGCTCACCACAACTGATTTATTTCTAGCCATATAAAAGTCATGATTGCCTGCAATGAAAAGCACTTTTTCGCAATTTAAAGCTTCGCACCAAGGCTTGAATTTATCTACAAGCCAGTTGTGCATTAAAGCGTCATTTTTCTGAATACCAGCTGGCGAAATATCACCACAAATGCAGATTAAATCAGCCTTTACATCAGAATAATCAGGCAACTGACCATGTAAATCAGAAAAACAGCAAACCTTCATCACTTATTCCCAACCTTTCCAGACCTCAGGGCAATAGCCAACAGTAGCCAGTTTTCCGTTTCGGACAATTGGCGTTTTCAAAACCTGCTGGTTTTCAAGGATTTTATCAAATTTGCTGTCATCTGTTAAATATTTTATCAAAGCAATGGTTTGTTTATCTTTGCAATCAGGGTTTATAAGATTATCCAAGCCTTTTACAGCAGTAGCAACGGCAGTAAGCTCACCCTTGCTCATGCCCTTTTCCTTCAAGTCAATCATCTGGGCCTTCACCCCGCGTTCCTTGAAGTATCTTTCAGCCTTCTTTGTGTCAAAACACTTCTTAGTCCCAAATATCTGTATGTTCATATTACGGCAACACTTCACCCGGATTTACTATATATTTCAAGATAATATATCCTTCATCATTTCATCAACATCGGTATATGCCTTTGCCTTCTTTCGACCTGCGATGATATCTTCAGTTTCCTTAATAGCAGCTATAGTTTCTTCATTAGGTTCGTAATAAAAAGATTCGCTTTCGTCAGGTTCAGAACCATTGATTTCAAAAGGTATCTTATTTTCCTTTACTACCTTTTTGGCAAACACACAAATAGCAGTAGTCATAGTCATACCAACATCCTTACAGAACCCTTCAAAAGCGTTCTTAAGTTCCGAATCCATTCTTATGTTTATACTAGTTTGTGCCATATTATCACCTCTTATTTACATTATATACAAATTTTCACACAACATAAACACATTCTATCAATAATCAATATATTGGCGAGTAAGCAAAGAGCCAGTCCAAGCAGCACAAACCAAGCAAATATTTATGCATTCGAACTATCACAAACTCGGCCAAAGCAGCATAAACTAAACAATCAATTATGCATTATGCATTATGAATTATGAATTATGAATTATGCATTAAGAATCAGCACCAACCCGGCCGAAGCAGAAGAAACCAACACGACTGTTTAGCGAAGCGCCCTAAAAATTGCCATAATCCCCCTATTGATGTAGAATATATCCCATGAAAAAAATACTACTGATTTCACTAGTCTGCATTCTCATCGCAGCAGGCTTCATCTACAAAACCATCCTCGATGTCTCCGTGAACTACCATGACGGCGTCTGGAACGGCACAGGCTATGGTCATAACGGGAAAATAGAAGTTGCTGTAGTAATAAAAGATAACACTATTATTTCAGGCAGTATTTTGCGTGAAAAGGAAGCTGACTTCGCCAAGCCGGCAGCTCAGATTATTCTTAACTCTGCAATCAATCGGGGAAACCTTGACGAATACGATGCTGTAACTGGCGCTACTGTCACCAGCAAAGGAACCGCCCAGGCAATATATGACGCCTTAGAAAAAGCATCAGGAAAAGAAGTAGAAAAGGTTACCTATACAGATACCACCTGCGACATAGCCATTATCGGTGCAGGCGGCGCCGGTCTTTCAGCAGCGGTTGAAGCAGCCATGAAAGGCTATCGCGTAATCCTTCTTGAAAAAATGGATATCGTTGGCGGAAACACCCTCAAAGCAACGAGCGGGATAAATGCCGCCGGAACCAATGTTCAGAAAAGCTTAGGAATAACAGATTCCAAAGAACAGTTTTATCAGGACACAATGAAAATTGGCGATTCCCAGAACGACCCGCAATTAGTAAAAAAGCTGACAGAAAGTGCACCCGAAACAGTAGACTGGCTGATTTCCGTAGGTGTAGAACTTCTGGAAATAGAAAAAATGGCTGGCTCCACTACCAAAAGAGCTCACCGTCCTTTGGAAAACCAAGCTTTCGGCCCGCATGTCATAAAAGCGCTTTACAATGCTGCCCTAGGAGCAAATGTAGACATCCGAACAAGCTCTGAAGTTACCGATCTTATTTTCTCAGGAAATAAGATACAGGGTGTAAAGGTAAGCTTCGAAAACCGCGAATACACGATAAATTCAAAAGCTGTAATAATAGCAACAGGCGGTTTTGGGGCAAATCCGACATTGATAGAAAAATATCAGCCCGAATTAACAGGTGCAATTTCCTCAAACCATGAAGGCGCAACCGGGGACGCTATAGAATGGGCAGAAAAGCTTGATATGGCATTGGTCCAAATGGACAAGATTCAGGCCCATCCAACGGTTTCCACAGCAAACAATGCTCTTATATCAAGGGCCATTAGGAGTAACGGCGCAATAATGGTTAACAAGGAAGGCAAAAGATTCTGCTCAGAAACGTCTCCACGCAATGTTTTAACCAAGGCAATCAAGGAACAGCCTGAAGGAAAGGCGTTTCTGTTGTCCGACAACAAGATTCGCACAGCAACCAAGTCTATTGATTCATATGAGCAGACTGGCCAAATGAAAAAACGCTTCAATCTTGAAGACCTTTCCTGGGACATGGCAGTGCCGTATGAAACCTTGAACACAACAATAACTGGCTACAATTCAGCAGTAAGAACAGGTATAGATATATATTTCGGGCGCAGTCGCCACGACATGCCGCTTGAAATCAAGGAACCACCCTATTATGCGATTGAAGTTACTCCTGGTATTCAGCATACCATGGGCGGTATAAAAATTACCCCGAAAACAGAAGTATTAAATTCAAACAACCAGACTATACAGGGTCTCTTCGCTGCAGGTGAAGTAACAGGCGGCGTTCACGGTGCAAACCGCATGGAAGGCAATGCCATGACAGACATCTTCGTCTTCGGTCGCACAGCCGCCCAAAGTGCCATAGAATACGTCACATCCCATTAACACAATATAATGAATAAGACCTTCGGCCTATGAATGAATCGACTGAAGCCGATTATGAATGATTTGCTCCACAAACATGAATGAGCCTACGGCTATAGCTACTATACGCTTCGCTAAACCAGCTTGTTGTGAGCTTGTCCTAGACCCTCCTTTTAAGGGGGACCAAGGGAGGTTTGGCCTGCTCATCGGCCTGCCTGGCCTGCTCCATCCGGTCCTCATCCTTGTTATCCGTTGCAAAAACTCTTCATTTCGTCTTCCAGCAACTTGTATACCTTCGCAATAAGATACCCATCCGCTATCGCATGATTCATTCTTACAGTAACCGGCATCATAAGACGTCCGTTTTCTTCCCTGAAGCGTCCCCAGTTCAGCAACGGCGGGAAATACAGATGCCCGTCAGGCAATTCCAGATTCAATGAATCGTAGGAAATCCATGAAATATAGGAAGCCTCAAAGTAATCCGGGTGATTCTGTGGATCAAGACCATATTCTCTTGTATTCTTTCCGGCTTCTATGTCTTTTTTACAGCGTTCATAGAAGATTTTATAATCTTCGTCATATTCTGTGTAAACTACTGTGCAGGTTTCAGTGTCATCATGAAAAATATAGTGGCATGGACTAACTTTGTCATAGCAAACAACCTGCTTAGTCTGCCAGAGATACCCCATTCGGTAGTCTTCCCTTGAATTCAGCACTTTGGCCAAAACATACAGGAAATTAATATAAAACTTGGTATCAGTTTCCTTAGATTTTTTGTATAAATCAGTTACATCTATTCTTGAAGTAATCGATGTCGAGCACTTACAATCTTCAGAAAAGCGTCTAAAAACGCCCTTCCGATAATACTTATCCATATCAATAATTTTATAATTGGTCATCTTATTTCCTTACTAATTGCATATCTTCAAGTAACAGACCCAGATATTTTTCATTTATACAAACAATTTTTCATTAAATTGTTTTGTAATATCCCGGCCAGCATACATTATTCTTAGAACAGATACATTTTTTTCTTTCTGATCAACAGCATAAAATACAAGATAATTATCTACCGGGAAAAATCTAACACCCTTTTCAGACCATGGCTCTTCCATGTAAACTCGATATCTCAAAGGTAACTCATCAAGTTTATCAATTTCGTTAGTAATCTTTTCAAGCAAATTCTTAGCAGTATTTGGGGCCTTTAATTCAAAGCATATGTATTTATAAATATCTTTTAAATCCTGTTTTGCAGTCTTGGTGTATAAAACATTCCATTTCATAAACCAAACTCACTCTTTAATTCATCCTTAACCTCTTCAGAAGTAAAAACCTCACCATTATTAAGGTCGTTCATACCCCTTGCAATTTCAGAATCAAACTGCTCCTTAGACATAGCCGCAAAAGCCAAAGGCTTATTATGAGTTTGCTTTAAATCGAAAGGCAAACCACCTTCCATAAGTGATTTATTCAGAAACATATTTATGGCATCGCTCAAGGTAATTCCAAAAGACTCAAACAATTTTTCGGCATTCTTCTTAACAAACGGATTTACCCTTACATTTATACTAGCAGTTTTTGTAACCATAAAATTCTCCTTTTCAACATTTTACTTCACAACGTAAAACTTTCGCAATACATTTAGCCAATATAAATTATTGCTCGGGAACGACTGCCAGAAATACAACTTCCTCAGTTCCTTTATTTATCATGGAATGTGCATGGCCCTTAGGGCAGATAAGTCTGGAATAATCTTCCAACACCTTACATTTTGGCAGATTACCAATAAATAGTTTCTACTCTGTCATTCTCCTGTTTCTTTCTAATTACAAAGTTAATTATTTTGCTATTATCTTCGTTGGTTTTTACAACTACCCAATCATCAAAATATTTAAATATAGCGTTATATAATTCATATAGAAATATACAAGCCTCGCCTGCTTTATTATTAGATAGAAACTTTGATCGGATTTTTTCAATTCCTTCTGTATATTTTTCAGCAATTATATTTTGAAAATTAGCATCAGATAAATAATAGTCGTTAAGAATAAATTTTACTAAACTGTATTCTATAAATGCCAGTTCTTTGAATTCAAAACCATCTTCGTCTAAATGTTTATCTATATACTCAAGAGGTATTTTAATCCTAAATGGGCCAGGTATTACATAATACCAAGTATTATCTAAGTCATATAAATAACCATAATCAATGAATGCAATTTTACTAAATATAGTTCGCTCTGATTTTCCTAACCAATGCGGTTCACCTGTTAATTGATGAGTAAAAACCAATGATTCATTATTGTTTTCACTTCCTGGCTTACCCAAGTTTGCTAACTGCCCAAGGTCAAAAAGATATTCAACTTTTTCTGGATTATTATACCAATTAAGTAACCGAGAACCTACCATTTTATAATAACCACCATTACCACTCCATCCATATTGAACACGACTGCCTGATTCTAATCTTCTTGCTATAATACTAATATCTCCCATCATTATTCTCCTTTATTTTGTTTTCTACCAAAGCTTTGTAAGTTATTCTTTATTTTTTTAATAAATACATAACCTGTTACTTCGCCATTTGACATAACAGCTCTAGGATTATTTTCACTTGGATACTCAGTTCCAAAATCATCTTCCCCATATTCCCTAAAAAACTTTTTCATTATTCTTTTTGTCCTGTTCTTTGCTTCTGCAAATGATTCAAAAATTTCTATAAACTCCAACAGAGGCTCCTCATCACACGGCAATTGAATTAAATAACAAATTCCATACATTTTCATTTTCTCCTATTTTGAAATAAATCAGCAACATAAATCATTACTACGAACCAATTAAAATAATCTTCTTGTAATTATGCTAATTTCTCAACTTTACCTCCCTCAATAAATAAAACGTAAATTTTTGAAGCACAACTATGCCACCCCAATCATATAGGCAACATTCTGTTGTTTAAGCATGATTTACGAAATCAATTCTATATTTGAAATTATTAGTCGATTATTAAGTTTAAATAACTTTCTTTTGTTGAAATTCCCTTAAGATAATTTTCTGAAAATAAACTTAATATTTTGTCAAATTCATCCTCTGAGGGATATTCATCATAATTAAATTTTTTGTGTAATGCATGTACAACGTAATAATCTTCACAAAATTCAATACAGGTATCAATAATAAAGGATAAAGTTTGTTTTAATGGACAAAAATCATGTACGAATTGTATTGAAAAATAAATCCATACGGATTTTACTCTATCTAATAATTTTTTATAATTCCTTTTATCACAAGCTTCTTGTTCTGATATTTGATAAACTTCTTGCTTCTTATCACTATAGAATGACAATACAGGATGAACGCCGTAACACAAAGCATATTTTGTTTCAGGAAAAATTAATTTTTTTCTCGCTATTATTAAAAAAGGCCGAATAAAACAATCTATAACTTTTTCTATATTTTCTCTAGAAGTGACCGGAATGGTACAATAACCGTCTTTTATAAATTCATTAAAATCAGGCTTACGATACCAGTTTAATACCTTACCATTTTCATCAATTTTTAAAGTTAGATAATCACCAAAATCATCTTTTTCTGGTAAAAAACGATTTGGAACATAACCTTCAAGGCGATAAATCTCTTTTTGATTTTCATCT
>JAZUDR010000099.1:0-4071 GCA_045639725.1 Candidatus Avigastranaerophilus sp. | reverse complement strand
ATATGTAAGTCCGTGTACAGTAACACGCAGTCCCCCGGCAGCAGAACTGTTTGCGAATACTTCGCAGGTTTCTGTTCCGTAAGAACTGCGTTGTTCTAAGTCTTCAACAGCAGCAAAAACACCTCTGCCAACATTTCCCTGAGCAACTGTTGTTGGGGCAAACCCCTGTGCTACATGCTCAAGGGCACCATCAGCATTCTTAACAAAGCCATTAGCCTTAGTTATAGTGCTTCCGACTTCCAGCGTAAGGTATTCAAGCTGCTTTGTCATACAAGTTCTTTACCAGGCAAAGAAACAGCACTGACCTGGTTCAAGACTGTATTTGATTTTATCGTCTTCAACCTTGAATACGATATTTCCATCAGTAAGAAGGTCAGCGATTTCATTGATATTATCAGGATTGCACCAATTAATATCAAGTTCACCTTCATAGCTATTTTCTAAGTCTCGGTTAAAGAGAACCATAGTGCGCTGTTCTTCATCGCCTCTCATGAAAGCGATTACATCAGAATAGCCAGTAAGAAGCTTACAGAAGGATTCAGTATCATTTCTCTTTATAGCGTGAGCATACTGTTCTCTTAAAGCTAATACTTTGCGCATGAAGTTGAACATTTCATGCTTGCCGTCCCAGTTATAGCCGCAAAGGTCAAACAATGCCAGCTTTTTACCCTTCAAAGAAGCAAGGAGTTCATTGGAGAAGTCAAGACCAGTGTTTACTGGCATAGATTCACCAAGTTCCTGACCTGCATGGATGAATGGAACTACATGAGGAAGCATTGTGTTAACCAGGAAAGCATACTTGGCATAAGCCATTCCGCCTTCTCTGCCACAGGCGCGAGGAGTATTATGGTTTTCAACTGCGCCGAAGAAGCTCAGTGGAACACCTTGTTCGCCGATATGTTTGAGCATGTCATACATACCATCACGACGGTATTCTACCCACCAGCAGTAGCCTACTACAGCATTATATCCGGCATCAACACTAGATTGACCAATTTCGAAGTTTTCAGAGAGGAAACAGAAATTCGGATCGATTTCACGTGCCTTACCGATAAGATTCTGCATCAGAGGAACAGGAACAGCATGCCCCATATCAATCATTACGCCATCAATACCATATTTGCTCTGGTATGTAGGAATAACATCAACAATAGCGTCCCAAAGTGGCTGATTGGCTAATTCTGGTCTGGCAAGCTTGTTATCATACATTCTTATTGTATTGTAAGCGATGTAATTGAATTCTGGCTTAGAATTGTCTTCATCGTTATACATTTTGAAGTAGGTAACATCGCCCCACGGTGGCTGATTGTCATCCGGTGGCCAGTCTGCAAATGCGCCAGGAATTCTAACCTTGCATTTATCACCAGTAATTGGGTCTGTTCCAATACCTTCATAGTGACCATTTTCAAGAACTTTAACTTCTTCTGCCTTTGGAGCGAGTTTGAAGAAATTTACATAATTTGCATGCGGTGCCGGCAAATTATCAAAGTCATGAGCTTCAACCTTAGCCTTGATAACCTTAAGTTCATCTTCGTTGAACAATGGGTTTCCATAAGTGGCATCAGCCTTAGCCATGTCTGTTTCACCTGGATTTCTATCTTCTATAGCAGAATCAATCCAATAGAACCAGTCTGGATGTTCGGCTATCCAGTCACCATCTTTACTCTGGGTTCTGAAAGCAAATTCACAAATAACTCTGATTCCGAGCATGTGAGCTGCCTGTATAAAAGCCTTGAACTGATCTTCTACAGACATTTCAATCATTGGATCAGCCAGGGTTTCTTCGAGCTTGTATGGATTCTTGATACCATATGGTGAACCGAGATCACCCTTGTTACCAGCATGACCTATTGAGGTAACTGGAAGAAGATGTATAACACTGCAGCCTAAGGCCTTAACATAGCCAAGCATAGCAATTGCTTTCAAGAATGTACCTGATTCGCGGATACCATCAGTATTCAAAGTTACATCTACTAGACTTCCGCCAAGCTTATTGTCGCCATTGTGGTCATAAGCAGTAGTCAATCTGACAAACATATTATATATAGACTGGTTTTCAATCCAGCTACCACCCTGCCCGTCTTCAATCTGTGTATTGAGAGAACGGAGAGGATCAAGTCCTTCGACTCTATTTGCTTCGATTGCAGCAATATGTTTTAAATAGTATTCGCCTGGGTTTACTGAAACAGGCTTCTGACCGTCAACTGGTTCTTTACCAGCTTCAACCCATAGTGCAGGAACATAATACTTATGCTTAAAGCATTTTTTAAGCTTTTCTAATTGGACCTTCAAGGTTTCCAATGGATTTGCAGATGTCATTTACATCCTCCGGTGAAAATTTTGCAGAGATTTTACCACAATTTTAGTAAAAAAAAAAGACATCGATTAGTCGATGTCTTTTTTTATCAAATTTTATTAGAGAGCCAAAGCTTCTACTGGACAACCAGCAGCGCAAGCACCACATTCGATGCAGCCTTCGCCTTTGTATGTAGCTTTGCCGTCTTTCATTTCAAGAGCTTCAACTGGGCAAGTACCAGTGCAAGCGCCACAACCGATGCATTTAGAACTATCAACTTTAATAGCCATTTTAGTATCTCCTTGTTCAGCTTTCGCTGTTAGTTTTCGTTTTGATGGGGTGATAATAACCGAAAAACTATGTTTTGTAAAGAAGTTTTTTCAGACCCCTCACAAACCTTGTAATGTCAGAGGTTATCAATCAAATCATTCAGTTCTTCGCGGCGCTCTTCGTCGCTCATTTCTTCAGCCTGTCTCTTTAAAGCTTCTTCGCTATATTCATCTTCATATTCTGCAGAAGGTTTATCATCATAATCATTTGATTCGCTACTATCTTCACCATCGTCAGAATCATCAGAAGAAGATGTTTCACTAGAAGGTTCTGAAGAATTTGAAGGATTTGAATTGAAAGCGCTATCATCGTCTTCAGGTTCTTCGTTCTCTTCGTTTTCATTATCAACGAAATTATTGAAAGCGCTGTCGTCCTGCTGTTTGCGGAATTCGTCATCTTCTTTTTCTAAAGATTTAACGTCAGATTCAATTCCTTTTAATTCCTTCTGAGCTTTTTCAAGTTCTTCTTTCTTTGCTGCCAAATCTCGTTTTAGACGTCTTCTACGTCTTTCGTAGAGCTCATCCTTTAAAGAATACCAAAGTCTATCAGCTTTGTCATAATCTTCCTGAATGTCTTTCAGTTCTTGTTCAAGCTGAGGTATTCGGTTCTGCAATTCTTCGCGACTTGAATATGCTTCATTAAGCTTTGATGAACGTTCGTTTGCTTCATCGCGTTCCTGCATTGCATTTTCATTCTTTTCCATTTCAGACCATGACTTAATTCTTTCATCTCTCATGGAAGCAGCTACAGCACTGTCATATGACTGCTGAGCTTCTGCAGTTGTTCTTAAACGTTCAATAAGGTTCCTGGTCCTGTCTTTAACATTTTCATCATCGACCAAGTCAATAATCTTTTCGTAATATGTAATAGCCGTTATATTGTCTGAAAAACCAACCGAAGCAAGGAAACCACAGGTTTCAAGCAGTTTCACATCTTCAGGTGCTTTTTCAAGTTTTGCCAGACAATCCTTATATGAAGCTTCAATAAGTCCGTCATCATCAAGTGCCAAGACGGTTCTATCTTTTCTTAAAGCCTGAATATAAGAAGAAATAGCTTCTGTTTTCTTCCCTTTTTTATTCTGTGAAATAGCATCCTCATATAGCATTTGAGCTTCATCACTTATAGTAGTTGCTTCTTGAGCAAAAGCTACATATCCTCCATTATATATGGTAGGAACAGCAAAGCTCAAAGCAGTTGCTAATATAGCATAGCCACTTAACTTTCGCATATTTACACCTTTATCTTGCAAGTTAAATATAATTTATCATAATTTTTTAATTTTATAAAGAGCATTAGGTTCAAATTTACCTTTTTCAAATCAATATTTTTAATAAACGATTTGGGCAAAAGTTTGTTGACGGAGTAAAAATTAGGTGTTATTACTATATACATACTTCACAATTTTGAGAATGAAGTAACATATCTTTAGGAGTGATTTGAATATG
>JAZUDR010000098.1:0-15943 GCA_045639725.1 Candidatus Avigastranaerophilus sp. | reverse complement strand
CCTTCTGTGATATAGCCAGTGTTATCTGGAACCGGGTGAGTAACGTCATCGCCAGGCATTGTAGTAACAGCGATAAGTGTGATAGAACCGCCGTCTTCAAATACAACAGCCTTTTCATAGCGGGAAGCCAGCTGAGAATAAAGGTCGCCTGGATAACCGCGGTTAGAAGGAATCTGTTCCATAGTGATGGAAATTTCCTTCAAAGCGTTGGCGAAGTTAGTCATATCAGTAAGCAGGCAGAGAACCTTCTTACCCTGAATAGCGAACTGTTCTGCAACAGTAAGAGCGATATCAGGAGTCTGCAGGCATTCAACAACCGGGTCAGATGCAGTATGGATGAACATGATTGTGTGATCCATAGCTCCACCCTGTTCAAGCTTATTCTTGAAGAACAGGTATTCGTCGTATTTAAGACCCATACCGCCAAGAATAATTACGTCTGCTTCAGCCTGGAGAGCGATTCTAGCAAGAAGTTCGTTATATGGTTCGCCTGGGATTGAGAAGATTGGGAGCTTCTGACCTTCAACCAATGTATTGAAAACGTCAATCATTGGGATGTTGGTAGGAATCATGCGGTTTGGCATAAGTCTTATAGCTGGGTTAACAGCTGGGCCGCCAACTTCTACCATATTGTCAGTAAGTTCGCCACGACCGTCACGTGCTTCACCGGAACCGGAGAATACACGGCCGAAGAGATCTTCTGAGAAGCTGAACTTCATAGAATGACCAAGGAAAGCAACCTTGTCACCAGTGGAAACGCCGCGTGTGCCACCAAAAATCTGAATAGTAGCAGAATCGCCGTTTACCTTGATGACCTGAGCAAGAGATTTTCCCCATTTGCCTTCGATAACAGCAAGTTCATCATAGCCAACGCCACTTGCCTTAAGAGTAGCAACGTTACCGGCTATGCTGTCAATCTTAGTGTAGTATTTATTCATTTAGCTGCCTCCTTAGATGCAAGAGTGCTCTTGATGGCAGTTTCCAATTCCTTAAGCTTTTCACTGCCCCATGGAGTGTAGTTCCAGTTTCTAAGATGGTCAGTGAGAGTAAAGAATGTATCACGAGCTTCAGCCTTGCTTTCAAAAGCAAAGTTATGAGCAAGAACAGTAGAAACAAGGTCGAACAGGTATTTCTGTCTTTCAACAGGGCAGGCTGCATCGACTTCGTCGAAAGAGTTCTGCTGCAGATATACGTTATCGAGAAGTTCAGATTTCAGGTAAACAACGAAGTCTTCAATTGAAGTACCTTCTTCACCGACAACCTGCATCATTTCGTTAACGGTCTTACCGCGCTTCAGGAAGCTGTGAGCCCAGCTTACTTTTTCAGTATCAATGATACCGTTGTATTTAGACCATGAATCTAACGGGTCGATAGCCGGGAAACGTCTTGCATAAGAACGAGCGTATGACAAGCCAAGGAAAGCGCCTACAACCTTAATAGTACCCTGAGTAACAGGTTCTTCGAAGTTACCACCGGCAGGGCTTACTGTGCCGCCGATAGTAAGAGAGGCTTTCTTACCATTCTTTAATTCAACGATACCACCGCGTTCATAGAAACGGGCGATAGAGCTTTCGAGATAAGCTGGGAATGCTTCTTCACCAGGAATTTCTTCCAAGCGGCCTGACATTTCGCGGAGAGCCTGAGCCCATCTTGAAGTAGAGTCAGCGAGAAGAAGAACGTTCAAACCAACCTGTCTGTAGTATTCACCAAGTGTAACAGCAGTGTAAACAGAGGATTCACGAGCTGCAACAGGCATTGAAGAAGTATTACAGATGATGATTGTTCTTTCAATCAAAGTGCGGCCTGTTCTTGGGTCAGAGAGGTGTGGAAATTCGCGGAGAGTTTCAACAACTTCACCGGCACGTTCACCGCAGGCTGCGATAATAACAAGGTCAACATCTGCGTAGCGGCTTGTATTTGACTGAAGAACAGTCTTACCAGCGCCGAACGGGCCAGGAATACAATAGGTGCCGCCCAGCATGACTGGGAAGAAGGTATCGATAATGCGCTGCTTAGTAACCATCGGTGTAGTTGGAAGCAAGCGTTCTTTGTAGATACCGAGAGGCATACGGACCGGCCATTTCTGAATCATGTTAACAGAAATAATTTCGCCGTCTTTTTCAAGAGTTGCGATTTCCTGTTCAACAGTGTATTCACCGGCTGGAGCTACGCTCTTAACAGTCCATTCACCGCGAAGAGTAAATGGAGTCATGATGTTATGGTCAAAAATATTTTCCTTAACGCTACCAAGGTTTTCAGCAGATGTAAGAACATCGCCTACTTTGGCAGTTGGAGTCCAAGCCCACTTCTTAGTGCGGTCAAGAGCCTTAAGATAGTGGCCTGGTTCAAGGAAATTGCCGACTTCCTGAGCCATTTCTACCAATGGGTTCTGCAGGCCGTCATAAACCATGCCTATCAGACCAGGGCCTAATTCAACGGAAAGCAAATCATCAGAAACTTCAACAATATCGCCAACCTTAAGACCACGGGTCAATTCGAAAACCTGCATATCAATGAGGTTTCCTCTAATTCTAATAATTTCCGACATGAGTTTAACTCCGTCGGAGCGCATACAATAAGCAACCGCGTTCTGGCAAACAGAACCATTAACTTCTGCTGTAACCATATTGCCGTTTACAGTAACAATTCTACCGGTTAAGCTCACAGCGCTGTCACCTCCTGAAGGATTTTGCGCCCCAGTTCGGGGCTAAGGCGCGCATAACGAGCGTATATGCGCAATTCAAGAATATAAGCAACCAGTTCATCTGTAGTAAAAGAATAATTGATTGCTAAACTTCTGATAAAGTCTAAACGAGCCTCGTCAAGAGCTTTTTCGGCTTTCATTGGTTCGTTGGCCTTGCGATATGCTTCAACAAGTGGTGCCGTATCGTAGTCGCAGCCAAAAGCCATGAATTCCGGAGTAAGACTAGCTTCATCGAATTCAATACCAGCTCTTTTGAGACGATCAAACATGAGATTTATGCGTAAAGAATATTCCCACTTTGCCCATTCCTGAACAAGCTTGGAGCCAGTGCTTTTACCTGTTTCAACAATCATATTAAACCAGGCTTCGTAAGCAGCTGTCATCCATTCAGCTTCATTTTTCTTGCTATAGCTATAGAAAGTATTGGTGAAGGAGTCTGGAAGGCTTGCAGGCAATTCGGCTTCATAGGATTTATTCTGAAGCACAAAATACTGGAGACCGCATTTTACTATTTCATCTTCTGCGCTAAGTATATCAATCAGAAAATTAAGCTTAGCATTATCTTCTGCCTTAATAGTCTTATAGGCATCCTCAACAGAGGCTTTATCGCCTAAGTAAGCAGGAAGAGAAGGCAATACGGTCAATAAATATTCTAAACTTGCCACAATAAGAAACCGCCTTTTCGTCAGGCTTCAAGTAACTTCTTGAGTTCTGGGGAGAGTAGTCTTCTGAAAGCTTCAGTAACTGATTCTTCAGTTACTTCAAAAACTTCGTTTTCGCCAGTAGCACGAACTTCGAAACCAATCTTCTTAAGATCAGCAGTAAGTTTTGCAGTAGCACCATTTTCTCTGAAAGCAGCAACAACTACATCTGCTAATGGCTTAGCAATCTTGTCGCTAAGAGCAACTTCCCAATTCTTTCCAGTCTGCTGGGTTTTTAACAATTCTGTGACAGCGGTTTTAACAACATCTTTATCATTAAGAGCTTCAGCAACCTTACTGCCAAGGAGAGCCATTCCAACATCTTCGATTTTCTTCTTGAGGCCAATAATAACGTCGCGAGCAACCATACGCATTTCTGCTTCTGAGCTGTTTTTGCTCTGAGCAATGCTGTTCTGGGCTTCTTTTTCGACCTTAGTGGCTTCTGCCTTTGCTGAATTTATAATCTTTTCAGCTTCTTTGCGGGCATCGGCGAGAATCTTGGCAGCTTCAGCCTTAGCGGCTTCAATGCCGTCTTCTCTAAGTTGTTTTGCAAAAGAGGCAACATCCGTTCCCATTTATCATATCTCCTTAGGTCATAATTTTCTAATTTAACTGTATGATGTTAACCGCTAAGCGTTTTTTTGTCAAGAAAGAGTCGTCTTAGTGATTACAAAAGCGTTTCAAAAAAAATCTAAATTAATACTCTGGTTGGTCGATTATTTAGGAGAAGAGTAAAAAAGCTTTAGGAGGTAAACTATGAAACGTTGGACAAGGATGGCCATTTTATGTGCGCTGATAGCGGCCGTCTGCCACACTTCACCAGTCAACGCAGCAATAAGCAATGGCAGTTATATAGCTGAAACCTCAGCTATTAATGTAGTAAATCATTTCCCGGACAACATGTCTGTTGGAATTTCACCAGAAACCCCACTGACAGTAGAATTTGGAGGAGCATTAAACCAGTCCTTCTACCAGAATGTCAGCTTTAACCTGTTTAATGGAACAGAACCAGTAAACGGTGAATTATTCTACAATCCTGCTGCACACCAGATTATGTTCAAGGCCAGCCAGCCATTGGCACAAGGCCAGACCTATACAGCCCAGGTATCATATTATGACGGCTTAGGAAGAACCTCAGAAAAAGTATGGAGCTTCCAGACCGCAAACCTTGGCGAAGCTGCTGTAGACAACACAACCCAGAAAGTCTCCCAGGCTACAAACTCTTCAACCTCAGAACAGCAGAACAGCAAAAATCTAATATTAACAAACGCAAGCATGGGCGTTGGAACTATCCGTTCTGACGGTGCCCTTGAAATAAGCTTCTCAGAAGCTCTTGATGTTAAATCTCTCAAATCAGCGCCTGTTCAGCTTTATGAAAACAACCGCCCGGTAGGCATAGATTATCGTCTTTCAAAAGACATGAAAACAATCACTGTAAGTCCTCGCAACACCTTGAAGACTAATGCAGCCTATGCAATAGCAATAGACAAAACCATTGCCTCAGCCTCCGGGAAAAAACTTGCCAAAAAGACCCTGATTCCATTCAAGGTTTCAGACACAACTGAAGCAGCAGTAAGTCAGGCAGAACTGGAAGAACGCGCAACTGCAGCCGTCGCTTCCACAAGAAAGTCTGTAGCGAATACTGTTGATAGCGCATTACAGAAGGGTCAGAACACCTATAACGCTGCCCAGAATACTTATGCGAATGCCCTTCAGTCAGGTCAGCAGGCTTATAATTCTGGTATGGAATCCTATCAGAATGCTTTGCAGAATGGCCAGCAGATTTATCAGCAGGGTCAGCAGACATATCAGAACACTGTTCAGTCTGGTCAGCAGGCCTATCAGAATGCAGCCAACAGCTATCAGAATATTCAGCAGAACGCCATGAATAATTATCAGAACGTTCAGCAGAGTATCCAGAACAGCTACGCTGGCATGCAGAATTCTTTGCAGTCCGGTATTCAGGCAGGTTTGCAAGGGAATTTACAGGCAGCTCAGCAGACACTGCAGTCCGGATATCAGGCTGGTCTTCAGGGAATACAGCAAAGCGCCCAAAATAGCTATCAGAACGTTCAGCAGAACGCTATGAACAATTATCAGAATGTTCAGCAGAATGTCCAGAACAGCTATCAGAATATGAAAGCTTCTGCTTCATCCCTTGCCACTGATATCGAAAATCCATTCGCAAGCAGCAATACCTCAGCAGCAGTAAATCCAAGCGCTAGCAGCTATGCTTCTAACCAGCTTTCAGTTGCAAGAGCTTCAATGACACAGCAGCCCCAGCAGCAGAAGCCTGTTGCAGAACAGGTTCAGCTTATTGGTCTTGCTCCACAGAACGGCGCTAAGGTATCAAATCTTGCTCAGCCAATCACTATTGGCTTCAGCGATGAAATCAAAGCTGAAACCCTGAACGAATTCACCTTCAGACTTGAAGACGATTTCGGTCCGGTCCCAGCAAAGATTCACTATTTCAAAGGCAACAAGCAAGCCACTCTCACACCAGTTGGCCTTCTTGATGCCGAAAGAAATTATCGTGTTGTTGTAACCCAGGGTGTAACAGACCTCTACGGCAGACCAATCAAGAGCGGTATCAACTCAATGTTTGCTACCACTACTCCAACCTCTGCCCCACAGATGCCAGTTATGCAGAATCAGACCATGACTGCCCAGGCCAATCCTCAGCGTGAAGCCCAGGAACTGGAAAGCTTCGACAATCCAAATGCCGCAGCAGCAACAAGAGCAGCTATGGCTAATCCTCAGAACAATAACATGATGTATCAGCAGCCGGTTCAGAAAACTATGACTGCTCAAAGCAATTACACCCAGATGGGTAACACCAACTCTTACATGGCTGGCGCCGACAAGACAGTCAGAGCTTCTGCCCAGGCTGACGCTGCTGCCGCCAACAATTTCAAGGTTGCTTCAATCTATCCGGGTCTAAATTCTGACAATATTGCCAGAAAAGCCAAGATTGCAGTCCATTTCTCCGAACCATGCGACCCAAAGACTGTTAACAACATTAACATTTCAGTATTCGCAAATCAGACAAGAGTTGACGGTAAGGTCACCTATGATAGACGCAACAATCGCGCTATCTTTGAACCAACCAGGCCTCTTGAAGCCAAAACAGAACATAAGGTTATCGTAAGCGACAAGATTCTCAACAAGATGGGTCAGCCTCTCTCCAAGAGATTCTCATGGACCTTCAACACAACCTCTGATACAAGAAATCAGTATGTTCCAACTGCCAACAGAAATACTGCCGAAGCCGACTCTGCTTTCTACATTCCTCTTGTAGACAGCAAGGTCAAAATGACTCCTGGCCAGCAGGCAGCATTGGCCGCTCAGAGCGCTGCTTCCAACACCTCAACATCTTCCTTCACCTATGTAAACTCCAAGCACTGGTCCTTCAAATCAATGAAGCACATCACCAACAAAGGTATTCTTAATGCATATCCGTTTACCTTTACTGACAATGTAACCAGATATGAATTTGCAAGCGCTATCAACAACGCTCTCAATAACCTTAAATCCATGCAGAATTCTAATTCTTCTAAGCTTCGTGTTGCCGACATGATTGAGCTGGAACAGCTTGTAGTAGAATATAGAAGCGAATTGAAATCCTATGGTGTTAATACAGCCTGGTTTGAAAACTTCCTGTTATCTCAGGGCGTAAACCTCAATCAGGTTGAAGCCAAGGTTCGTCAGCTTAATGGCTGATTAACGCATCAGAAGTAAGTCAATCGGGTTTGCACTTTTAACGGTGTAGACCCGATTTTCTTTTGTCTGGGCTTTAAGATTCAATCTGTCATAAATAATATCACCGTTAGTTTCGAATGCCTCTTCGTCGCCAAACATCATATTCCCTTTCAGCTTCAGACCTTCATCTAGTGAGCCATTAACGGAATATTTGTATACAGCGTTGGGACCTTTTCTATATTCATTACTGAACATATTGTTGGAAAAACGCTTAAAGAAAGCCGGCAAAGTGCCCCCTGTCTCTGCTGTGAAGTTTGCATTCACACTGCCATTGCCTGTTTCGGGAAGCAGATAAAAGGCTCTGCCACTAACCTTTGCTGCCGGTGCTATATTTGGCTGGTTCAGTTCCAGAACATCCAGTCTGCTATTTATCATTGGCCTGCTGCCAAGAAGCTTCACAGACAAAGTTGCAATACCGTTTAAGTCAGGAATTCCATTAGAATATTTCAATACCCATGGCAAAGAAGCAGTCAGCTTATCCAGGGCAACAGAATTGTAGTCCAGCGTCAAATCAAATTTTCTAACAGCTTTGTCGATACCTTCAATTTTACCATTTAAAGAAGCAGGGAAACCTAATAATTTACTTCCATTATCCTTCAGATTCAAAGCACCGTCGAAAAGCTTCCAGTCCCCATTAAGCTCAAAAATGCCGGGGAACACGCCCATTAAAGAGCCTTCCAGCTTATCCATGCTTCCATTGAGATTTGCCATAAATCCGTTATCGTCACTGTATAACCAAGACCCCTGACAGCCTATTTTTCCACTGAAAGTGTATGGATATTCACTCTGCCACATATATCCAAGCCACTGTGACAAGGGCATAATATCAATAACAGTCTGTGAAGCCAGATAGCCACTGACTTCAATCCCCTTTTTGCCGTTAGAAACAGACAGTTCACTTATAACCAACTGCTTTGCGGCATTCAACCTAAGATTGCCATTCAGCTTATTCTTCTTCTGATCAAGAATTCCGGAAAATGCTGCAACAGCCATTGGCTTGTTTTTCCAGTCCAGCTTCAATTCTGTTTTAACATCCAATTTGTCGTCATCGGATGTCTCAGAAAGCTTTATACCTTCAGATTCCAATAGCATAGACTTATCAGCGCAGGGCGAATACTTGATATTGTTAATATTGAAATTCTTAATTCTGAAATTTCCTGGAAGTCCAGCTAAGCATATAGGACCTATAAAAGCTGGAACAGAAGCTATTTTTTCTGATAACTTTATTACTCCACTGGCGTCAACACTGCCGATTTCGCCTGAAATATTAATATTACCGTTAGTAATTACTTCTTCATACGATGGCTTGAATTCAAAATTATTAACAACTGCTTCAAAATTTGGTTTTATATGCTTGAGCTCAATCTTGTTTATTTTTATGCCTTCAAGAAGACAGCCTTCAAGTCCGTCTAATTTTAAGCTTATTTTTTCTGCTGGAACAAAGTTTGCAATAGCGGCATTAATAGCATGTTTTGTAATACTTTCAGAAGCAAGGACACAGTAAATGCCTATAGCAAAAATAGCGAACAAAGCAATTACTACTATTATCAGATATCTTGAAATTTTTGGTTTTGCTTCCATAATATGCTAATCTAACACAAATAAACTAAAATAGAAAAGCCCCGAAAATTATTTCGGGGCTTTTAGATTATCAGAATTTAGCTTAATAACAAAAATACTGTTTATAAGGTTTATGCGTCGTTTTCTTCTATGAAAGAAACATTAAAAGCCATTGAGTAGCTAGCGTTACGGCCTTTCTTATCTGAGAAGAGGAGTCCGTCAGTCAGACCTTCTACTGCTGCCAGGCTTTTTCGAACAGCTTCACTATTTGCAACAACATCTTCGCCATTGTCCATATAATAATCTTCAATCATAATCACCATTTTTTCTTTATAAATAGAAAACTGAAGATTAAACAGACCTGCCCTTTTTTCATAAGACAAATCGATAGAACTATTTATAGCCGCTTCTAATGCCTTTTTAATTCTATCTCTAGAATTTTCGGTAAAAGAGAAATGATCGCAAATACCATCAAGTGTAAGTAATGCATTGTTTACAAAGCACTTGTTCGCTGGAATTCGCATATGAAGCGAAAAATCATCCTGGCGTTTTGTTGTCATAATTAAGATTTACCTTAGTTATTTCTGTTATGGCAATTATTCCTTAGCAGCAATAATCTTTATAACTTCTTCCTTGGTTGTTGCTTTCTTCAGATCATCAATAAGGTCCTGATATCTAAGAAGACGAGAAATTCTGGCCAAAAGTTTAAGATAAAGGCTACCAGATTCAACAGGAGCAGCAAGTAAGAAAATCAAATTAACAGGATCGCCATCCAGAGAATTAAAATCAATACCCTGAGAAGATCTGGCAAATGCGATTGAAACTTCATTAACAGTGTTAGCACGGGCATGAGGAATTGCGATTCCTGCGCCAATAGCGGTGCTGCCTAATTTTTCTCTTTCAAGGACAGCGCTAACAAAATGATTCTGGTCACTTACTTTACCAGAACCACAAAGCATACCAGATAATTTATTAATAGCAGTTGCTTTATCAGTAACATCTAATGACAAATCTATAAAATTCTCTTGAAGCAATTCTGAAATCATTTTTTACTCCTCTTAAAAAGAAATCTTCAGTTGAGTCTTAGCATAATCTATGCCAAAATAATGTATCGGAAGTTTTTAAGTATTAATGAGGGATTTACAAATAAACTATAAATAATTTTGTACATCGAATCGGTACACAGTGCGCAATTAACACTAAAAAAGATGTGCAATTTCTGCACATCTTTTTTAATAATCAATCTTCTTCATCAAGGCCATGCTTTTTTAACTGATGTCGCAAAGCAAATCTTGTCAGCCCTAGCAATTCAGCAGCTTTCGCTTTCTTTCCGCCAGTTTCTTCCAAGACCTCAACGACCAGCTGCTTTTCTACTGAATCAATATAGTTCTTGAAGTTAAAGCCAGGCTTGTGCCAAGGCTTATCTGCTGCTGCAATGTCAGAAACAGACGGCAATTCAACCTTTGTGGTTTCCTTAAATTCTATTTCGCCAATACTATTCTTCAATTCATCAGGAAGACTTGATACTCTTATAAGATTTGAGGTTTCAAGTAATGTTGCACGTTCAATAATATTACGCAGCTCTCTTACATTTCCTGGGAATTCATATTTTTCAATTACAGCCAGAGCTTCATCGCTGAAACCAGTAATATTATCCTTGGAAAACTCTTTTCGGTATTCATCTAGAAAGCTTTTTGCCAAAAGAATAATATCGTCACGGCGTTCTCTAAGTGGAGGCAGATTTACAGTAAATACATTTAAGCGATAAAAGAGATCTTTTCGCAGCGAACCTGCTTCCATCTTTTCTTCAAGATTGGCATTTGTAGCGGAAATAATACGGACATCAACATGTATGTCTGTAGTTCCCCCTACTCTTCTGAACTTTCTTTCCTGAAGGACTCTAAGAAGCTTAACCTGAAGTGAAGCATCCAGATCGCCTATTTCATCAAGGAAAAGAGTTCCGCCATTTGCCAGTTCAAAAAGGCCTTTTTTCTGCTTCTGTGCGTCAGTGAAAGCGCCTTTTTCATGTCCAAAAAGCTCTGATTCAAGCAATGTGCCGCTGACAGCAGCCGCATTAACATCAACAAAGGGCATATTTGCTCTGTTGCTCTGAAAATGTATCTGTCTGGCAACAAGCTCCTTGCCTGTTCCAGATTCGCCACGTATGAGAACAGTAGTATGGTCAGCCTTGGCCGCCATAGCAATATGTTCGCGGAGAATCTTCATATTGTGATTTTCGCCAAGAATCTGGCTGAAGCGCGAATCAATGCGCTCCTGACAATATTCAAGCTGGCTTTTAACAAGGTTAGCCTGAATTATCTTCTTAATAAGCAAACTGACTTCGTCAATATTATAAGGCTTGGCCAGATAATCGTAAGCGCCGTTCTTCATAGCTGTTACAGCAGTTTCAACGTCGCCGTAGGCAGTCATAATGACCACAATGCTTTCCGGTTCAATTCTTCTAATTTCCGGCAGCAGTTCCAAACCATTGCTGTCAGGCAGTCTTACATCCAGAAATACGATATCTGCACCGTGTTCTTTAAAATCAGTCAGAAAATCCTTACCATTCCCGAAGGTTCTGACGTTGTATCCCCCTGCTTCCATGGCTTCTTTTAAAGTCCACTGGATCATTTCCTCATCATCAACAATTACTATATCTACTGCCATAGCTTAGCTCACTATTCCTGCTCGTCTTACTGCCTCAACAATGTAAGGTCTGAGTTCTTCGCCGGCATTCTTAAACATTGTAAGGAAGCATTGATAAAGAATCTTGCTCTTGCTACCAAGCATTTTACTAAGAATATGTTTCTGCAGGTCTAATTCCTGATTACCAAAAGCACCGGTAATTTCTTTCAAAGCTCTGTCTGAGCCAATTTCTATCAGATAATCTACTGCAGTTGCTCTTGCTCTCTTACTGGCATCAGCAAGGAATTCAACAAGAACGTCAAAGAATTCTGGTTTCTTAGTTTCCTTATAGTAAATATAGTTAGCGGCTACTCTGACAATGCTATCAGGGTCTTTTAGCATATCTTCAAGCTTCGGAAGCATTTCTTTTCCTCCGAGTTGATGCAAAGCCTTTGTGGCTGCAAGTCTGACCTTCCAGCTGCTTTCATGGGTTGAAGCCATTACCAAAGGAATTACGCTGTCGTTACCAGCATTACCGAAAGCTTCAATAATCTTGCTTCTGATATCCGGTTCTGTAATTTCGGGAAGCTTGAGCTTTAAGGTTCCATTCATAGTATCACTATGCAGGAAGCTGATGGTTTCTACTGCTTCACGGACAACATCCATGTCTTTGTCTGACATAAGATCAATAAGCGGATGCATATCGGTAAGTTCGAAATATCTGTAAGCAATAGCTATTGTCTTTCTGGCTTCGGCTTCTTCATGCTTTACATAAGAAGCTATTTCTTCTGGTTTATTCCAGCCAACAAGTTCAAACAGTGGAACAGCCGGCAGAGTCTGTCTTATTACAGTAGGCTTCCATTCTCTGAAATCAAACAACGGAAGTGCTATTTCGTGGATGCTGGAGTCTACATAAATACCAAAATCAGAAACCACTTCAACAAGAGCTTCTGCCATATATACAGGCTTACCAAACATTGTTGGTTCTGTATTAACACCTCTGTTTACAAAGGCCATTTCACCAGCAGAGAGACCAATAGCAATCTTAACCTTGTTATCTCTTAAAACAGCGTCCTTTTCAAGAGCCTGTCTGAATCTGATAGTTGCTTCATAAGCGTCTATCAAAGCTTCAACAACTACATTTCTATCTTCCTTCGGTTCAAAAATCCATACTCTGTTGATATGGGTAACCTGTGGACCGCGATAACTCTGATAAGCCTGATAGCTATCAAATCCAAAAGAAAAATCATCGTCGAATATCTTTTCTGCATGGGCAAGAACATTCACAAAGTCAGGAGAATTACGAATAACATCCTCCGGGAAACGAAGCTGTATGACTGCAGCTACGCACTTGTTCTTTGTAATAGCAGTCGGGGTAGCAATGTTATGCTTCAGGTTGAGACGTAATCTCAGATCTTCTTCACTACCGACTTCCAATAGAGGAATATCCTGCTGAGGTCTATTGACAGGATGAATTCTGGTAATTTCAGCCGGCTTTGAAACCTGCTGGGCTTCCTGCTGAGGATTTTCTTCTGCGTCTGATGTCTGCTGAAACATAGAACTACCATCTTCAATTGAAACAACGTTATTGTTTTCTTCAGCCTGTTCCAAACCAGCCGGCTCTTCTTCACCGACCTGTTCAGCTAAAGCTATTTCCGGCTTAGCTGGCTCTTTTTCTACAGTGCCTTCATCCTTTGGCTTATAAGTATCTTCACCTTCAAGGTATCCAATATCTTCTTCGCGGTCATCTGAAGAGAAAGCAACAAATATCATTATAAAAACAACAATCATTGCTACAGCAATAATAATGTAGTTCATGTCAGCATCCTTTATTTCTTATATCCGAGGCGTTGTATCCATAAATCATTATGGCGCCAATCGGGTCTAACTTTCACCCATAACTGTAAAAAAATATCACGTCCGAGGATTGTATTCAACTTTTCACGAGCAATTTTACCAATTTTTTTTATCTGAGCGCCGTCTTTTCCGATAATAATCTTTTTATGAGCTTCACGTTCGACGTTCAAAGTAGCTTCAATATAGGTTTTACCATTTTCACGTTCCTTGAACTGTTCAACCTGAACCGCTACAGAATGTGGAACTTCCTGTTCGAATGAGCGAAGAATAACTTCTCTTATAGATTCTTCAACTATTTCACGTTCTGTTAAGCTTGTGTAATCATCAGCATCATAGGCGTGCGGTCCTTTTGGAACAGCTCTGCACAAAGCCTGCAATAACTGCTTCAGACCTTTCTTTTTATGAGCGGATATTACGAAAATCTTCTTAAAGGGGTATAGTTCTTCGTAAGCTTTAACAGCCTCTTCTACTGTAGCCTCTTCAACGAGGTCACTTTTATTGAGAACCATGAACATTGGCATATTGCTGTCCGGGTCCAGTTGACTGATATATTCCTTATCAAGGTCAAATTTAATATCAGACAAATCAGCCAGATACATACCCGCCTGAAGGCCTTTCATAGTTGCCATTATTTCATCGTTCATGTAAGCATCGAGCTTATTCTTGATGGCATGAAGGCCGGGGGTATCGCAAAAAACAAGCTGAGTCTGGTCAACAGTCAGAATGCCCAGAACACGTTTTCTTGTAGTCTGAGGTCTGTTGGAAACAATGGAAACGATTTCGCCTACCAAAGCGTTAACTAAGGTAGATTTTCCCGCATTAGCCCTGCCAAAAACACCTACAGCCCCGAATCTAGTAGTCATGGCTTAGCTGTTCCCGTCTTAGTATTTGTTTCTGCTGCTTTTGCTGCTGGCTTTGCTGCTGGTTTTGCAGCCGGTTTTGCGGTTTCTTTTACTGGTTCAAAGAATACCTTATGATTTGGTGATATTACCTGAACCCAAACCTGTCCCTTATCTGCAAACAGATATTCGTTACCGTTACTGTCAATATAAACAGTCTTTTCACGAGGTGCAGCCTTATACCAGGTAACCTTAGTTCTTTGACCATTTTCAAAAATCCAGGCAGTTCCACTACCGATAAAGCTTATTTCCTGACGGCCAACAGAATCAACAACTCTCATGGCGGCTGTCTGCAAAACAATTGCAGATGCTTCCAAAGGCTTCTGGGTTTCGCGGTCAAGATGGAGAATATTGTTCATGTAACGGTGATAGACACCGTTTTCATACTTACATACAACGTTATAATTGCCGTGGTAATTGATTCTAAGATAATCACCGACAGCTTCACCGCCTTCACCTCTTACCCCATAGCTAAGAGGGATTGGCTTAGTGTTAACACGCATATCAACACGTTTTGCCATGTATTTATAAATTGCTTCACCAGTTCCGTAAAGGTTGTGCGGAGCTTTTCTTACTTTATCTCTGAAGAATGGCGGTGAATTCTTAATTTCATCGACACTTCTGATTTTAGACTTAGCAATATATGCATAGCCCATAGGACTACCACCGCAATGGACATAAAGAGCATCTACTTCAAGAGCTCTATCAACAAAGTATTCACGGCAGCTTCTTACTGGTCCGACGAGACCTGGCATCTGTGTGAACAAGCCCATAAATCTGGTAATACCACCTTCAACAGGTATTTCATATAAAACATCTGCTTTATATAAGCCACTTTGAGGTCTAGCCTGATTGTGATTTTCAATCATAATAGCCATTGGGCGCATAAAATCACCAGTTATAACCGGAGTATTGCTAGTCACAACAGGTTTTACTACTTCTGGAGTTTTCACATCTGCAGCAACTGTCTTTTCTGCTTCGGCAGGCTTTTGTGCTTCAGCAGGCTTTTTGGTTTCTGCAGTTTTTGCGGCTTCAGCTGGCTTTTCTGATGCTGTATTTTTTTCAGTAGCAGGCTTTTGGGCAACAGCGGCTTTTTGGCTATCATCAGTTTTCTTATTTGCTGGAGCAGGCGCTGCTTTTGGAGCCTCTGCAGCAACAGGTGTTACAGACTTAGGCAAAACAGGGGCCACCTGAAGCTTTTCTTCCTTCTTATTTTCAGTTTTCTTGCT
This sequence comes from Candidatus Avigastranaerophilus sp., assembly GCA_045639725.1. Taxonomy (GTDB): domain Bacteria; phylum Muiribacteriota; class Ozemobacteria; order Ozemobacterales; family Ozemobacteraceae; genus RUG334. The sequence goes on along the minus strand of JAZUDR010000098.1, from coordinate 609 downwards.
TTCGGTTTTCTTGTCTTCTGGTTTCTTGCTTTCAACTGGAATCGTAGCAGCGTCCTTGATATCCTTTGGATCGTCACTTAAAGGTTCACGGCTGGCAAGAGTTCTGAAATCGATAGAATCGAAATAAGGATGAGTAATAGTAGAATATGAAACTGGAGGTATAGGATTAGTCTGCTTAACAGTCTTTGCATCACGTTTAAGCTGGATTACAGGCTTAGCTTGAGCAAAAAGGCTGGAGGTTTCATGAAGCAGGTTGTCAAGCTTCTTTACATAATGGAATTTAAGTTTGCTGTCAGATGAGGCGTATACATTTACTCTGTTTTTCATGAATCCTATAAAGGATTCTATCTTAAGCTCAATGTCCTTTTCATCAAAAAGAGAAACATCGTCAGGAGCCTTAAGAGCATTTTCCATTTCAGAGTTCATCAGCATAATGGTATCTCTGATTTCAAAGTATGTGCTTAATTCTTCCATATTGTCAGCATATGCCATAGGCATAGCCAGAACAGCAGAAAGCAACAAGCACAGCAACAAGAATTTGTTTTTCAGTTTGTATACGACTCGAAACTGTTTCCAAAATGGCTTCAGTCTTTATTCTACCTTTTCGGT
>JAZUDR010000097.1:0-2235 GCA_045639725.1 Candidatus Avigastranaerophilus sp. | reverse complement strand
TGCTGCATAAAGAAGGGTTACTAATTTCATGTTATGAACGTCATCTTTGGTATATCGTTCTTCCAAAAACTTGAAATTAGCTTCATAATTGCCTGATTCTTTGATTTTTTCAAGCTTCTGGTTTTTGCTCTTTTCCTGAGCTGTTTGAATAATGTCTTTTATCTTTGGTGTAATAGCTATTACTATAGCAAGCAATAAGAGGTAAACACCCCATTGCCATCTGGTTAGACGTATTTTCCAAATAGTTGATGAAGCATTTGATTTGAATTTATAAGTACTATTGGAAACTTGCTCAAGTAATGGCATGGACGTATCAAAATCGTCTTTTAGATAGGCTTCCATACCTTTGGCAAAATTATAGAGATGCTCATATTGAGTTTTTTCATTTTCAAGATTGTTTACTATCTTGCTTGCTTCTTCATATTTTTCTAATTTTAAATAGGCTTCCGCCAGAACTTCTGAAACGGTTACCTTGTGTTCTGCGTATTTACCAAGGAGAGATTCGCCTAACTCTGTGCATTCTTCGTAGCTTTCTTCCTTAAAGAGGGATTGAAGCTTTGCAAAGCTCTGAGTGTATTCTTCCTGACGCTTCTTGGCTTTCTTAGATGCTGTTTGGAGTTCTTCTATCTTGGCTTTTACATTGCCATCGTTAGGATATATTTTTAATGCTTTCTGCAAGGATTCTATTGCACTGTCATAATTTTTGTCTTTTTCATATTTTTCAGCTTCTTTTTTGGCAGCTTCGAAACGCATTTCTTTCTTGCGTTTCATTTCTTCAGCATAACTCTTAGCTTCTTCTTCCTTTTCTTTCTTTTCTTGTATTTCTTCAAGCTTGTTAGTAACTTCCTGATACTTAGCTGTTAATTCTTCGTTTTCAGGATAAGTGCCTAAGGCTTCTTCTAATTTTACAGAAGCTTCACTGTATTTTTCTGATTTAATAAGACCGGCTATTTCTTCTAGATATTTATTAATATTGATAGTTTTTTCGAGTTGTTCTATCTTTTCCTGTATTTCTGATTGACGTGCACCAGGCTGTTTGGAAGCGTTCTTCAAGGTTTCCATTGCCTTTTCGTAATTCTTGCTTTCTATTTCAGACTGAGCCTGATTTAATATCTTCTTTATCTTTTCTTCACCACGGTTCTTTATTTCGCGCTTTAAAGTATATAATTCATCATTCTGGCAACGTATCTTACTTGCATGAGTAAGGAATTTGTCGGCTGTAGCATAGTCGGCATCACCATAATATGCCTTTGCTACATAGACTAATGATGCCTGAAGACTTTCGTCATCTGCCTGATCAAGAAGTTCTTTATTATTCTTAACTATGAAATCGCCTTCAGCCTTGATTTTTTCAAATTCACCATTCTGCCACCACTGTTCAAAGAGGGCTAACCAGATTTTGGTGCCTGCGGGGTAGGCATGACAGGCTTTTAACTGATAATCAAGTTTTGCTGCTATCTGGCCATTTGTCGCGGCTGTTTTAGCATAATTGATGTATATAGACCCCAATGCTTTCTGCACATCAACTTCGTCAGGCTTTAAATCATGCGCTTTTGTAAGGAATTTTTCAGCTTCATCAAGCTTCTTTAATCTAAGCAGACATTTGCCACCTAAGAACCAGCCTTCCCAATTGTCTGGCTCTAACTCTGTTGCCTTGCGAAAATTTTCATAGGCTTTGTCATACTGAAAAAGATTTGAATAGTCATTGCCTGTTTTCAACAACGCATCAACTGAGCCATTCTGAGCATAAGCAGTTGTACACATCAAAATTGTGTACATAAAAAATACTGCTATATAAAGTGAATGTCTTTTATTCATTTTTTCACCACTACTAGTTTAAACAATAATCACTCATTATGTAAATAAATATTTTATCTTTATTCAAAGCATTTATATTGAAAGCTCTACTGGCATGAAAAACTGCCGCTTTGCGGCAGTAGTGAAGACTGTCCGCCGCCGGCAGCCCTTCCTCCTTCAGGGGGAAGGTGGCACGCATAGCGTGACGAATGAGGGCTATTGAAACAGGCTTTATGGTGGAGGCTGTCCGCCGCCGGCAACCCTTCCTCCTTCAGGGGGAAGGTGGCACGCGTAGCGTGACGAATGAGGGCTATTGAAACACACTTTATACTGATACTGTCCGCCGCCGGCAGCCCTTCCTCCTTCAGGGGGAAGGTGGCACGCGTAGCGTGGCGAATGAGGGCTATTGAAACACACTTTATACTGATACTGTCCCCC
>JAZUDR010000096.1:0-8121 GCA_045639725.1 Candidatus Avigastranaerophilus sp. | reverse complement strand
TGTCCAACAATCGGTGTGCCATATGGATGAGCTTTAAAAGCTGTACTCAAAAATTCTTCATGCATTCTGCCTGATGGAGTATTTTCGGAGCGCATTCTACGTTCTTCTTGAATGACGCTGCGCTCTTTATACATTTCTCTCAATACTGGATGAACAAATCTTTCTGATTCCATTGCTAACCAAAGTTCAAGCTTATTGGAAGGCATGCTCATGATATAAGCTGTCTGGTCTGCAGATGTGAATGCATTTAAACCGATAGCGCCTTCATTTTGCAAGGTCTTAGGAAATTCATTAGGAACGACAAGTGAATAAGAATCATCAATTGCCTTAGATAATTCCTTTTCTAGGGTTTCAATTTTCTTTGTATCAGCAAGAAGACCTTTTGAACGTTCTTCTCTTATTGCTTTATCAAGAGCATCTTCTTTTGCTATTTTAACTATTTCTTTTGGATAATCAGTGACGCCTATCTTTGTAGTGCCCTTAAAAGCCATGTGCTCAAACATATGAGCAAGACCTGAAAAACCTTTTGGGTCATCTGAACCACCAACATTTGCCCAGGTTGTCATTGATACAACAGGGGCATCATGGTTTGGAACAATTATCAATTTTAAGCCGTTGTCTAATGTAGCTTCAAAAACACTTTTTTCAAGCTTGGAAAAATCAAAATCAGCTGCTGCTACAGAGGCTTCATAACCCAAAAGCATTGAAGCAGAAACCAAACAAATAGATAAAAACTTATTTACCTTCATTTGTCGCTCCCATAGATATAATTTTCTATACTACATTATAAATGCAAAGCTTCACTAAGTCTAATAAATTCTAGTCTATTAAATACCTCTATTTGAAAAATTACTTCAAAATATTGTAAATAATTCATGGAGATTTTCCGAAAAGTACAAAAATCGCTTGTATCGGGAATGGATTTTTATGAAAAAATTAATTACTACGGTTGCTCTAGGTTTGGTATCAATGGCTCCATTGGCTGCTGAAGATTACCCAATTGACTTGCTCGTAAGAGATATGGGTTATACAGAACCGCTTATTACTGTTGATACTGTTGTTGCTGTTAAAAAAGCTAATGCTGATGCCAAAAAGTATTATGCCACAAAGAAACTTGATAGCGTTAAACCTGCAAAAGCTTCATCTGTTTCTTATTCCGGTAATGGAATGACTATTGATGATATGCTTAAGCCCAGGATTTCTGACGCCGTTGAATCTACAGATATGATTCCGGCATTGATGAGATATCATAAAGCTAATCCGAAATCAGAAAAGATTACTAGAAAATTGGCTGCTACAACATATTCTGCTGGTCAATATAAGGAAGCTTTATATTGGTATACATTAACCTATCAGCGCGATAGAAGTGATTTTGAATCCCTATGGAACATGGCATGTATTGCTGATTCAATTGGCGAAAAGGACCAGGCAAGAGTTTATCTTAAGCAATATGTAAAAGTAGATCCAATGTCTGGTTGGGGCAGGATGGCCAAAGACATTCTTAATAATGGTTATCAGTCAAGCAATATGAGTGATTCCTTTGAAGATGAAATTTCAAGATTCTTAGATTCAAGCAGTGCAGGAACAGAATCTGATAGAAATTCAAGAAATAGTGTAAAATCATCTGATTCTGATGGCACTGACGGTATGATAGTGGTTTCAGGTGATAAATATGACTTAGAATCTTTCGTAGCTTCAAATAATAAAAAGAACTTCACAGAAACCAAAACAGATAATGACACATTGAAAGGGAAATCACAGAAAGTTAATCAGAAGCCAGTTCAAGCAGCTAAAACTTCTTTAGATAATGCTAGAATTGCTGCTCCAGTTACACCAGCAAATAATAAAGCTTCAACTGAAGCAAAAGTTGCTGTAGAAACTCCCAAAACTGCAGTAGAATCTTCAAAACCTACTGTAGAAACTCCAAAAGCCTCTAATGGTGAATTTGACTCTGTAACAGCAGTTGCCGAACCGTTGGGTGATTAAAAATAAAAAAAGCCATGTTTAACATGGCTTTTTTTATTTTAGCAGATTAAATCGTATATTACTCAATAACCAGCATTCCGCATCCTAGTTCTGAATAATATCCTAGTGCTTTTTTTCTTATGGTATCAAGCTTTTTGCTATCTAAGACCTTTAATTCACCTCGTAATGTGTATGATTGAATCTGAGTCATTTCAACATCATCTGGCTGGTCTTTAAAGTAGATTCTATTGTTAGGCCCAAGCATGGATTCAGTGATTTCTGCTATGCCCTTTAGTTTTTTCTGTAGCCAACCTTCAATGAAAGCTTTATCAAGGTCTTCGTTTTTTTCAATAGCCTTATAAGGAACTATGAAAATCTTAAAGCTTGCTTCTTTCATTTTGGCAGGTAAAGCTTCCAGTTCTTCAACTGAAGTTAACTGGCATTCAGGTCTTAATTGAAGAACTGGTCGCTTTTCAGAATATACATCCATTGGAATACTAATTCCTATTCTGTACCATTCCAAACGATATATAAAATCAGACATTGGTTTACCGTCTTCTTCAGATACATACTTCTGTAAAGAAGTCATTATCTGAGAAGGCTCAGTAATCATTTGTCTATTTACTAAATAAGTGCAATGATACATAGTTATTAGATTATAGATGCGTCTGTTTCGCTTTCTACAGACTGTGGACCGTCAAAATCTACGGTTTTTGTTGTTTCGTTATTTTCCTTAGCCTTTAAAGCTTTTTCTTTTTTGCCTTTGAGGAAGAAGAACAACATAATCAAAACAGGAACTATATAGAACCAGAACCAAAAGGCCCATGGATTAGGAATGCCAGGCTGAGTTGATTCCGGTGCGAATCTATATCTGTCTAGATTGAACAAAATGCAGATTACTGATGTCCAAACAAAGAAGAAGTTTGGAATACCTTCTGATGCACTCATAAAGCCAAGACCATTTGTTCTGCCCTTGGTGAACGGATAGAAGAGGTTATTCCCCATAAACCCTGTTGAGTCTTCAATGATATGAACCATTGAACCAAACAGAATGATAAGAGGGTAGAGTGACCATCTTGGAAGAGTATACATTTCAGGATTTGGTCCTTCAGGAACGCAGATATATGAAATGATACCAACAATTAGAGCAATGAGCATGCCAAGGGTAAAGCTATGTGACCACTGTCTGTGCCATGGCAGGAAAACGATTTCCATTTTTCCGTCTTCACGTTTTGCGAATTCAAAGCATGGACCTGTCATGATTGCAATATTAGAAACTTTGTCGAATTGCTGATAGAATTCACAATTAACTTTCACTCTTGCATGAGCTTTTTCTGGGTCCTGCAGTTCAGTTCCGTCAAATGGAATTTGGCCTGTATCAACTTCTGGACCTATATCAACACATATTTCACTTGTTTTGGTGTCGAATCTAAGCTGATAGCTTCTCCAACGGTTAGACGCAAGCTGCATTGTGTGAAGCTGAACTGTTCCTTTGCCTGTTTCAATTGCTTTATTAACTGCCTGTGCAATTCCATTTGCAATTTCACGAGCATCAAGCTTGTTTGGATCAGGTTTTACTTCAAAATCTGATTTGTAGAAATACTTAGCAAGTTTGAAGTCTAAAGTATCTGGAAGAATACCAAATAAACCGCCTAAGCAGAGGATAAATGACTGTTCTTGTGATGCCATATGAATGGCCTGCTGGAAGAAGCTGGCAACAGCCATACCAGATATAAAGTGTGTAAAGCCTTTCATATTATAATAACCCCAGGAATTTTAGAATTACGTTGCCGTAGCCTGCCATATTCAAGCAAACCGGCAGCAAGAGAACGCCCATAAGGTTCATTCTTCTCGCCTGGAATAAAACTGGAATCAAACCTAAGCCTGTTGCTACAAGCATTATAAATAGTCCGCCAAAACCAGTGAAAAGTCCTACTGCTGGAACAACAATTAGCAATGCTACGATTGAAATCCACTGGAAAGGTATTTTTTCGACTAATTTAATGCATAGTTTAGTAAAAGGCATTAGCAATAAGAAGGATACACCTGCTGCAAATAGCATTAAACCAACAAACATAAAATATTCTTTGATTGTAAGAACTGTTGTTACTGGGTTAATGATACAAGCAAGACCACCACGTGTAAGACTCAGGCCAGGTATAAAGAACAACAGGAACGAGCCTACATAATAGACTGTCTTACAGGTTCCATATGACATTACAAATAATCGACCATCACGCTGAGCGGTTGCATGACCAGCCATGAGGCCGCCAACACCTGCTGTTACAATCGGAACGAATGCAGCGAAGAAGCCACCAAGGAAACCACCGAATGTTCCTCTAGCGATTAAACTCCAGTCCATTTCTACTGATTCGGCTTCATGCTGATGTGGAACCTTACCAATGTTGATAATATTTGTAATTAACCAAGGAATTGCAAACAAACCAACAAAGACTGGGGTAATACTCTGGAATGCAAATTCAACAGGAACAAGTGTCTTAGCCATAACGATGAATCCAAGCAATCCAGAAGCCATGAACAAAAGGAAACCAATACCAAGATAATACCAGCCTTCCTTGAAGTTGGTCCAGCAGTCTGGTGACTGACTTAATCCTTTTGGCCATTCAGACATAATAGAATAAACTATAACAGCACCAATAATCCAGAACATATGTGGAGCAGTGATTGTCTTAAGACCTGGAAGTATATAGATGAACAATGGTGCAAGAAGGGCGAGAACAATAATTCCTGTTAAGGCACCAATGCCTGTAAGAATGACGCCTTCATATCCGCGTCCCTTGTTAACCCAGTCTGCGCTTGGAAGTATGTAATATGACATACTTTCGTCACCTGGTCCAAAGTATGTAGCTGGAACAGTATTAAGAATAGAATAACCAACTATCATACCGATACAGAGAGAAATTAATTCCATTGAAGTCATTGTCGCTTCACATTTTAAGACGAACAGCATAAAGATGCCTATTACATTATAAATATGAAGTGCTGGCAAAAATGAAATAAATGCTGATGCCAGGATACCTATCGTGCAAAAGTAGAACAGATTCAGGTATTCTGGATGCAGGAATACGTCAAGTAATGTTTCCATTTAGAATACCTTTCAGTTAGCGTTGTATAGCCTTGGCATAACCACGGTTATTGATTTCTACTTCCAATTCACCTTTATAGTCCTTTACATTACCAAAGCATTCTAAGACCTGGCCTGCTGTTGGTAATGCAATCTGTTTCTTTGAAAATTCTGGGATGAATATTGGGAAACCTTTTTCTGTTCCATTATCTAGTTTGATAATAACACAGTCATTTTCTACCTGCTGGGCTTCTTTTACAAGACCAACAATTTTAACTGGTTGTTTTATCATTTCACGAACTACAGCCTGTGGAGCTATTGGCTTGAAGTTTGCAGGATTAAATGGTGGTCTTTCCATTGCACCTGGTCTGCCAAAATTTGCCTGTGGAAGGGCTGCACGGTTTTCTGGGGATGAAGCCTTTACTCTGAGATGTTCTGCAGCGTTAATAAGCATGCTTGCTTCATTCTGCTGGACTCTTATCTGCCCTTCAACGTCAACTTCATCGAATCTGTGTGGAAGACGTGCTGGATCAATATCTGCAGTAACTTTCTTATAAGCATTTACTCTGATTTCAATTCTATTGCAATCTTTGAATTTAGTGCGATCAGTTTCTATTTCACCCTTTTCATTTACAAACTGAATAACATTGAAAGAAAGAGTGCCCCATTTATTGATTTTAGCGTCCTGAGCTGCAAAGCCAACTATTCTAACGTGAGCAAAATTGCTCAAAGGTCCAAGTTCGTTAATTGCTACAACTGGAGTTTGAACATTTCTTGCATAGAATAGCAGCATAATTAGACCTAGCGTCGATATCAATACTGAGATTATTTTAAAAATCTTGATTGATAAACGCTTTTGAGTTTCTGTCTGACAGTAGGGACATCTGGTTTCTGTTCCTACAAATCTGCCACAGCTGGGACAATGGGTTTCGGCATGATAACGTTCTGCCTGAGGGTCACGATTCATTGAACCAGCGATGCTTTGCAACGCTTCTGCAATTTGATTAAGTTGTCCGTTGTTTTCCTGTTCCATCATTTCCTCGATTTATATAGATTTTTAATTGCCTGATTTTAAAGCCTTGGAAATTTGATTCATGAGAGCTTCACGAGTCTTTTCGTCTGGCGTTTCTGGGATAGAAATTACTATAGAGGTTGCACCTGTATGACCTAATTCATAGTCTGAACCAGCGTAACTTCTGATTGATACATCAGGATAGTTTTCTTTAAAGCTATTCTTTATAGAATCACAAATCTTTTTACCATTTTTGCTGCTATGGTAATGACGTAGTTCTATACATTTTACTTTTTCTGTCTTGAGAGATAGTAAGAGGTCAAGATTTTTAGTAAGATTGGCTTCTAAGGCTGCCTGATATTCCGGATGAGTCATTGATTCCGGAAGATTTAAGCGCTTAACATTAGCACCTGCGAACATCAATGGCTTAACAATGCTTCTGGTCATTTCTTCCAGTTGCGGCTGAGCCATAATCGCAATGCTTTTGCCATAAACAGATGGTGACAATGCTTCAGCAGTAAATTGAGGTAATATTACTGGCTCACCATTTGTTTTAATAGTTTCTGTAAGGCTCTTGTGGCCTGAGTTTGGAGTGATTTCTACATCAAAATCATCAACTGACAGTGGATAGTCAAAATAGAAATATCCTTCGTTGCCAGTAGTAGCTATTTCTTTTCCGTTATGACTAATGGTAGCATTTGATATTCCAGAATTGTTTATGCCTGTCAATCGTCCTAATACAAAGCGCTGTATAGGCATGGCTATTGGAATAGTAATGCTTGTCATAGATTCATCTTCAACAATAAGTTGAAGATTAAGGCTATTGGTTTCCGTACCATCCAATTCAAGATATTCTGTAGTAATACCAGTTGGTTTGGTAAGGTTTTCTATAGACTTATTATTGCCATAAATTATCTTAACAAGAGCGCTTCTAGTGTTGAGCTTATTCTGACCATCATATAATTTGATTGTAATTGGCAGACGACCCTTGAAGCCCAATGGGATATATGGAGTAACAGATTCTACTGTGGCTTTTTCAACTGGCAAAACAACATTAAGATTCAGTTTCTGCTGGGCTGATGGTACTCCGTCATTGCTTACGGCAGCTAATGTTAATTCATATTTTCCACTAGTAAGTGGCTTTGTATTATATAAAGAATAGGTCATTGGGTAAGCCATTATATTCTTAACACCAATATCGCCAAGTTCTGTAGAATCCAATCTGGCATTTACTACGCTTATTGGTTTGTTGGCGGTCATTAGAATATTGAAGTAAGGACTGTCAAGAAGTAAATCATTCTTATCGCCGGTAAGAAGATTTATCTTCATTGTTCCTTTTGCAAAGGCTTTTCTCAATGATTTCCAAATAATTGCAGCTTCATTAGTGAGACCCTTACCTGAACGTAAGTTCTTTTCAGATTCAGGGATAGAAATATAACTGCCTTCTGTTAAAATTGAAGGAGCCTTATTGTTTCTTAATACGTAAAAGCCTGCAGGAATCATTACTGAATCACCAGCAAATTCTTCTTTGGCTAATGAATCGTTTATGTTTAATCCAACTAGTCTGGAAACGCCACGATCCATGGCATTATAATAAATTTCACTTCTGTTTTTGGGATTAGGATTTAACGAAGCATTGTGATGAATTGATATAAACAAATCAGGCATTTCTTCGTTTGACATAGAGACACGTTTTGACAAGCTTAAGCTTGTTTCAGGCTTTTCTCTAGTCAATTTTACTGTGGCTCCGTCATGCTCTAAGAGCATTTTTAAATAACGGGATACACGTAAATTTGTGTCTGATTCCTTTAATCCTAATTTACCCACAGCACCGGGGTCTGCTCCACCATGACCTGGGTCGAGCATTATGTTCAAACCACTCAACGGTTTGTCACCCTGTGCAAATGCAGGCACAGCAGATAACATTAATATAAAAGCTAGCTTTTTATAATTATTCATAATTAACATCATAACACAGCAACAAAAAATTCCAAACAACTAAATTTCAATTGATACTACTATTGATTTGAAACATAAAGTGGGCTAAAATATACGCAAC
>JAZUDR010000095.1:0-14386 GCA_045639725.1 Candidatus Avigastranaerophilus sp. | reverse complement strand
AAAATCATCCTATTTTTTACATATTTATTTATAATCGTATCTATTAAGATGTTAAAGTAATGATGCTTCTAGTTAAAGGCTAGAAGATGCAGAGACACATAAAAAACTCTATAAAGTAACCGTTCACGCATATATTATATCAATGCGCTTAGCATCGTAACACAATGGTTATAAAACCAAGACTTTCACCCAATTTTATCACCACTGCAATTTGGTCTACCTGGGAACCCATTCCCTATTTCTTGCCGAAGTAACCGATGGAGAAATCTTAAGTTCAGATTCACCTGTTACATACGATTATTATCAGAAAAACATAAAGCCTAAGCCAACAACCAAGCCTAAAAAAACTGTATGGCGCTGCAAAATATGTGGTTACAAATACGAAGGCGAAGAATTGCCAGCAGACATTATTTGTCCATGGTGCCAGCACCCAGCTAGCGATTTCGAAAAAGTTGAGGCCTAAGGAACTATAAAACAAAAAATCAAAAGAGCACTACCCACAAATAGGATAGTGCCCTTTTGATTTCGTTACACTGTTTTTCTTCCAGGTTCAAAAAGAACTTTTTTATTCACCCCAAAGACTTTTGCCGTTATTTAAGATTGAATGGATTCTTTCGTCAATAAGACCTATATTTTTATAAGTATCCATATGCGTTTCAAATTCATCAAAAATAGCAGCGGCATTTTCCTTTTGAGTATATTTTGTCCAATCAAATGCCTTTCCATATGGAGATTCTTCTGCTGGAACACTGGGATTTCCTGTTTTTGCAAAGTTTATCCACATTCTTTGCATAAGCCTTCCAAGTTTTTCATCAAAAGTTCTGCCACACAGCATTTTACAAGGATTTCCAAACAAGCCGGGAAGTTCAACCGAATGGCCTGACTTAATATATGGTTCACTACTTTCTACTCTATAGAGATAAGAATAAATGCTACCACCATTTTCACTTTCTGCTGCGCCCTTAGCATATGAATTGGCAATTTTAAATGAACCAAGGAAAAAAGTCATCTGATCTAACATATCTGCCAATTTATCATAATAATGGCCCTTGCGATTATTATAATAATTCATCATATATTGAGTATCTTCCGGACTAATCCCTTTTATACTTCGAGAAAGCACCGTTGGCTCAAACAAATCAGCAAATGGTTCTGGTCCGCCACATGCCGAAATCAGATAATGAGATTCATCTTTGGTAAAGCCCTGAATAATATTTATTTTTCCTTCCCTGCCTACATCCTCAAATAAGCTGCAAATGTCTTTTTTAAACATTGTTCTATCATCAGTTGCAGGTCCACACTTAAATCCCACAACGCCTGGAATTTCACTCATTCTTTCCAGGGCCACATTTCTAAGTTGCTCAATAGTGGTAATATTCAGTGCCTTTTTAAGATTTTCTGTCATTGAATGCAAAGTTGCTTTTGTAGAACTGTCAATACCCATCGGTGACATAATGATTGCATTCTTGAAATAATTTCTGGCTTCTTCGATGCAGCATAGATAACCAACGGACATTGCACCCGCAGATTGACCAAAAATTGTAATTTTGTCTTTATCACCACCGAAATTTTCAATATTTGAATTAACCCATCTTAGTGCTTCTACCTGATCAAGCAGTCCAAAATTGTATGGGGTTTCATCCGGAGAGCCTTCAAAATCGTCAAAGGCTGATAAATCGATAAATCCATGATAATTTAATCTGTAGGTTATCGTAACCAAAATAGCATCTGGGTTAGAATTTACGAAGTTGTAACCATCATATAATGGGTCTACCGTTCCACCTGAGTCAAATGCACCACCATGTATATAAACCAATACAGGTTTATCAGTTGATTTATCTTTAACGTTTGTCCAAACATTAAGTTTTAAAGAATCATCGCCTTGATAATAAAGAGATGCTTCTTCAAATACATCTTCGCCCTGAGTGGAACTCTTCCCGAAATAATAAGCTTCATAAACGCCATTATCTTCTTTAAACGGAATCGGAGCTTTAAACGCATTCTGTCCGGTGGGTTGTTCTCCGACATACGGAATACCTTTAAATGTCAAAACATCACCGTCTTTTTTCCCGACGAATGTCCCATTTATGCACTTAACAGCCAAAGATTGGTCGTATTGGCCTGTGATTTTCTTGTTTTCACCGTAAAGTGCTCTGATTTTTTCTTTTGGGGTTTGTTCTTGCTTTGCGTATGAAGCAAGGACACCAAGCATCACAAAGCATAGTATAAATACCACAGTAAATTTCTTTTTCATAAAAGTTAAAATACTCCTGTTATTATTTTATCCTTCCATCGCTTCGTGGAGGCTGTCTAAAACTCGATTTTAGGCTCTCAAATAAGTATCTTAATTTGTCAAAACCCTCACAGCCATCCCTTTAAAAGGTAGGGCTGTGAGGAGATGCACTATACATCGGATTTTTTACAAATTACTAGTTTTTGGACAATCTCCGTGGAGAAGAGATAGTAATCTGCTTATCACTATTTGGAAGTAGCGGAATACACATTTTCTCCTTCAAAATACGTATTTAATACTTTTGTGTCTCCGATAGTGTTATATTGCTCTTTCTTATATGCAAGAATGTTCTTGTCAAGAATAACAAAATCTGCATATTTGCCTACTTTTATAGAGCCTCTTTCTTTTTCAAGACCAAGCTGCCATGCTCCGTTTATTGTAAGAGCCTTCAGACCTTCTTCTATCGTCAGAAGTTCATTTGTTGCAAAAGGCTGTGCATTGTCATTAGGTGCGGCTCCGGTCACTGCAACCTGCAATACGTTCATAGCCGTTCCTTTTGTTGTCATTGCCGCAGGTGCATCGGTCGAAGAACTTACTATCACACCGTTTTTAACCAGAGACTTCATCGGATATCCACTGTAATATGTATTTACCGACATCAGTTCAATCAGGTGCATCTTGAATTTCAGTTGTTGCGGAATATTATTGTCATAATCAGTATGCCATATCAAGTTCGCTGCGATAGGTATTCTATTTTCAGCAGCTCTGATGAGGTCTTTCTTTTCTATGTTTCTTACATGTCCAAGACAATTCCTGTATTCTCCTGCATTTTTTTCATTTGAGGCAATATATGCATCAAGTGTTGCGTTGCAAGCAGCATCGCCATAAGAATGAGTGTGTATCAATATCCCTTTGCTGTTTGCATAGGTGACAATATTTTTTAATTCTTCCGGCGACCAAATTATATTGCCGTGTTCCTTTCCTTTTCGGGCATTTCTGTATTCTTTGAGCATCCACCCAGTTCCTTCTTCTGTAACACCATCAGCAAAAAGCTTTATAAATCTTGGGTTGAAATGTTCACTCTTGTATGCCTCGGCGATTGTTGAAACTCTATCGACCTTTTCCTTGTAAACGTCAGCGTCACAACTCTTAATGTTATAGCATGCGGCTACATTTAACTTAAGTTCACCTTTGTCATCAAGGGTCTTTAAGGCATTATATGCTTCTGTTTCATCAAACTGGTTCAGGTAAGCATCAAAAGCGTTGGTATAACCCATTGGAAGGAGCATATCCTGAGCAACTTTGCACGCATTCTGAAACTGCTCTGCAGTGAGAATGCCGTTTATTGAATTTTCAAACACATACCCTACTGCTTGATCGCTTACATGGCCGTTTGGCTTTCCTTCCTTATCAAGACCTATTTCACCCCCACGTAACTTGGGATTTTCCAACAGTCCCAATTTTCGAAGTACTGTCGTATTGCAAACGGCATTGTGACCGGTATTATCAATAAGCACTACCGGAATTCCTGGTGCAATACTTTCAATCTCTTCTGCGAAATTATCACCTGCTGCCTTGCGATCTCTTAATTCTGAACCATTCCATCCGAATGTGCCAAACTGCTTTGCCCCAGATGCCACCTGTTCCTTAAGAGCATTAAGCATTTCTTTATAGGTGCAATTGGCACATGGAAACTGCGACATAACACCATATACTCCAAAATAATGGCCATGCCCTTCGGTACATCCCGGAATAACAAGTCCTTCACCGTTCATGTCAATCACTTTGGTTTCGCCTTCCTTAATAAAAGGCTTGACTCCATCTTTGCTACCAACATAGATGTATCTTCCATCCTTTACAGCAAAGGATTCCGCAAGTCCATTATTTCCGTCTTCAGCGGTAAAAACCGTTCCAAGCACAACCAAATCTGCAAATTTTGCAGAAGCATCTTTTGCATTTACAGTTTGTGAATTTTCTACGGACTGGTTCAACTCAGTAGACTGAGCAATTGCTGTCTTGGCTACTTCATCTGTTGCTGCAAAAGCCATTGAGCCACAGCCTACCAGCGAAACTGCCATCAAACAGATTTCAAGGAAAATACTGATTGTATTTCTCATGTTACAATACCTTTCTTTGTTTATTTTGCTCTTATTATACATCCTACAAGTTTTTCTTACTAGTTTTTGTTACTCGATCTTTTTTCAGGAAAATAATTCCTGCTTGAAATCGTCAGCATTAAAATAATACTTACACATTTACTCCTAACCTTTAGAATTTTTGTATCAGAGTATTTTCCCAAACATAAGCAATACAGTGTATAAGTCCTTTCCTTGTTTGATAATAACGGCCAAAGATGCGAATAATTGGAATAATACAGTATTCAAAGAGGGACGATATGTTAAAAAATAAGCTGATATTTTTATTCTGCCTGTTTGTTCTATAGTAATAGCCATTGGTTGTGGTGGTGGAGATAGTGATTTTACTTTACTTGATAATCCTCCATTCGTTGAAAAGCCAATCTCTTATAAAATTGAAAATGGTAAGCTTAAACCAATAAGCGGTGGTATTCAGGGAGTTGAAATCATAACCACTGATAATACCTTTGAAGAAGGCGCTGTTATCACTATAGAAGAAAATCTGTTTGAGGGCACTAGAAGTAGCTATTTAACTAACGCCCCCAAAACATATCGTGTTTACGGTGTAATGGAATCCAATAACCCTCTTGTGCCTGTTTATCCAATAGACACTGTAGATAAACCAGTATCAATTCAAATTCCTAATACTATCACAGGTGACGCTGAAGCCTATTATTTTGGTATCAGACCTTCAAAAAATGATGATTGGAAATTCATCAGAATTAATGAAGATATTTCTTCTAATGACCGCTTAGACATCAACATGGTTAGAGCAGCCTTACCCAACAGCGGTTCATTTACTATTAAGACAAATAAACTGAATCAGGAATTTGCACTTTTTGCATTGATAAAAGGCGACGAAGGGAAATTACCATCAACACTTGTTGAAGCAATAAAAACAGTTATTGAACCTGCAAATAAAGAAAAGTCAGAAGAAGGAAAAATGCCAGTTAAGGATGATTATTACACCGATAATATGAAAATAACTATTGATGTCGGTGGTAAGAATGTTAATTCCTTAAAACTCTTTGATTATGTCTTAGAAATTACATTTGTAAATAATAGCTTTAACGTAAATAAGAAACTTGGCGGTAATAGTTTGACGATGGGTAATTTTCTTACTATTGTAAAACCAGTTCCTGTCCATACAACCATTGGTTCGCCGTTTTCGTCTACTACTTTGGAAATTTCGTTCTGGTTGACATTATAAATATCTTTTAGTATAGTTCTATACAGGACAATACCTCCGCGAAGCTCAACCATATTATTGGCACTGGCAACGGTTTGAAGGGTGTTGTCCTTCTTTATTTCACTCTCAGTAAAAACTTCATGAACATATAACCTATTTTTATTATTATCTTCTCTTGCTCTGCAAAAAACTAATTCTCTATTTCCGTTGTAAATGACAGGATAAGCAAAATAGTGATTATTAATTAGATTACCTTTAAAATCTTCCTTAGAATTTAGTTTGACGATGGGTAATTTTCTTACTATTGTAAAACTGAAAAACGCTTTCCCTGAAGCAAATATTACAAAAGACAATGCAATGAACGTTAATATGCCGAAATCTGATGTAATAATAACCAATCCTCCTTTTGGCTCATTGAAGGCACATACCGAAGATGGTCAGGAAGAATACGTTTATAAATGCAGATGGAATAATAAGGATGCTAAGATAAAGCAGATAGACCATGCAATAGCATTAAAAGCATTGGACAATATGAAGGATGATGGTAAGGCGGTTATCATCGTAGGCGGAATGATGACAGAATCAGATGACCCGGGCCATCATAAAAGACTTTTCAATCATATACTCTACAATGATTTTAATGTTGTGGATAAAATGCAGATTGGTGGTAATATATATGAATCAGAAGGAACTAAGTTCCCTGTATTAGTATATTTTATAAATGGGAAAAGATTAGGTCAGCACAATACAACAATTAATAGATTGGAGGAAGTGGAAAATGTCAACAACTGGAACGGAATTGCAGAGCGTTTACAAGGTATTCGAGGATATTTCTACCAAACCGATGGAAGAAATGCAGAAAGTAATGAACAGAGACTGGAGCCATCTCAAAGAAGATTTAATGAAAAAACTCAGGAATCATATGAGATACCAGATGGAAAAACAATTAGTGGAACTGAACAACGGAACAAGTCCGATGTCGGAAGAAATGATAGACTCGATACAGAATCAGGTAATAGGAACAATAAGGATGAAGCAGTCAATGCTGAATCAAAGAGGGAGAAAGTTTTATCTGATACACGGGGACAGCGTAACTCCGAAAAAAGCAGCAGAAATGCTGATGAACAGCGAAATGATAACAGAACTGATGGACAATGGTCTGGATCTGTATTGGAACAAACCGAAAATGATAATGTCGATAATAGAACAAACGATGAACGCACAGGGAATATCGGAAATAATGACATCAGCAGACCTGATGAATCCAGAGGATTAAACGAAAACAACAATACTCAGACTGACAAAAAAGTTGAATATGATGAGGAATTGCAGTCTGAGTATAAAACTCGTTCGAGAAATACAGCAACAAATTATTCTGTAGTGCCTAAGAATATAAGAGGTTCTATAGAGTTTGACGATGGGTAATTTTCTTACTATTGTAAGAAGTTAATTCACAGACAGATAACACCGAGATTATCACCCTGTCGGCAACCTTGATGATTAAGCATTTACAGGAACTTATCAAGAGAGTTGCTGATAAAGAATCTTTGAGCGATAACTATTAATATGATAATATGAAGGTAAAAGGAGAAGAATAAAATGGATATTGAAGTTAAAGAACAGGAATTGAGCACGCAAGAACGATTTAAGCGAATCATCACTAATTACGGTAGTATGAAAGTGCTATCGGATAAGTGGGGAATCCCTTATCGAACTATTCAAAATTGGTCAGGCGGTCAGCGTGAAATGCCGTTGTGGCAGATAGAACAGTTCGAGTATCTGTCAGACCACAATTATAAGAAATAAGAGCAAAAAGAAACTCCCTAGAGGCCTCTCACCGCCAACTAGGGAGTTCTTTTTACATCCGAAAAAGGATATAACGATTATGATAACGATAATCTATCACACTTTATCTTCTTTTGCAAGCATTAAGCAATCGCCTTCTATCAGCCACTGTTTATAGGTCTTACATCTTCCACAGGGCTTCAGTTCTCGACAGATTCCGCCATTGTGCTCGCATTTTGGCAACAGGCACGAGGCAAGGTCAATATCAACGAATCGCATACAGTCACAGATTAGCCGCATTACCAAGCGTGTATCTTCACTCGCTTGATAGCAGAGGCGAACTTTAGCCATATTTAGTTTGACGATGGGTAATTTTCTTACTATTGTAAAACTGAAAACTGTGCATTGTGAATTAGGGCTAAGCACTGAGCCAGTTGAAGCAGCAGAAACCCAAAACAAATAATTATGCATTATGAATTCGAGTAGGCACAAAGCTGGTTGAAGCAGCAGTAAAATAAACACAAATAATTCTCAATTTTCCATTTTCAATTCTCAATTAGGAATGGCAGAGAACTGGTCGAAGCAGCAGAAACCAAAATTAGTCGTTGAGTGGCCTGCCACAGTATTTACAATAAATGGCATCGTGGTCATGACCTTCCTTGCAGCAGAACGGGCAGACCTGGGTGGTAACCTTCTTTTTGTTTGAAGAAATTATTTCTGAAGTAACAATACCTGTCGGAATAGCAATAACACCATATCCAAGAAGCATTACCCAGAAAGAGAAAAACTGCCCCAATGGGGTTTGTGGTGAAATATCACCATAGCCGACGGTTGTCATTGTTACCACAGCCCAGTAAACGCTTACCGGGATACTTGTAAAGCCATTCTTGCCGCCTTCAATTACATACATGATGGAACCGATACAGATTACTGCTATGAATATAAATAATGTGAAAACAGCAATTCTCTTTATGCTTTTTTTTAATGAATCGGCTAATACTGTTGCTTCTCTTAAAAAATGAGCTAATTTTAATATTCTGAAAATTCTGAAAAATCTAATAATTCGTATAATTGATAAGAAATGGGCGCCAGGAAACAATAAGCTTATATAATTGGGTAGAATAGCCACTAAGTCTATTATGCCATAAAAACTAAGCGCATAATTCATTGGCTTAGCAACACAATATAATCTTAATGCATATTCAATGCTGAATAAAGCTGTAAAAGCTATTTCCAGACCGACAAATAATTGTTGATACTGGCTATGCAGAGTTTCAACACTGTCTAGTGCGGTAGTCAGAACACTTAGCGATATACATACCAGTAAAGCTATGTCGAATACTTTTCCGCCAAATGTATCTGCTTCAAAGATAATGTCATGTATTCGTCTCTGGGTTTCGTTTAATGACTTACTTTTTTTAGGCACTTCTACCTTTTCTTCAATAGTTTCAGTAGTGGTTTCTGTATTTGGTTTGATTGCGTCTTTTGTTTCCATAATACAAACATTATATCACGAAAATCAGACAATGTAATATAAGTTAGATAATCCGAACAAACAGGCAGGATTTACTATATTTATTTTTGTATTGTGACTCTGTCACAGCTTTTTTTATGATTTTTTATTATATTTAAATCAGAGATGTGAGAGTAAATAAATTATTGAATTATTTACCTGGCGAAAACGACTCTAACTTAGACTGTATGCGTATCAACGCACAGAAATATAAATTATTTGGAGGATTTTTTATGAGAAGTATTGCAACATTGGATCTGCAGTATGCACATCGTTTCTATGGCTTCAGAGGTGAAGCCCAGTATTTGCACGGTCACACCGGGGTTTTAACCATAGAAGTTGAAGACAGTGTAAATGAAGGCGTTAATATGGTTTTTCCATGCAATGAAATCCAAAAGACAGCATGGGATGTCTTAAAAAACTTTGACCACGCATTGATACTTAGAGAAGATGACCCTTTATTACCAGCTATTCTTGATGTTTATAAGAAGCAGGGAATAAAAGACGGAGCTCCCCAGAATAAAATGAAGGGCGAAGCTTTCAAAACAAGCCTTGCGACTGCATATCCAGATTGTCGTCTTGTTGTTACAAAGGAAACAATGACAGTTGAAGGTATGATAAAGATTGTCTATGACTTGCTAAAGGATAAGCTTAATATAGCCAAAATTACCTTTAAAAGTGGTGTGAACACAGCTTCACAGGAATATAAGGTTAAGGGGGCAAAAGAACGATGCCCATATTGCGGAATTAGCCTTAACGAAAAAGGCATATGCCCAAAATGTGGTTATAAAAAATCTTGAATTATTATTTTTGTAATTAGCTAAGTCCCTATTTGATAGGCTTTTGAGTATAGAACATTAATTATTATGTTCTATACTCTTTTTTTTTACAATTGAATACCAACACTGTCAACTAAGCCAACAATGCCAACGGTATTATTGGAACTTACTTTGCCATTTATTGTATAATATAACTTCAAGGAGTCTTAACTATGAAAAAATACTTTACTCTCGCTATAGCTTTATTATCTAATATTGCCATTTCTGCAAGTGCTGACGAACTGCCGGTATTAAAGCCTTCAAACAAATCACAGGAATGGGTGAAATACACTGCTTCTGAATCTGCTTATATTGAAAGGCTGGATAAGATTTATTGCAATTTTCAAAATAGCTTTGAAAAAGGTGTTTCTCCATTTGAACAGAAAAACATGGGTTTACCTGAAGATGACTATAAATTTTTAATGTCTACGCCTTATGCAGAATCTCTGGAAGATAGTCCATATGACATTATAGGTCACGGTGATGATGGCTGGCTCGATGCCGGCGGCGGACCAGTTGATGCTGAAGCAACCTCTGAACTGAAAAGTCAGGGTAAAAATGATTATTCGCCTAAGAAAGCTTATGATGGTATGCTTAATACTGCTTGGGTTGAGGGAAAAGACGATTACGGAATTGGCGAAAAAATCACTATTTTACTTCGCAACGATGCTCCATTGGCTACGACAGTATCTTTTTACAACGGCTACCAGAAGACAGATAAAAGCTGGAATAATAATTCCAGAGTCAAGAAACTGAAAATGTATGTGAACAAAGAACCATATGCAATTCTGGAATTAGAAGACGTATATAACAAGCAGATCTTTGATTTGCCGACAAAGATTGGACAATTCGAAAAAACAACAAGAACAAAAGATGATTTATTTGTTAATGATAACGAAGAAGACAAGTATTTCAAATCAAAAGCAGTATATGAAGTAACCTTCGAGATATTAGAAGTATATCCCGGTGATAAATATAAAGACACCTGTATCAGCGAAATATTCTTCTACGGCGAAGGCGGTTATTATTAAATAATATGAAAAGAGCTTATAATTCAATAATTGCAATTGTTTTAGCAATAGTTTGTGGTTAGGTTGAAACCAACCATAGGAAAAGATTTCGATATTGCAGTTGAAAAAGCTACGGATCATTTAAAAAGATTGTATTTATTATTTTTATGTAATACAATCTTTTTTTATTAGGAAACACTATTGCCAACAGGCAAGGAGATTGGGCATGAAAATCGGCTTTGATAATAATAAATATGTATCAATGCAGTCACAGCATATTAAGGAAAGAATAAAAAAGTTTGGTGACAAGCTTTATCTTGAATTTGGTGGAAAGCTGTATGATGATAATCATGCTTCAAGAGTATTGCCTGGTTTTGAGCCTGATAGCAAGCTTAAGATGCTTATGCAGCTTAAGGACCAGGTAGAAGTAATTATAGTCGTTAATGCTAATGACATCGAATCCAACAAGATGAGAGGCGATCTTGGTATTAGCTATGATGAAGACGCTTTAAGGCTTGTTGATGCTTTCTCACAGGTGGGCTTGTATGTTGGAAGTATATGCATTACCAGATATGCTGGCCAGGCTTCTGCCGACAAATATATTAACCGCCTTACTGAATTGGGAATAAGAACTTACAAGCATTACAATATTCCCGGATATCCCAGTGATGTAGCCACAATCGTTAGTGATGACGGTTATGGGAAGAATGATTATATTGAGACTCAGAAACCTCTGGTTGTTGTAACTGCTCCTGGACCCGGCAGCGGAAAGATGGCTGTATGTCTCTCTCAGCTTTATCACGAAAACAAGCGTGGCATTAAGGCTGGCTATTCTAAATTTGAAACGTTCCCTATCTGGAACCTGCCGCTAAAGCACCCTGTTAACATGGCTTACGAGGCTGCTACAGCAGATTTGAATGATGTTAACATGATAGACCATTATCACCTTGAAGCATACGGTGAAACTACGGTCAATTACAACAGAGATGTCGAAATTTTCCCTGTTCTTAATGCTATTTTTACAGAAATTCTAGGTAGCAGCCCATATAAGTCACCTACAGACATGGGTGTAAACATGGTTGGCAAATGTATTATTGATGATGAAGCATGCTGTGATGCATCAAAACGAGAAATAATCAGAAGATATTATCAGTGCTTGTGCGATAAAAAGCGTGGCAAGGATGTTAAAGACATTTTATACAAGCTTAAGCTCATTATGAAGCAAGCAAATCTTTCTGTTGATGATAGGGTAACTGTTGAAGCTGCATTAACCAGAGAGAAAAATACTGGCCTTCCTGCGACAAGCATCGAATTACCAAACGGCACACTTGTTACAGGAAAGACAACAGATCTTCTCGGTGCCTCTGCAGCTGTTATCCTTAATGCACTTAAGGAACTAGCCGGAATAGACCATGAGCTGGATTTGGTAAGTCATGAAGCTATAGAACCTATTAAGCAGCTTAAGACTAATATTCTGGAAATTGAAAGCCCAAGGCTGCATGCGAACGAAATACTTATTGCTCTTTCTATTTCTTCTGTTAGTGACCAGAAGGCAAAGCTTGCTTTACAACAACTTCCAAAACTGAAAGGGTGCGAAGCTCATTCATCTGTATTGCTTTCTTCGGTTGACGAGAATGTGCTCAAAAAGCTTGGGCTTAATCTGACCTGTGAGCCTAAGTATGAATTAGATAATAATAAGTATCACAAGCGTTAAACTAGGGTTATTCTTAGAAGAAAAGTCGAAGAACATCGCCCCAAAAGTTATAAAAGCTACTTTGGGGGCGATTTTTGATAAAGTTATAGGCTGATGTTTGGTTTATATTTATTTGTATGCTATACTCATTGTGAGTGTTGAAAGTATTATTTTTGCAGATGGAAATAATACATTTGTAGATATTTTAGGTTGCGAAAGAGGATATAAGTTATGAGATACGATATAATACTATGCCTTGTATTTTTTATATTGCTTCTTGATTATTGGCTGCTAAGAAGCAAAAACAGATTTACAGAAAAATTAAGTTCAAAACAGAAAAGTCTTATTGCACCAGTCTCATTATTGGTGTTGGCTTTTGTTATAATTATATTTGCAAGCCATAATTTCTCGGTTACTTCTGGAAATGAAATAGCATTTATTGAACATAATGAAAGTCTGAATGAATTTTCTGGCTCAAAGCCTTTTAATATTACGCCAGTTGATGGTGTTACGCTTTCTGCAGAAGAAAACTGTCTGGATAAAGACAGAGAATTTATTGTAAAAAAACTGGATGAACCTCAGCTTGAGGAATTGGTGAAATATACTTCATTGCTTAATCAGATACCATTGGCTGCTATAGAAGTAAATGCCGGTTTAAAGGAAGGCGAATGTTTGCCAGGTTTTGTAAAATATGAATTTGACTTAGAAAAATTAGGGGTTCCAGCCGAATTACGAGAATTTTGTTCTATTTTAAGAATTTCAGATGATAAAAAGCTTTTCCCATTATCATCTGCTTTGAATGGTTCTATTTTAGTCTGTGAATCTAATAATAACAGCATTATTGTTATTGCAATGGGAGTTTGTGTTGGTTATCCTATCGCAATGACTGGCTTAGAATATCTTAGAAATAGAATTCCGGACGATGATTATGCTGTTGTACCTTTTAAGGGAAAAACAAATGCTGATTATAATATTATTTTCCCACAAAAACTATTACGTGAGGAACCTAGTGCTGAACTGAAAAAGCTTCTCGATAAAGAACAGGAATTATGGAAAATATACGGATTAGATAATAAAAAGGATTTAAAGAGTAATCTTGAAAATTATAGCGTTTATTCTTCTGAGCCAAATGCAATAATGTCGTTGTTCAGAAATAAAATTCTGATGGACCCTGAATTTATCGATTTACAAAAAACATTCAGAAATCATGACTGGCAAATGAAAAACATATGGCCAAAGTCAATAAAAACAACTGTTGATAATCTAGTAAAATCAGATGATTTCCTTTTTAAATTTGTAGGATTTCCATCTCCTGGTTCTGTAACAGATATTTATGTTATAAATAGCAAAGATGGCGAAAAAAAATGTGCCGAAGAAAAGAAAATTATTACTGCTTCACCGTATATATTGGTTTATAAGAATAATGAAACCTATAGTAATCCTAATAATTTATTACTTACATTAACCCACGAAATGACCCATGTTTTACAGGATAGTCGCTATTTCCCTTTGCCTAGATTTGAAAGAAATTCATTTGTCCCTTACATGGAAGCAACTGCGGTTATGGTTGAAAAAGCAGCTTTTGATTATTATCTGGAAAAAGGAATAATTACTGATTCAACAGATATAACAACTGCAAATAATGAATATCAGTATTTGGCAAGCTCTTTTCTTTCACCTAAATATTGGGAAAATACTAAAATGGAAGATAGTAGCTTCAATGGAAATCACGGATATAATGCTTCTAGCTTTTTAATGTATTTAAGAGATAAATACGCACCTAGTGTCTGCAAGGGCGATTGTTTTTTTGTGAAGAATTTCCTCGGAAAATGTGCTAGAAGACTGAATATAAATAGCTTAAAAATAATTTGTGAAATACTTAAAATTGATAATAGTGAATTAGAAGAAAATTATAAAAGCTTTTGTGAAAATATCTTTGAAAATAATAAATCTTCATATATATATAAAGTGATATCAATAAATGATGAAAAACATATTAATATTAAAAGT
>JAZUDR010000094.1:0-3793 GCA_045639725.1 Candidatus Avigastranaerophilus sp. | reverse complement strand
CATAACCAGCTGCTGCTGCATTATCATTTACGATTCTGATAGCATCTGCAGAGTCATTACCACCATTATAGAAGAAATACTTAATATCATACTTCTTACAAACGTCGAAAATCTTCTTGCAATATTCTGCATCTGGTTTGTCACGAGTAGAAAGAAGTGCAGAACTTGGAGTTACAGCAACTCTTTCGAGATTGTGAGTAGTAGCCTGGGTAAGGTCAACGAAATCTTCTTCGATGATGCCATGAACACCATGAATAGCACCATAAATATTACCAACCTGAGGGTATTTGCGAGCTTCAAGAACTGCGCCAACAACACTCTGATTAATAACGGCGGTTGGACCACCACCCTGAGCGATAAGTACATTTCCTACTTTAGCCATGTATATGACTCCTGTTTTTTAAGATTGTTATTATTATCTAACGTTTAAAATATTAGGTCAAGCAAATTTATTCTTTATTAGATTGTTCTTGAATTTCCTTTAAGTAATAATATCAATCTGATTGATGTTTCAAGCAAATGTATTTTCATATCTGCATTTGCTGGCATTGATAAATCTACAATTACCGTGTTGCCAAATGATACAAAAGACATTGGACAACCAATTATACAACCTTTTTCTTTTAAGCACTTAGCTAATAAACTATCTAATAGTTCAATATTGAATAAATCTTTTACTGATTCATTTTCTACGTAGTCTAAGTAGAAAAATTTACCAAATTCTCCATCCAAAGGAATTGCATTCGCAGGTAAAGATTGTTCTGGCATACCCGAAAGCTTTTTCAGAAATTCTGGTGGATTGAATTTTCCAATTAGCTTAAACTTCGGCAATTCAAAGTTACCATCTAATTTTAAAATGGTAGAATTATTACGCATTATTAAAGGCTGTAAATTCTGTTCTTGTAATGGTTCCGATTTTTCTACGTTAGTATTTTTATTTTTGCGAAAATCTTCAGGAACATTAGAAACTAGTTTCTTAAAATTTGAATTATTCTGAATTCCAATGGAACCAGTTCCACCTTCCTGTGGTGTAGAAAACATCGTAATATCAATATTATTCTTTGTTCCTGTGATAACATCAGTTATACCATCAGCATTATAGGTTTTGAGATTTAATTTGTAATATTTTGTAAACTGTTGAATAATTTCAGGCGCTTTTTCTTTATATCTTAACCCATTCTTTTCCATGAATTTCTTAGTCTTTTTTCTGTTATGACTATTCCACCAAAGACCTAAGGCTATTAACCCAAACGTAAAGAGTAAAAAAGCAATAAATAAGAATGCTCCAAACATAACAAAATCCTCCAAAATGATTAAAAATTCTCACATTGTCCTCAAGGATTCAATATAGTAAATAGCAGATAAAATGCCGTCCCCGAAACAACTGCTACCTTGTAATGCTATAAGACCATCAGGCCACCAACCTAAAAACAAATCAGAAAAACCGGCCTGATATGATAAGTCAAATTCATTACCTTCAACTTCTATTGTCTCGTCTATTAATTGAAAAGTTTCTGTATTGCCTTTTGGAACTATAATAGAACCAGTTGTAAATCTTTCTTTCTTCAAGTAATTAGCTATTCTTAGAGCAATATCCTCTGTTGTTAAATTTCTACCATTATCATCCAATCTAAGCAAACAACCATTTTCATTTATTTTTGCAGATAAACCGTTAATATCATTTTCAAACAGAATCTGTAATTGTTCATTATTCTTAAGCAAATCAACTAACTCTGGAAACGGTATCTCTATATTCTTCAAAGATAAACCATTTTCAATAAACGGATCAGCAAAGCCAGAAAGATGTTTTACATAGCTACTTAAAACATCAGTGCTTCCTATTACACCTTTCTTTTCTCGTGAAGATGGAAATTTTGTCTGCAAATCCTGTTCATCAAATAGACCACCGTGGGTCGAAATCGTGATTAAGCGGATTTCAGAATCGCTTGCTTCTTCAACATACAAAGCAAGCTGCATATTTCTTGTAATTATAGCATGAGAAATAGCTGATAACGGAACAGCAAAATCAGGCATGAAAACGTTGATTCCCCACTCTGTTATTTTTGCAGCTATTAAATTCGAATATGCCTTAGAATCAAAATGTGCAGAATAACCTAATATAATACTAGGAAAGTCTGCACAAACATTTTTAATGTGTAATACTAATTCAGAATGGTCAGCAGAATCTGCCCAATTACCATTCTGAATTAGTGATTTTTTTATTATAGATGGATATATTGGCTTCATGCGAATATTGCAGCACCACCAAGTAATACTGCATCATTCTGGAATCTTGCTTCTCTTATGAGAACACCTTGATTAGCAACGGGAAGAATATGTTTCTTCATGGTTTCTTCAAGAACAGGCATAAAAATTTCCTTCAAAGCCATCATACCGCCACCAAGTAAAATAACTTCTGGATTTAGCAATGTATGAACATTTGCAAGTGCAAGACCAAGATAATAGCCAACTCTCTTGATTGCTTCTATAGCTAATTCATCCTGAAGCTGAGCTGCCTTGCCAATAATAGGACCTTTAAT
This sequence comes from Candidatus Avigastranaerophilus sp., assembly GCA_045639725.1. Taxonomy (GTDB): domain Bacteria; phylum Muiribacteriota; class Ozemobacteria; order Ozemobacterales; family Ozemobacteraceae; genus RUG334. The sequence goes on along the minus strand of JAZUDR010000094.1, from coordinate 1,253 downwards.
CTTATTTATGTCATTTTCAGCGATTTCAATAATAATGCTCTTTCTGCCTTTCTTTATCTGGTCTTTACAATAATTTTCCATACCAGTTCCTGAAGAATAAGCTTCTAAGCAGCCTTTATGACCGCATCCACACAATGGACCTTCAGGGTCTAAGCAGATATGACCGATTTCACCTGCTGAATTAGAATGACCATTCAAAAGCATGCCATTTATAACCCAACCTGAACCTACACCAGTTCCTATAAACAGATTGCCAAAGTTTCTTAAGCCTTTACCGTTACCAAACTTCTGTTCTGCTACTGTTGCAGCACGAACGTCATTTAGAACCTTAACCGGGAGGCCTAGCTTTTCTTCAAGTGTCTTACCAAGTGGTGCATGTTCCCAATGAAGATTTGGAGCATATATTACTTCGCCTGTAATTGGATTAATCTGACCAGCAGCTCCAATTCCCAATCCTCTGATATCTTTTAAATCAGTATCACCTATTACAGTCTTAACTGCAGACAGAATAGTATCTATAATACTGTCAAATCCATTGTTTGCTTGTGTTGGGAAAATTGATTTCTTAAGAATTTCACCGTTGCTGCAAAGTCCAACGGCAACCTTGGTACCACCGAGGTCTACACCAACACTAAGATTTCTAATATCAGTCATCGTATCGCTCCAAAAATTAAGATGTCTATAACATATCACTTTTTTTATTTATGGTAAAGAGTCCTAGGGTATTGTATTTATGACGCTAAAATTGTAAACTATAGAAAACATAGAGGGGCATAAATCCAAATGGCAATTTCTCGCAAAGTAAATAATTATCTGCCTATAATAGTATTTTTAGCAGGAATGCTTCCTGTTTTATACAACATTGGCACATTAGGCTTGCTAGAACCCACTGAAGGTTTAATTGGTTCAATAGCAAGATATATGATAGACAGCAATAATCTTTCTACACCGATATTAAATGGAATAAAGCATTTTGAACTTCCACCAGGTGTTTACTGGATAACAGCATTTGGTTTCAAATTTTTCGGCTTCAATGAGTTCGGAGCAAGGTTCTTCCTTAGTGTTGCTGCAGGTATTACTGCTGTAAGTATATATTTTATCGCAAAACTGTTTTTTGGTGTTCAATGTGCTGTAATTTCAGGACTACTACTCTGCACCTCTGCATTGTTCCAGATTTCTTTCAGATTCCTATCACCAGTTCCATATAGTACAGCTTTTGAAGCTTTATTATGTTTATGCTTTTTCTACTATCT
>JAZUDR010000093.1:0-4115 GCA_045639725.1 Candidatus Avigastranaerophilus sp. | reverse complement strand
AAAGCTTCATTCAACGGTTCGAATCCGTTTGTCGCCTTTGAAAATATTTTTGGATCGGTAGTTCAGTCGGTTTAGAACGCCGGCCTGTCACGCCGGAGGTCGCGAGTTCGAGCCTCGTCCGATCCGCTTTCATTTTCAACTAAGGCCAGGTAGCTCAGTCGGTAGAGCAACGGACTGAAAATCCGTGTGTCGACAGTTCGATTCTGTCCCTGGCCATTTTTTTTGCTCGATGAGCATATGGCGACATGGCCAAGTGGTAAGGCAAAGCTCTGCAAAAGCTTCATTCAACGGTTCGAATCCGTTTGTCGCCTCCCAAAAAAGTTAGTCGGCTAACTTTTTGGATCGGTAGTTCAGTCGGTTTAGAACGCCGGCCTGTCACGCCGGAGGTCGCGGGTTCGAGCCCCGTCCGATCCGAACTAAAAGAACCCACCTTAATCGGTGGGTTTTTTTATTACAAATGATTGTGAGGAATTAATTTAATGGACCCAATAGTAGCAACTGCAACTGCAGCTGTAGCTGCCACAGCCGGTGCGGCTGAAGCTAGTTCTTTCAACCTGACAGCAAGTCAGATTTATGAAATCATAAGCCTTATTGCCTCCATAACAACAGCAATTTCTTTGACTGTTAAGTCTTTATATAAGATGAGATGGCTCAATCTTTTTGGCTGTATTGGTTTCACTATTTATGGTGTTTTGATTAACGCATGGCCATTGGCTGCTGTAAACTTCTATATTGCTATCGTAGATGCCCTCGGTATTGTAAAACTGAAAAACAGTGATAAATCTACATTCTATTTTGGCACTATCGGTGATATAGGCGAAAAGTATTTTGAACAGTTCTATTCTTTCTACGAAGACGATATCCGCAGTTTCTTCCCAGAAGTTAAATATAGTGACCTGGAACTTGCTCAGACCTATGTTCTTTTCAGAGATATGATTCCTGTTGGTATCTTCTCTATTAAGATGGATGATACAGGCAAGAAAGCCCAGATTATTATGGACTATGTAGTTCCAAAATACAGAGACGGTCAGTTTGGTGCTGTTATGTATGTTAAGAAGTCATACGTATTCAGAGATCAGGGCATTGAAGAATTTGAATCATTTACAAAGAATATTTCACACATCAATTATCTTAAGAGCCTTGGTTTTGCTGAAAACGAAGAAAAGCGCGAAGATGGTTTCACACACCTCAGCAAAAAGATTTCTGTATAATATCTAAAACAAAAAAGCCGCTAACAAATTCGTTAGCGGCTTTTTTTATGTTAATTTATAGTTGCTTGTTATTGAAGTATGTTGCAAAAGCCCGCATCCGTCACGCTACGCGTGCCACCTTCTCCCTAAAGGAAGAAGGCTTCGCAGGGCGACTCCCTTCAGACTATCGACTTCTAGCTTGCTACTTACTCTTCATTCAGTTCGTCGAAATTCAACACGTCACTGTCGTATTTCATCATTGGAAGCAATTCATCATCACTTTCGTTTAATGAAGTAGAATCAAAACGCATCATTTCAACTTCGGGTTCACCTTTTTCAAGGTTTCCGTAACTGACCTGCATTTCAGCAGAATCACCATCACCGTAATCTTCTACGCCATAGCTAGGAAGGTCACCGTCTGTATTCTTGGCTAAGAGGCTGTCTCCACTGATATTTTCGCCATTATTATCACCAAAGAAGAAATCGGAACCTAGTTCCTGCTGAAGTATGTTCATTTCAGAGGTCATGAATTCTGAATCATTTCCTTTAACAGAGGCGAAGTCGTTTTCATCAAAAAGACTTGAGGTGCTGTTGTCGTTGTTTGGAAGATTTGCGAAATCAGACATATTTGATTTCTGCTTTGGTTTGGAATCCATTGCTAAGAAACCATCGGGAATGTCGAAATTGTCATTTGAGCCACCAAAACTATCGGCTGTATTCGGACGAATGAGTGGCTGGCTTGTTTTGGTCGAAGCCATAGCGGGAGAAGAATTGCCCTTTCCCCCAAGGAGGAAGAGAGGAAGCTTGTCTTCAGCAACAGACTTGGCTTTTCTTGCAATATATTCGCTTCTTGATTCCATGTTTACGACTGGCTGTAGATTGCCATTAGCCTTGCCGGCAGCAGCCATTTCAGTGCGCATGGCGCCCATGTCTTCTTTGATGCGTGCAAATAGGCCGCAAATTTGATTTCTAGCATAAGAAGAAATCTGTTCCTGAGCTTTTTCGCCAAAATCGTTCTTGGAATATTTCATACTTTCAGCGCTCTTGTCGACAAAGGCAGAAACCAGGTGAGTGAACTGCTGTGACGCATTTCTGACCTGTGAATCACCGATTGAAACAGTGTTGTCTACGCCTTTTACCGTATTGGCCAAGGAATTAACCTGAACAAAAATCTTTTCTCTGGAAGGAGCTGGCAGGTTAATAAGCGGGAACTGCTTGATTGCAAAATGATCAGAGAAGCGGAGAGTTTCTTTGATTGTCTGTTTTACACCAGTGAGGCCTGAATCGATCTGTTCGCTGCTGCTCTTTATGTTGAGAACAAGACCCTTGAAGGATTCGCTGTGTGAGCGGACATTGGTCATAAGCTGCTTTGAAGCCTGAACAAACATATCCAGTTCTGGTATGTTAAGGGAAGGAATAAGTTCATAGGTTTCGTAAGAAGCTTTGGCCATTGAAATCATGCTTTCAAGGCAAGCGAGATACTTCTGGCTTGTGAGAAGCTGAGTAGCGTTGATTGAACGGACCTTGTCAATGGTTTTGTCGAGGGCTTCCAGAGTCTGGTTGCCTGGTGACATGATAATCTGCTTGAGGTCCTGAAGACCCTGGCTTGTTGCAGTGTTGGCTTTGAGGACTTCACTGACTGCCAGTGCAGAATTCTTAATATTGTTCATGTAGATCTGAGTGTCGACTACAAATATCTTCTGTAGTATGTCTCTGGCAGAGTTGTCGTTGTGGCGTGAACTGATTGCTCGGCAGATTTGTTCCAGCTTGGCTTTTGACTGACCAAAATGAGTCTGGGCAAATTTATAGGCGTCCATGTTGCTTCCAGTGATATTTCGTTGTTGGAACTGGTTGTTATCAATTCTTACCTGAACAGTTTCGCGTTCCTGCTGTTTGTTTGTGTTTTTGCTGCTCTTTGAATTTCCAAAGAGAGCTGCATCTGCTGAAACTGTGGTGAATGCAGCGAAAAATGCTGCAAGCAGGGCAATCTTTTCTGCTTTGCCTCTGCCGAAAATCGGTGCTGGATGTAGATTCCAATCAACCTGATTATTTAATTTGTTACGAAATATACTGTCAGACATATTGCCTCCGAGCGGACACTCTTTTATCTATCTACTCTATCGGCAATAGTCTTAGTTTTTCTTAGAGAGAAGATAATACTTCTCTTGCTGCATTTATGGTGCGGTCGATGTCTGCTTCTGTATGAGCACCTGAAATAAAGGCTGCTTCAAACTGTGAAGGTGCCAGATAAATCTTGTGGGAGAGCATGCCTTTGAACCAGCGGGCAAAGAGTTCTGTATCTGATTTCTTTGCTGTTTCGTAATCGGTAACCGGACCTTCGTTGAAAAAGACTGTCATCATGGCTCCGTAACGGTTGCAGGTTGCCTTTATTCCAACTTCTTTGGCAACTTCGGTTAAGCCCTTTTCTAATCTTTCTGACAGATGTAAAAGTCTTAAATAGAAGTTGTGGTCGGATTTCAGTTTTTTCAGAGTTGCAATACCTGCTGCAACTGCAACTGGATTGCCTGAAAGGGTTCCAGCCTGATAAACAGGACCGTCTGGAGCAATCATAGACATGATATCTGCTCTGCCACCATAAACTGCTAATGGCATACCACCGCCGACAACCTTCCCAAGAGTTGTCAGATCGGGAGTTACACCGGCAACCTTGCTGACGCCACCGAAGCAACCTCTGAATCCGGTCATTACTTCATCAAAAATAAGAAGAGCTCCGTGTTCGTCACAGAGTTTACGCAAACCAGCCAGATAGCCGTCTTGGGGAAGGACTACGCCCATATTGCCACAGACTGGTTCTACTATCATGCCGGCAATTTTGCCCTTGTGGGCTTCAAAGCAGGCTTTAACAGCTTCAAGATTGTTGAATGGAACTACAAGTGTGTTAGAGGCAATTCCTTCTGGGATGCC
>JAZUDR010000092.1:0-47245 GCA_045639725.1 Candidatus Avigastranaerophilus sp. | reverse complement strand
CAATACTAAGCTTGGTCTATTGTGAAAAAGCCCATTAATAACTTAATCCTTGTTATTATTGCGGCTTTTTGTATTACTGGTTTATTTAATCCAGTCAAGGCTTTCGCCCAGTATGGCGGCAATGCATATCAACAGCCACAGAACATCCCTTCCGTAAAAGCAAAATTGGCAGGCACAGACTTTGACGTTATGCTAGCTCGCACCAATCAGGAAAAGATGAAGGGCTTCATGTTTTTCTGGGATATTCCAGAAACTACCGCCATGCTTTTCGTATACAACTACGATCATCAGATGCATTTTTGGATGAAAAACACAAGAATACCACTTGATATCGTCTTTTTTTCCAGCGACCTAAAAGTAGTGGAATGGATAGAAAACATGCAACCAGGCTATGGCAAGTATGAAGCAAGTCTTCCACATTACAGTTCAAAAGGCAAAGCCAGACATGCTCTGGAGCTAAAAGCCGGAATGATAAAAAAACTTGGAATAAAAGTTGGCGATAGGCTTGAAATCCCTTTAATAATGCTATATTCTGAATAGTTGATGTTACCGAATATACTGAATACAATATTACGAATTTCAGGGCTGCTTATTACTATCATATTGCTTGTTCAGCCCTGGCTTATATCAGGCCTATCAGCCGATCCGTTTTTAAATAGTGGATGGGCTCAGATTATTGCTGCCATAATTTCTCTGACATTTTCATCCATCCTATTGGCTTTATACCGTCCAAAGAATGGCTATGTAACACTTAATGCAGCCTTATTTGTGCTTTTTTTAGCTATTACAATAGCCTTATACACCAGTCCATATAATGTGACATTCCGCGCCACACTGCTAGCAGTCGGCTTCATAGCTAATATTGGTTCCTTAAGACTTTTAAGAAAACAGCAAGACAATTTAAGTGTAGGCGGCATGATATCTCTCTGCGGTTTGTTCATGGCAATATATGCAATATGTCAGGCAGCAGGTCATGATTTTCTTATATGGCAAAGCAAATTCAACATTGTAGGAACTCTAGCTAATCCCAATTTCCTGGCAATATTTCTGTGCATGACTTCAGCAGTATCATTTGGTATGTTTGCAGAAGTTTACAGCAAAAGCAAAAAGCATGGTTTCACATTCCTTGCCTTTTTCTTGGTTCAGATAGCAGTAATCTTGATGCTGAACAGGGCTGGTCATATACTTTGTCTGGCCTTTATGGCAATACTCTGGATATGGTCCAGATGGTTCAGGATTTCAGGGAAAATATCCAGAAAAACTCCTATTATTGCTGGTCTTGTGCTAGCAATATTACTTTTTGTTATCCAGTATTCGATTTATCAAAAAACCTCTAGCTACGACTGGAATCAGATTACCAAGGTGCCAGAAAAGTCACAGATAGCAGTATCCAGATTTATTCTGTGGCAAATGGGCTTCGAAATATTCCTGAAGCATCCACAAACTGGTTCGGGAGTCGGCTCTGTTCCATATATAATGCCGCTAAAGAGACCTCCTACAGGTTCTACCCTAGGTATTAATATATATAACGACGACCCTCATTCAATAATAGTAACAACCCTGGCAGAAACAGGTTTCTTAGGTCTTTTCGGTCTCTGCATCCTACTAGCTGCTATCTACGGCTGCTACATAAGAAAAAATACAAAGTATGAATCGGTGGAAGACGTCGAACAAGCAGCTCCAGTATTTCCATGGTTATATACTTCCATAGCGGTTTTGATTTTATATCTAAGCTTCCAGTCAGGCTTCATAAAATCATACTATCTGCCAATATGCATTTCTGCTGTTATAGCATTTTTTGGTATATCAACAAGCGTTTCCAACAATCAATACAAAGCAAGTAGCAATGACTACCGTTATTTAGGCCGTTCAACTCTGGTTGCAATATTTACCTTCGTATTCTACAGCCTTTTCAACAATACTTCCTCCATACTACCACTTGTAGCATTTTTGGGAATGCTGGTTAGTCTCCATTTTTCCTGCTGCCAGCCAGATGTTCGATGGAAACCGAGAATGACCTATGTTTCATTACTTTTCCTGATTCTACCTGTAGTTTACGCTATTGCTTCCTATCATGCCCAGTTTGATTATCAGCGGGAGCAATATTATTTTGAAAAAGGCAGAATAGCCTTAAGCGAAGGCAAATGGGCTGACGCTGAAGAAAATTTCAAACAGACAATCAAAATAAATTCCCAGCAACTAAAAGCATATCATGGTCTTGGAATAGCATTCAGAGAACAACAAAAGTTTGAAGCAGCCCAGGAAACCTTCCTGAAGCTTGATACAATGGTACCGAATATATTCAACGCCAAACATGAAATAGCGCAGATTCTTTTCAACAATAATAAAATCCTTGAGGCTCACAGACTTGCAGTCCAGAATCTCAAGCACGCAGAAAATCCTCTTTCCTATGAACTATTAGGCAATATTCTTTTGGCAGAAGGTCGCAATAAAGAAGCCGAAAGCATTATGAAGGAAGGCCTTATCAATATTCCGCCATTAAAAGAAGAACGCATAGCTGCCGACAGGATCCGATTAAGTCTGGCAACTCTGGCCTCCCAGCGTGGAGACAACAAGACCTGCAAAGAATATATAGAAGCAATAAAGACTGAAGTTGCCGAAAACATTGAAGCTTTGTATCTTAAAGGCATGCTTCTGACCAACGAAAAGAAATATGACAAAGCTCTAGCTCTTTTTGAAAAAGTAATAGAAGTTTACCCACATGTTCCTAGCGTATTGAATGCTATAGGTTATCTGCTATTAGAAACCAATAAAGACCTGGAAAGAGCTCAGACCTGCTTAGAAGAAGCCTATCAGATAGTCAGCAACAGTGAACAGCCTAAGCTTTCTGAATTGCTGATGATAGCCAACAGCCTTGGCAAGCTATATTTCAAGCAGAATAAGCTTAAACAAGCCAGCGAATTATTAAAGTTTTCTTATGAAAGCACCCCGAACGAATGGAAGGAATTAAAAGAAAAACGCCTGCAGGATTTAAATGATTTCTACAATTCCTTCAGCGAAGCCCAATAAAACAAGACTCAGGCTTCTTCATGCGAAGGAAGCAACCCAAGCTCCTTCAGCTTTACAAAAAGATTTTTTCTATGCATACCAGAAATTCTAGCTGCCTCAGATATATTATTATCTGCTTTTTTCAATAATTCAGAAAAGTATTCTCTCTCAAAGCTTTCAATAATGATTTCTTTGGCTTCCTTGTAGTTCATATTCATCATGCCATTGGAAATGAACTGTTTATTCTCTAGCCGTATCTTCTTTTTATTAAAGCCTGTTTCCATTTCGATAACGCTTTCGTCGTTCAAAACAACGGCTTTCTCGATAAGATTCTGAAGTTCACGGACATTGCCAGGCCATCGATACTGCATCAGCTTACCCATAAACTGCTTCGAAAAAGGCTTGTATTCTCTCTCGAATTTTTTATAAAATCGTTTGGCAAAGGCCTCTACTAATTCAGGAATATCTGCCAGCCTTTCTCGTAATGGAGGAAGCTGTATATTAACAACATTCAATCTATAAAACAGATCTTCACGGAAGGTTCCCATGGCAATACATTCCATAAGATTCTTATTAGTTGCGGCAATAACTCTGGTATCAACGTGCAGATTCTGAATGCCACCAACTCTGACAAATTCGCCTTCCTGAAGCACTCGCAAAAGCTTTACCTGAGTAGCCAGATTCATTTCACCTATTTCATCCAGAAATATGGTTCCGCTATTAGCTATCTCAAATTTGCCAGGCTTACGTTGAAAAGCGCCTGTAAAAGCACCCTTTTCATACCCAAACAATTCACTTTCAATAAGATTTTCAGGCAGGGCAGCACAGTTGATTTTTACAAAAGGGCATGTATTTCTTTTACTCTGCTGATGAAGAGCCTGAGCAACCAATTCTTTACCTGTCCCAGACTCTCCGGTAATCAAAACAGTAACCTCATTGGGGCCTATTCTGTCCAGAAGCTCAAACACTTCCAGCATAGCCTCGCTAGAGCCTACAATGTGAGGTTTTGTAAGTGTGTAACTCATTTTTTATTCTTAATAGCCGTTGTAACAGCCTTTTCGAGTTCCTTCTGAATAGCCAGCTTCTTTTCACGGGCTTTTACGATATCCTGATAACCTTGTTCTGCAGCCTGTTTTATAGCATAAGAATTGGTGCTATCTCTTAAAACAGCTAATACCTTAGCAGCGGCCATGCTTTCACCTTGCTTATCAAGGCATCTTGCATAGCTAAGGATAATATCTGCACGTTTCGGACTCTTTTCAATAGCCATTTCCAAATATCTCTGAGCGTCTTCGTATCTACCAAGCTTTTCTCCGATAAGCCCCAGTCTGGTTACGTTGTTTCTTGAATTCATGCCAAGCTTATAAGCATTTTCATAAGCGTCGTAAGCATCAGAAAGCTTGTTCATCTTTTCAAAAATGATACCAACCATTTCAAAGGCTTCAGCATTACGATGATATTTCAGTAATTCAAAATAGAACGGTAATGCCGCTTCCCAGTTACCGCGGTAGAATTCATAAGCGCCACGTTCCTTGATTCTTTCCAGAGCAGCTTTAATTTCAGGTGTTTCTTGAATTGGCGTGATATTATTCTTTTCATCCCTCTTTTCTGTTTCATCAACAGTATTAGTAGCAACATTATCGTTAATCTCATTCTGCTTGTCATTCTGTTCTAATTCCGCAGCCTTTTCAGTTTCCTTTTCTTTTTTGAGTCGTTCCAGGACTGTTTTATCTACATTAGGAACAGCAACGTTTTCTTGTTCAATAACTGGTTCCTGAATTTCAGCAGAATCACTTTCATCAGTCATTATCAACTGAACGTCTTCGCCATCATCTTCTTTTCCTTCATCCGGAGCTACATAAAGGGTATTAGAGGTATTTTCAGAAATATTTACTGAATTTGTCTTTTTCAAAATCTTGGCGTCTTTATGACCTTGAACAAAAATAACCTCATTATTGCTTACTTCAGTTTCATCATTGGTTCCATCATCAATATCAGAAGAAACTATCAACGGAATTTCATCGTTTTCATCTTCGGAATAAATAGTAGCATATCTTCTCTTTTCCCGTGCAGCAAGTAACGACTTCATTCGCCAATCAACATAGGAATCTATCTGAGACTGTGTCATAAGAATTGGATATGCATCGACTGGCTGTTTTGAGCTAGTAGCTATTATTGACGCATGATGAGTTTCGCCAGAAATTGCTTGTGAATGTCCTGTCGAAGCCGAGGCCACATTAACAGGACTAACTTTATTTTTGTCAACAAGCGCAAAATCCTTCGCCAGTTGCAAAGAGCTTTCCTTGGAATAATCTGAGTTAAAATAATATATTCCTGCACCAGCACCTACCAAAACAAGAAAAGCGGCCCCAAAAAGTTTCCAGGACGAATAATTCATATATACAAGCCCTGCAGCTTCAGAATCAGTTAAATCATCTTCTTCCTCTTGTTTGTCTGCTTCAATGTCAGATGCAATTTCATGTTCTAATTCTGGTTCTGATTCTGATTCTAATTCAGTTGTTGAAGTATTTTCAGGAACTATTTCCGCTTCTTTCTTTTCTGAATCCAATGTAATATTAATTACGTTTTCATCTTCTTTTTCTAGTTCTGGTTCGGGCTTCAGTTCTGTCTGCTGTTGCGGAACTGCTTCAGCAGTATTCTTTATGCCACTCTTGTTTTCTAGCATTTCCAAAGGATTGCTGTTTTTGCTGGAAAGAAGCAAATCAGAGGGAACACCCATTGAAGGAAGCAATACACGTTCTACTTCAAACCAATCGCGGAAACTGCTGAAAATAGAAAGATAATAAGCATCCTTGATGTTATAAATCCAGATTAGAATATATATAACGGAAGCGACATAAGACAGTATCATAATGCCATTAGCTCCCGTAAGAGACATTAACCAATTATAAACAAGCCCACCTGAATAAATGCTATATCCGGCAATCAGCGAGAATGCATTTATAACCATAAAAATAACGCCGCGATCGATATGGCCGGCATAAATCTGCCCCATGCCCATAACAAAGAATGAGAATATAGCAGCTAAGCCAGGATTTCTAGCTGATTTTTTCAACTGCTCCCGTCTAAAATCTTCTACCCATCCAAAGCTTTGTTCTTGTTTCTTGCTAGACATTAAAAGCTCCAATTCAAAATACTATTGGTCATAGCCTCTTTGGCTTTATTAAATTGTTCAATCGCCTTGTCACGATATTCTTCTATCTTTTGGAGAATTACAACAGAAATAGGCATCATTACTGCGCCTGTTTCGTTTTTAAACTCAAACAGGTCATTAGAAACCTCTTCATTCATTTTATAGGACTTAACGGTCAAATGATTATTTGCCTTGCCCTCCGGACCAAATTCCTTAACCTTTACAGGCAGGTAAAGTTTTTCAGAGAACACTGCTTCATAGTGGCCTAATTCAAAAATCTTAGTGTAAATATCCTTATACTTAGGAGTCAGCTTCAAATAATAGTAAAAATCTTTGTCAGGCTGCTCTTCCCTCTTAATCGGCTCGATATCGAAAATTGCTGTCAGAGTGCTTCTAGTCATATCTACAAAAATTTTCTTTGGTTCAAACCATGACATAAGTCCACCAACTTTGCTCCACCACGGCATTGGTTCTGAAAAATGATAAAAGCATTCATTCAGGTCTTTGATATATATCCAAAGCTTTGTGCCGTTGAAATATACACCATTGCTCTTATCTGAAAAGGTTATGGAAAACTTGTCCGGGCTTTTGACTCTTAAAGTCACAGCAGTAGAAGAACCTACTGCATCAATCAATTCTACTTCAGCAGAAATTGCATTAATACTCACAGAGCGTTCTTCCATTCTGTCAAACAACTGATCTACTGTAAAAGATGCGGGCAAAGGGGAAGAATATTCCACCAGACTAGAAGAACTAGCCAGAGCGTCGCTTGCTTCTATAGCATAAGAAGTCATTGGCAACATAGTCACCAGCATAAATAGAATCAAAAGCATAGTATTTTTCATAAATTCACCTGATTACAATTCAATCAAGAATTTATTTAATTTCACAAAATTGTAAACAAGAAATTCAAGTTCATTATAAGTTGTGATATAATCACTTTATCATGTTAGATTTAAAAGCTTTTGAAAAAACAGTTATAGAAGATAAAAAACCAGCAGCGCTGTGCTTTACAGCAGAATGGTGTCAGCCTTGTAAAACTCAGATACAGGACCTTGAAGCACTTCGTTCTAAATATGAAGATAAGTTCCTTATCGATATAATTGACGTAGAAAAGTCTTCTGAACTAACTAAAGCTCTTCGTATAAACAATCTTCCAACTACCCTCTTTTTTGCTGAGGGCGAACTGCAGGAACAGAACTGCCTTTACGGCTACCAGGACCAAAGCATGCTCACAGATAGCTTTGAATGCACTCTTTGGGAAATGGAAAACAAAAGCCCTGCCAACAAGTATATCTGGTGGATAATAGGCGGCTTGCTGCTAATAGCAATTATACTATTTGCAATTCAGTAAAAATCAATAAGCTCTGACTAATTCCAGCTTTGTAGGGAATTTGCCGTCTAGTTCGGCGTAAAGTCCTTCAATTTTGCTATGCCCCTGAGCGCACAGAAACTTTTCGGAATAACCTGTCAAGAAGCGTCCCACAACAGTATTACGGTCAACCCCAATTATTCCATCAATTGCACCTGTCATACCCAAATCAGTAAGCACTCCCGTTCCACCATTAGGCAGAATTCTATTATCGGAAGTCTGAACATGTGTATGGGTTCCGTATGCTATAGAAGCTCTTCCATTTACATGCCAGAAGAAAGCAAGCTTTTCAGAGGTCGCTTCACCGTGGAAGTCAACTATTACAGGAATGTCTGCCGGCAATGTTTTATAAAGCCTATCAAAGGTTTCGAATGGACATCGGCAGGTTTCCATAAAAACACGTCCTGCCAGATTGATTACAGCTATACTTCCTAACCCCTTTTTGGAAAAGACACGGCAACCAGTTCCAGCATCTTCATCGGGGGCCATATTATGTGGTCTTAGTATGTAATCATGCTTTGATAATACTTCTGTCCAGTCTAATCTTGAAAATATATGATTACCTGATGTCAGAATGTCTATACCAGCATCCTTAAGGAATTTTGCATGCTTAGCAGACAAGCCGTTCCCCGCCGTAGTATTTTCACCATTAGCGATAATCCAGTCCGGGGAATACTTTTCCTTCAGCTTTGGTAATATACTTGTGATTGCTTCACGGCCAGTTTTGCCGTAAATATCACCTAACATCAATATTTTCATAATCTAATTATAAAAGAATCAATCTTATAGTCAGAGGCTAGAGATTTAAAGAATCTTTTCTTAAATCTCTAGCCTCTAATATTCTAAGCTCTTATTGAATTAGTGAGCTATTTCTACACTGCGGGTTTCGCGAATGAGAACAACCTTAACCTGACCAGGATATTCCATATCGCTTTCGATTTTCTTAACGATATCGCGGCAAAGCTTTGGAGCGGTAATATCGTCAACATCTTCAGGGCTAACCATAACGCGGATTTCGCGGCCTGCCTGGATGGCGTATGCTGAAGAAACACCGTTGAAGCCCTTAGCGATGGTTTCAAGATCGACAAGACGCTTAATGTAAGCTTCCAGAGATTCACTTCTTGCACCGCGGCGAGAAGCTGAAATAGCATCTGCTGCAGAAATAAGAACTGCTTCAGGAGTTTCGAATGGAACGTCTTCATGGTGAGCTGCAATACAGTTAACAACCTTTGCAGATTCCTGATATTTGCGAGCGAAATCAGCACCAAGCTTAGCATGGTTACCTTCATCACTTTCGATAACCTTACCAATATCGTGAAGCAAACCAGCTCTGCGAGCCAACTGGATATCGCCACCGATTTCAGCGGCAAGATTACCAGCCAGGTTAGCAACTTCGATAGAGTGCTGTAATACGTTCTGACCGTAAGAAGTTCTATAATTCAAGCGGCCAACAATTTCGATGAGTTCCTGATGAATGCTCTGGATACCAAGAGCAAGCATTGTCTGTTCACCAGCTTCTTTAATACGAAGCTGAACTTCCTTCTGAGCCTTTTCATACATTTCTTCAATCTTAGCTGGATGAATTCTACCATCAAGAGTAAGATTTTCGAGAGTTACACGGGCAACTTCACGTTTGATTGGGTCAAAGGATGAAAGAACAACTGCCTCTGGAGTATCGTCAATGATTACATCGACGCCAGTCAGGTTTTCGAAGGCTCTGATGTTACGACCTTCACGACCAATGATTCTACCCTTCATTTCTTCACTTGGAAGTTCAACAACGGTAACAATCGGGTCAATAGTATGGTCAGTAGCACATCTCTGAATAGAAGTAGCCAATACTTCACGAGACTTCTTATCAACTTCAGATTTAATCTTCTGATCAGCTTCATTAACCTTCAAAGCAATTTCATACTGAAGTTCGTCTTCAATTTTCTTCATGAGCTGTTCTTTAGCCTGCTCAGGAGTCAAACCGGCAACTCTTTCAAGTTCTTTCTTCTGCTGTTCAAGAAGAGCTTCACTATCAGCTTTAAGCTTACCTAGTTCAGCTTCCTTGTCACGAAGCATATCAGCACGTTTTTCAAGACCTTCAGCTCTGGCATCAAGCTTTTCTATTCTTGAATTAAGAGCATTTTCCTGTTCACGGATTTCCTGACGCTTCTTCTGCATTTCGCGTTCAGAATTTTTGCGGTCATTCAGTTCCTTATCACGAATTTCCTTAGCCTTTTTCTGGGCCTTCTGGATTTCGCGCTGGGCGTTATTCTTGGCTTCGTCAAGAATTTCCTTTTCCTGCTGTTTTGCATTAGCTACGATACCTTCGGCATTCTTCTTTTCTTTTGATTTGGCAATGAAGAAACCGGCGATACCCGCAATTAACGCAACTACAGCTGCCACTATATAAACAACATAAGTTGGTAGCATGAGTCCTCCGACGGATATGTTAGATATTTTTTCAGCAAGCCCTTTTACATCCTGGGGCATTGGTTTATTGGTCATAAATTACAGATTGTCTCTATATTCTTTAACGTTGAATTCTTTGCGCAGAGATTCCAAATATGCATCAAAAGTATCTTTCTGCTTTTGTGGAAGCATCTGAGCCTTGATTTCGTCTTTTACTTCTTCAAGTTTTCTTGTTCCGGCAGCTCTTCTAGAATCAACTCTGATGAGATGATAACCGAACTGAGTCTTTACTGGACCAACAACCTTGTTTACTTCTGCTTCTTTGCAAGCCTTTTCAAATTCAGGAACCATCTGACCTTCTGCAAATTCACCGAGGTCACCACCATTAGCCTTAGATGGGCACTTAGAAGAAACCTTGGCTATTTCTTCAAATTTGCTAGGATCTTTCTTGATGTTTTCCATCAAAGCCTTAGCAGTAGCTTCGTCATCAACAAGAATGTGATGAGCCTTCATTGAAGCTGGAGCTTCAAACTGAGCAAGATTTTTCTTGTAGAAATCGCTAACTTCTTCATCAGTTACGACAACAGGAGTAAGAACCTTGTCGAAAAGGCATTTAACCAGGCTTCTACGAGAAACATCAGCAACTGTTTCTGGATTTGCTTTGCTATATGCATCGAAATTCTTTTCTGCATCTGCAGTAGCAAGTGTTCTAGCAAAGTTCTGATCTAAGAAATCATTGAGACCGTCACCATTAAGAATCTGAGGTCTAATAAATGTTGGAATCTGTTCCAGGTCTTTATATACTTCAGAAACCTTAATTTCATGACCGTCATATTTTGCAATAACAGCATTGAGTTCTGTTTCACTGAGTTCAGGCTTGCGGATAGTTTCAGCAACCTTTTCGTCCAGTTTGAAGTTGTAAGCTTTTTTGAGTTTTTCAATTTCAGACTTGAAAACTACAACCTGCTTTTCGTTAGCAAGTTCACGTCTGATCTGAGAAACCACAGTATCAAAGGGCTTTACAATTCCAGTCTTCTTTTCTGTGTATTTAACAATTACATAAAGGCTTTCAGCAACATTTATAGGAGCAGAAATTTTGTCTTTTTCAAGCTTTTCAAGAGCAGCACCAACTTCAGGGGTTTCGTCTTCAAGGCGGATAAAACCTCTATCGCCGCCGTTATTCTTGCTTTCATCAATAGAATTAGCCTTTGCTACTTCAATAAAGGACTTACCAGAATTGATATCCTTTACGATAGCGTCAGCCTTTTCCTTAGTATCTGTAGAAATCCAGAAAAGATGATACTGATCTGGTTCTGTAAAATCCTTAAGATTTGCATCATAGAATTTCTTAGCTTCTGCATCGTCAACGGTAACTGCTTCTACAACAGTCTTGAAACGATTCATAGCAAAATTGTTCAGCAAAGCCTGATGAACTTCTTTTTTATAATCTTCGGAATTCTGAAGACCTTCAACCTTGGCTTTCTTTTCAAACAGGGTTACTTCAACGAGCTGGCGTAAAAAATCCTGTTTACCTTCCATGGTTTCAAGTGAAGCAGCAGCCTGAGGAGCAGCAAACTTCTTGAAAGCAGCAACTTCTTTATCGAAATCTGCACGAGTTACTTTTGAGTCAGCAATCTGAGCGAGAACATCAGTTGGACTTCCCTTTACTGCAGGAGCAGCTGCAGGAACTGGCTGTGCATAGCAATCAGACATGCAAAGGAAAGAACAAAGGATAATAACAAATAAAGCGCTAAAGCGCTGATTATCTAAACGCATAGAGCCTCCAATATTTTTGGTTCAACCATTATACCATTGTTAGTTCTATTATTCAAGGAATAAGGTCATTGCGCTCAGACACTATCTTCAACAAAATATAAAGTTTCATTAAATTTCTGCCGATTGTAGGGAAGAATAATAAACTATAAAGACAAAGCCATAGGAGGCATAATATGAAAAAGCTCGTATTTACCGGGTTTTTAGTGCTTTTTCTTAATTTACCTGCTTTCTCATTAAGCTTTGACACTCTTCCTGCATACCAGGATGAAGGAACAAAGCTTTATATACGAGGAACAAGCAAGCTTCAGGAAAGTAATTTTACAGAAGCAGTTTCAGATTTGACCAAAGCTGTCAAATTAAGACCAGATATTCCGGAAGCCTATCATAACCTTGGCTATGCCTTTGAACGCTGTGGTGACACTCAAAATGCCATCAGAGCCTATGAAAGAGCTCTCAATTTAAAACCCGCTTATCCATCTGCTCTTAATAATCTTGGTTTTCTGCTTGCTACTACAGAGGCAGATTCTTTGCAGGCCATCGGACTTTGTCAGCGTGCTGTCCAGCTTTCACCCAACACCCCAAGCTTCAGAGATTCTCTTGGTTGGGCACTTTATAAGGCTGATCGCCATCAGGAAGCTGCAGAACAGTTCCAGACAGCTCTCAGACTGGACCCAACCTTCTACAAATCATATTTCAATCTTGGTTTGGTAGAATATACTGCAGGCAACTTCGCCGCAGCCGCTAAAGATTTCCAGAATACAATCAGATACAATTCCAACTATGCAAAAGCATATGTTTCACTTGGGGATTGCTACGAAAAGCTCAACGACGACAACAGAGCTCTTAACACATATCGCCAGGCCCTGACCAAAGTTGCTGATAATGACCCAATCAAGAAACATCTGAATAAGAAAATAAAACAGCTTACAGCAGAATCCAAAAAGCAATATTTTGCTGACGCAAAACAGAGTAACATCAAATCAAACTCTCATGGCAGTTCATTGCTTCAGGACTTCTTAAATAAGCACAGCCGTGGTAGCAGTTCATCAAGCAATACAAATACCAAGACCAATATTGCTTCCACAAAAGCTTATGATACAAACTCCAGTTTCACTCCAGTCAGTGCAACCGGATTAACTGGCTCATACAGTTCTTCTTACAGCCCAACAAGCCACCAGACTGCATCAGTATATCAGCCAACCGGAACATTTAATTATCAGCCACAGCCAATAATGACTTCTGTTCCACTTATAGACAACTCTCCAAGTGCAATCGCTGCAAGAAATGCACGTGAAACCAATACTATTTCTTCATCTTACTATGCTTCATCTGCAAAGGTAGAAAGCAGCGCTCCCAGACAGATTACTGTAGCCCAGGAACGCGAGCTCGAAAGAAAGTATTCACTTGCTAAGTCTTACATGGACAGAGGTCTTATTTCTGAAGCAGCCGGTGAACTGAACTACATCATCAGTGCTGCCCCGGAAACCTCAATGGTTAGCCGTCAGTCCAGAAACATGCTCCTTAAAGTAAAGAAGCAGATGGATGAAAGTAACGACAAGAAAGCCAATACCCACAGAGACATGGGCAAGGATTTCTTCCGTTCAGGTCAGTATCAGCTTGCTGAAAGTGAATTCAACAAAGCACTTCAATTAGCCCCAGACAATGCTGAAGTATACAAGGATCTTGCTCTTCTTAATTACAATCAGGGTAAGCTTGAAGCAGCCTATGAACAGAGCAAGAAAGCCATAGCTCTTGATAGAACCATGAAGGAAGCCTATGTTGTATTGGCCTCACTTTACGCTCAGAAGGGCCGCCATGAAGATGCCATAAGAACTCTAAAGATGGTCAAGGAAGTTTCAACTCGTGAAGACGCAGTTGATGAACTCGCAGACAGAATGATGGCCCAGCTATCAAGCTATTAATTCATAATTCATAATGATTAAGGGAAGCCCTACGGGCATGAAGAACTGCCGCTTTGCGGCAGTAATGAAGACTGGCCTACGGCCAGAATGAAGACCTGCTGACGCAGGAATGAAGACCGCTTTCGCGGAATTGATAGTTTTGGTTTCTACTGCTTCAACCAGTCTCTGCCAAGCTTCGAATCTTGCCACAAACCCACTCAAAGCAGCACCAAATCAACACAATCAATTATGCATTATGAATTATGAATTATGCATTAAGATAGCAGCACCCAAGCTTCGCTAAGCAGCACAAAAACAACACAATCAATTGTGCATTGTGAATGAGGAAATAAGATTGAAAATATTTAATTATAAGAATTGTACGGCAGTGTTCTCTGATAAGAGTGATGGAGACCTGAATTTTTATACTTATTCAGAAGAACAACTGGAAGCAATCAGAAAACAACTATCTAAAAGTCTGAACCATGACATTAAATTTCCAGTCTATGTTGATCAGGTTCACAAGGCCGATGTTGTTCAGGTTTCAAAAAACGAACCATTTCCTACTTCCGACACAAAAGCCGATGCAATAATCACAGACCTGCCAGAAACCCCTATAGGGGTATTCACAGCAGACTGCTGCCCTGTCCTTATAGCAGGTCCTGATGTAGTTTCAGCCACACATGCCGGTTGGAAGAGCACATTGCAATGCATCTGCCAGAATACAGTATTGAAATACAATGAGCTTTACAACATAAAGCCTACAGAATTAACAGCCTGGATAGGTCCTTGCATTGGTGAATGCTGTTTTGAACTTGGCGATGAAGTCTATGATATGTTCGTTTCTAAGAATCCGAAATGGTCACAGTTTTTTGTAAGATTTGACAAATGGCACCTGAATTTAAGAGCATTAAATCGGTTTCAGCTTGAAGAAGCAGGGATTCCGTCAAATCAGATAATCGATTACAACCATTGCACTCTCTGCCAGGCAGACAAGTATTTTTCTTATCGCCGTGAACACCAAAAGAATGGCAGCATGTTTTCTTTTATCTATAGAAGTTGAGCATAAGGCTTATTTCAATTCATAATGCATAATGCTTAATGCATAATTATTTGTTTTAGTTTTCTACTGCTTCAATCAGTCTCTGCCAAGCTTCGAATCTTGCCACAAACCCACTCTAAGCAATACAAGACCAACACAATCAATTGTGAATTGTGCATTGTGAATCGAAAATTGTGCATTAGATACAGTAGCGATAGCCAACGATACGCAGAAAAAAATACTTAATTTTTATTTAAGGAACTGTCGATACCTATAGAGAAATTATGTCAAACTAGACATCCGGAAAAGGAGAATGCCTTATGTTGAACAAAGTTGTGCCCCACAAAACTGGGCGGAACTTTATAGCGGTTCTAATGCTTACAATAATGGTATTAGGGCTGTTTGGTTGTACTACAGGCACCAAACGTGACGCTGGTGTAGTAGACAACGAAGCTCCAAGCGTTCCACAAAACGTTAATGGTGTAGGCAAAGAAAAAGCCTGCTATTTAACTTGGGCTTCAAATACTGAAGCAGACCTTGTTGGTTATCGTGTTTATCGTTCAACCAACTCAGGTGGACCATTCACCCTTATCGCCACTGTTGGCGGAATGGCTGCACCAAACTATTACGATGATGATCAGGGCAATAAGCTTGTAAATGATCAGTATTATTACTACAAGGTTACTGCTTTCGATACTCAGGCTAAGGAATCTGATATTTCTCTGACCAACTCTATTCAGGTTCGCGCTGGTCTTCCAAATGAAGAAAGACCTCCAAGAGTTGTAAACCTCAAGGCTAGAGCATCAACAGAAGCTGTTTATGTTTCTTGGGACAAAATTACATCAGCCAACATCAAGGGCTACAATGTATACAGAGGTCTCAGCAGCAGCGCTGGTGGTGTAACATGGGTTACTTCTTGTCCATTGGAAACCCCAGGTTTTGTTGATACTTCAATCAGCAAAGCTTCAGCAGATCAGTATACTTACATTGTAAGAAGCTTCAACGAAGCTTATTCTGAAAGTGAAAACTCTGACCCAGTTCAGGTTACTCTGAAATCTGGCGATGATACTATTCCAAATCCACCATTCAATCTGTCTATAAGCTCAGACTCTGACCCGGTAATCACTTGGAATAAGCCTACTAATAATGAAGATGGTTCTCCAATCTTCAGCGGTGAAAATCCAACCCAGGACCTTGCCGGTTACCTTATCTTCAGAGCCAGTTCTAATGATGCCCTCTTCTCTCTCATTGGCATCGTAGACGACAATGGTTCAGCCAATCTTACCCAGAGCTTCAAGGATCCAAACGGAAGTTCCTATAATCTGTTTGCAGTTAGAGCTATTGACGTTAATGGTAACGTAAGTAAGCTCAGCTCAATCACTTCTCTCTCTTCAGATGTAAACATTCCTTCAACTCCAAGAAACCTTAAAGCCTGGTCTTCAACAGTAACTGAATCAGGTATTAAGCTGGCATGGGAAGCAAGCACAAATGCAACCTCCTATAACATCTACTTCTCAACTAGTGCAGAAGGTGCTTATACAAAGGCTGTAACTGGTGCATCTCAGTGGACTGAATCAACTAACAACGTATTCAACATCTACCCAAGCTCATACAATCAGGACCCAACTAAGAAGGGCCAGAAGCTTGAATTTGGTGTTCCATACTACTTCAAGGTATCTGCAGTAAGCTCTTCTGGTAAGGAAAGCGAACTCAGTAACTGTGCCAAGGCTTATCCAGGCGGCATGGGTGTTTACATACTTGAAGGCGAAGATCCCAACTGGGAAATGGACCTTGCAACCAGCGACAGTGCTCAGCATGTTTACTTAGCTTATAACTCCAATAGCTATCCAAACATCAACTATTATTCTGGTTCTGGTTGTGCTCTTATAGTTGCTGCAACTGCAGGTGCTACTACCAGCGATAAATATCGCTACGGTTCAGGAAACCTCCTCTCTTCTTCTTACTATGCTCTTCCAAGACCACCAAGCTCTGGTCAGTATTACAAATACAATGTATATGCTTACTACTTCCCACACCACACTAGTGGCACATGGAAATGCGAAATCAGAGAAAATGGTATCCTCAGCAATTCATTGCTCCAGAAGGACATCAGCGCATACAGTGCTGTAGACAAAGGCAGAACAGTCATGAGCATCGGTAGCATTCAGATCGACTCAAGCACCTCTGGTGTAGACATCGACCTCACAGCAAATGCTGCTGGTGCAGGCGGAAACTGCACACTGTTCCTAGACGCATTGGTATTTGTTAGAGTTCAATAAGGCATAATTTACATATAAAAAAAATACCTCAGACTCAGGTCTGAGGTATTTTTTTTATACTCGGTTCTTCTTTTTCCCTCTGGCAGCTCCACGCGCCTTAGCAGACTTAAGGGCCTTGCCAAGTTTTTCCAGAACACCTAGTTCAAGGTTTTCTTCTTGAAGAGCAATGATTTCATCACGTATCATTGCCGCTTTTTCAAATTCCATTCGGGCTGCAGCAGCTTCCATTTCCTGCTTAAGATTGTTAATGGCTTCGATAAGCTGTTGAGCGTCCATATTACCGGATTTCTTCTTATCGCTATCATCAGAACCTGGCAGAAACTGCTGTGTTGGTAATGCTTTTATAATAGTCTGTGGAACAATATTATGTTCCTTGTTGTAATTTTCCTGGATTTCTCTTCTTCTAGCAGTTTCCTTAATACAATAATCCATAGCTGGTGAAACAGTATCAGCAAACATGATTACTTCGCCATGAGCATTACGGGCTGCACGGCCACATATCTGCATCAAAGCCCAGCTTGAACGCAAAAAGCCTTCCTTATCTGCGTCCAGAATACAAACCAATGAAACTTCCGGTAGGTCAAGACCTTCCCTTAGCAGATTAATCCCAACCAAAACCTTTATTTCACCAGTTCTCAGCTTTCGAAGAATTTCTATTCTTTCCAGTGTATCTATTTCATCGTGCAGATAGCTTGAAGGAATAGCCATTTCAGCCAGATAAGAAGAAAGCTCCTGAGCCATTCTCTTAGTCAAGGTAGTAACAAGAACTCTTTCATCACGTTCAAGGCGATTATTTATCTGGTTAATTAAAAAGTCTATCTGACCTTCTGTTGGCACAACAGAAATCTTTGGGTCTAGCAGGCCTGTTGGTCTGATAAGCTGTTCTGCAACTCTTTCCTTAGAGGTTTCCATTTCATATGGTCCGGGAGTAGCAGATACAAATAACAAAGGTGCCTGCTTAGAAAGGAATTCATCAAAGGTAAGACAACGGTTATCTAAAGCTGAAGGTAATCTGAAGCCATAATCAATCAATGTCTGCTTGCGGCTTCTATCGCCATTACACATACCCTTCAACTGAGGAACAGTCATATGGGATTCATCAAGAATTATGAGGCAATCCTTGGGAAGATAGTCTACAAGAGTATCGGGTGGTTCACCGGGGTTCCTACCGGTAAAGTGTCTGGAATAATTTTCGATGCCTTTGCAGAAGCCTGTTTCACGCATCATTTCACAATCATAACGAGTGCGCTCGTTGATACGCTGGGCTTCAATGAGCTTATTAGCACCTTCAAAATATTTAACGCGTTCCTTCATTTCCTCTTCGATATTTACAAGAGCGCGTTCCATTTTTTCTTCTGTTGTTACAAAGTGCTGAGCCGGATAAATATCAACATTTTTCAGCTTCTGAGTGACTTCACCCGTAAGAGGATCAAATTGTTCAATCTTGTCTATTTCGTCGCCAAAGAATTTTACACGGATAGCAAGTTCACTTGAGGCAGGAAGAATGTCTACTGTTTCGCCTCTTGCACGGAAGCGAGAACGTGAGAAATCCATGTCATTGCGGGAATATTGAATATCAATAAGATCTCTGACAAGCTTCTGGCGTGGCATTTCCATTCCAGCTTCCAGATGAATCCTCAAGTCAGCATAGTCTTCAGGAGAACCAAGACCGAATATGCAGCTAACAGAAGCAACAACCAGAACATCTCTTCTAGAAAACAATGCTGTAGTTGCCGAGTGCCTGAAACGGTCAATCTGGTCATTAATAGCAGAATCTTTTTCGATATAGCTGTCAGTGGAAGGAATGTAAGCTTCCGGCTGATAGTAGTCATAATAAGATACGAAATATTCTACTGCATTTTCAGGAAAAAATTCTTTAAATTCACTATAGAGCTGAGCTGCCAGAGTTTTGTTATGGGTAATGACTAACACAGGTCGCTGACAGCGTTCTATAATATTGGCCATTGTGAAGGTCTTACCAGAACCAGTAACCCCCAGCAGAGTCATACGGTCATGACCTTCTTTAACCCATTCTGCAAGCTTATTAACAGCTTCGGGCTGATCCCCCCTCAAAGAGAAAGGGCTATGCAATTTAAATTTCTGTTCCATCAATTATTTATCAGTCAGAAGTTTGCCGCCTAATTCGATGCAATAATCGTTATAATAGGCATGATTTGCAGGTGTCATTTCAGCAAGTTCCATTGCTTTTTCACTAAGCATAATCAAACCATCCTTCAAGGAAGCAATAGTCTTCAATACAGATGCAATCATATCAGGTTCTACCTTGAAATCGCCTTTTTTGAATACAAACCATTCGCGGCCGTCATGACAGGCTAAGAAGGTCTGCTTTTTGCAATATATTTCAAAGGTATCCGGCTTTGTGTGTCTGAAAACTGCGTAATCAGCGCCCAAATAAGCTCTCTGCATCAAATAATCCGGTGGAAGTGGATTTCCGATGAATGCTCTTAAATTTAAGGCCGGAATATCGTTTTCATGAATTACTACGCGTTCATTTCTAAGAACCTTGCCTTGTTCAACATCTGCAGGGTTCACATACATATATTTTCTGTCCGGCACAAGTCCCAGAAATTCCATCTGGTCATCAACAGCTTCCTGGTCAGCAAAAATAATAAGATTAGAGCATTCTCTTTTTCTAGCTTCAGCTTTAAGACCATCAAGCAAAATCTTTGCTACTTCAGGATAATTATAGCTTTCATGTATTCTCCAATAAATAACAGAGGCTTCGCCATTAGGCTGTTTAACAAGGTCTGCATGGGCAAAAACAACTGTATTATAAGCAACTACCCAGCTAGAGCCTGGAGCTCTTACAACAATCTTTGAATGCATCTGACAGGTTTCAGTCTTATCAAACCAAGAGCCTTCCAATACTTCTGCACAACAGTGCATATCTGTTATTGATTCTGGATCTTCTTCATAAGAAAAAGGTCTGAATTGAAGTTGTTTGAATATTTCCTGCATCATTGCGTTTACCCCTTATTTGTTTTGCATATTATAGCACAAAAAAAGCCCGAGCTTAAAAAAATCTAAGCTCGGGCTTTTTTTAATATTAGACCCCGCAATTGCCGTGTAAAGGAAGAAATTGAACCCACTTTTCAGCACGGTTGTCAGTCTGTCATCAGCTAGGACTTCGTAGCAGGTAGACCTACTCGTAAGTTACCCTAGAAGATGTTGAGAAACTGATTCCCTTTAAGGAACAGGTGTCGGCTCAATTTGACCTGAACCATCACGCACAACGCAGGGAAACTGGTCAAATTATTTTATGTTTCAAAGAACTATCTCTACTTAAACTCTAACAAATTTATCGTCAGGTTGGCAAGAGCTATTTAGTTTTTTTTATTATTTTTTTCTTCTTAGCCTTTTGCTTCGGCTTTGCAGGTCTTAAGCAGAGTAGGAATATCAAGTTGCTGAGGACACTTAGTCTTACAGAGTCCGCATTCTATACAAGCATCAGCATTTGCTTTGCCCAAAGAAGCGTATGCTCTGACAAAACCGTGTTTAGCACGTGGTGTATTATCTTTCTTATACTGGTTATAGTTACCAAATATATTAGGAATATCAACACCTACAGGACACGGCATGCAGTAACGACAGGCAGTACAAGGAATGGCCAGACTCTTTCTGTAGGCTTCCAATGCCTTATCTAATGTAGCGCGTTCACTGTCATTCAAAGCAACAAATGGAGTGAAGGTCTTGATATTGTCTTCAAGATGTTCCGGTAAAGTCATACCTGAAAGAACACAGAGAACATTTGGCAATGAAGCAGCGTATCTAAGAGCCCAGGAAGCAATACTTGCATCAGGCTTAGCAGTCTTCAGGATTTCTGAAGCCTTATCATTCAATGTAGCCAAAGCGCCACCGCGGATTGGTTCCATAACGATAGTTGGGATACCGGCCTTAGCAAGAATTTCATATTGTTCTTTAGATTTATAAAGAACCCAGTCAAGATAGTTCAGCTGAATCTGAGCGAAATCCCATTCTTTATCATCAACAATCTTCTGTAGAGCTTCAGGACTATCATGGAAAGAGAAGCCCAGCTTGCGGATTTTTCCTTCAGCCTTCATTTTTGCTAAGAATTCATAGGTTCCTATTTTTTTATGCTTTTCCCAAAGACCAGCATTTAATGAATGAATCAGATAGAAATCAAAATATGGGGTTTTGCATTTTTCAAGCTGTTCATTGAAAATCTTTTCAACAGTCTGAATATCAACAGCAGAGTTAGGTGGCATCTTATTGGCAAGATAGAAGCTGTCACGAGGATACTTAGAAAGCACTGTACCGGCAAATACCTGACTCATACCGTCATGATACATATGAGCAGTATCAAAGTAATTTAAGCCTGCTTCCATAGCACGGTTAAGCATCTTTTCTGCAACTGCAGCATCGATTTCCTGGCTATCTGGTGAAATTTTTGGAAGGCGCATCATACCAAAACCAAGCAAAGGCAATGTCATGCCAGTGTTTTTGTAAGGTCTTCTGGTAACCGATTCGCCCTTAACGATATCTGAAGCCTTGTCACCATCAGGACCTTCCTTGGCATACAGCTTTGTAAAAGGACTGAGAGCTGCTAATGTAAAAGCACTTTTTAGAAAATCTCTTCTATTCATAGTTAAAACCTCTCTTTTACTACTACATGTTTTTATTATATCACTTTTTTTTAATCATAAAATAAAAATGCTTGTTAAATAATTAGTGTGTGCTATAATTTTTTTAAAGCGGTACATAACACCTATTTTATAAAGGAAGTTAATATTATGTCAGAAATGAAAGTTAATGTTGGTGTAAGCAATCGTCACGTCCATCTTACCAAAGAAGATCTTGAAACCCTTTATGGTAAAGGCTATGAACTTACAAAGAAAAAAGAACTCTCTCAGCCAGGCCAGTTCGCAGCTGAAGAATGTGTAACTCTTGTTGGCCCAAAGAGAAGCATTGAAAAGGTTAGAATCCTTGGTCCAATCCGCCCAGAAACTCAGATTGAAATTTCTCGCACAGATATGTTCACTCTTGGTTTTAAAGATGTTCCATTAAGAAACTCAGGTGACCTTGAAGGCACTCCTGGCATTAAGATTGTTGCAGCTAACGGCAATTCAATCGAACCAAGCAAAGGCCTTATCATTGCAGCCCGCCACCTTCACCTTACTGGTGCAGAAGCTGCTGCATGGGGTCTCAAAGATAAAGACATCGTTGACATCGAAGTTGACGGCATGAAGGGTGTAACATTCCATAATGTACTTGTTCGCGCTGGCGAAAAGCACGCAATGGATTTCCATATCGATATGGACGACGCTAACTGCGCTGGTATCGGTAATGGCGACATGGTAACTGTAATAAAGAAGTAACTCAGATTACTGCCAACAGCTAACAGCCGAGAACAATGATAAGCAGTGTTTTCGGCCAAAAGCTGTGAGCATATAGCTGATATCAAAAAATTATAAGGCTGTTTCTCTCGGCCAGAAGCCAAAAGCTAGCAGCCAACAACAAATATGAAAGGAAAGAATTGAATGAGTAGAGCAATTTGTATCGTATTAGACAGCGCTGGCGTAGCCCCAATGCCTGACCAGGCCAAATATGGTGACGTAGGAGCATGCACTATTCCTAACATCGCCAAAGCTTCAAATGGTATCAACCTGCCAAATATGCAGAAGCTTGGTCTTGGTAACCTTAACGATATCGTTGGTTGTCCAAAAGAAAAGAATACCAATGGTTCTTACGGCGTAATGATAGAACTTTCCCCAGGCAAAGACACCACTACTGGTCACTGGGAAATGATGGGCTATAAGCTTGAAAATCCACTTCCAGTATTCCCAGAAGGTTTCCCAAAGGAATTCATGGATAAGTTCGAAGCTGCTATCGGTCGCAAATGTATTGGTAACTATGCTGCATCAGGCACTGAAATCATCAAAGAACTTGGTGATGAACACTGCAAGACTGGCAAGCCAATCGTTTATACCTCTGCTGACTCAGTTTTCCAGATTGCTGCTCATGAAGGCGTAATTCCTCTGCAGGAACTCTACAAAATCTGTCAGACAGCACGTGATCTTCTCCAGCCACCAACTCTTGGCGCAGCTCGTGTAATTGCTCGTCCATTCGAAGGTGAAAGCGGGAACTACACTAGAACTGCTAACCGCCATGACTTCAGCCTTACTCCAAAGGATAATGTCCTTGACCTTCTCAAGAGCAAAGGCATTACCACCTACGGTGTTGGTAAGATTTATGATATCTTCGCTGGCAAGGGTGTTGAACCACACGTTACCACTAAGGGCAATGATGATGGTATGAACAAGACAATGGAAGCTCTTGATAAAGTTAAGAGCGGTTTCATTTTCGTAAACCTCGTTGACACAGATATGAAGTATGGTCACAGAAGAGACGTTCCAGGCTACAAGAAGGCTCTTGAAGACTTCGATAAGTGGCTTGGCGGATTCATGCAGAAGCTTAACGAAGATGACCTTCTCATCATCACAGCAGACCATGGTTGTGACCCAACCTATAAGGGCACTGACCATACAAGAGAAGCTGTTCCGCTGCTGGTATACCAGAAAGGCAAACCAGGCAGAGACCTTGGTATCCGCATTGGCTTCTGGGATATCGCCGCTACAGTAGCAAAACACCTTGGTGTTGAATACGAAAACGGCAAAGCCTTTATCTGATTAGAATAAATTAAATACCCGCTCAAAAGAGCGGGTATTTTTTTATAACAAAATAAGTAAACAAAAACCCCAGCCCGAAGGCTGGGGTTTTGTTTCTTGCTGGAAATTAACTCTTTATATATTATTCTTCACTTGTTGCAGATGAATTCATCTTAGATACATCAAGGAATATTCTCTTAACTTCAGAAGAAGTTTCAGCTACAGGAATGAATATTGGAGAATTACCTGAAGAGTAGATGCATGAAGCAGAAGCAACACTGTCAGGAACTACGCTAATAGTGTAGCTCATGTCGTAACCAGTTGGAACACCGGAATATGCTACCTTAACCATACCGCCAGATACAATACCGGTATCACTTTCATCACCGAATGCTGGAGTCCAAAGGATGCCGTTTTCGCATGGAAGATTGATTTCCATCTGAACCTTATCGTTATCGTTCAAGCCAAAAATAGTAACTTCAAGATTGCCAAGCTTCTTATCAGCGATACCCTGTGGAGTATTATCAGCAACGAACTGACCATTCTTGAATGCAACATTAACAACATAATTACCAGACTTGTTCATTGATTCAGACAATTCAACAACAGCTTCTTCAAAGCCCTGGACTCTGATATAGAGTTTGCAAGGAATCTTAACAGTTGGAACATCCATATTGCAGATTCTTGTAATCTTGTCTAATGTAATGTTCTGTTCACAAAGCTTGTAGTTGTTGCTAGCACTGTCTTCATTGGCATCAACAGCAAGGATCTGAACAGCAGCACCGTTCTTTGAATCAAGCATATACTGTGGAATAGAGTTGAGATCGAAAACAACGCTTACCTTACAGGTTTCCGGTTCAAGTTCAACAACTTCATAAACAGAATTGCTAGCATCAATATAAAGGCTCTTGCTCTTATAAACCTGACCCTTATCTCTAATGAGAACAGCGACTGATTCGGCAGAACCGGAGATTGACTTGCCTTTCTGGCGCCACAATTCAGCTGGCATTGCTTCTGTAGTTCCAACTGTGTCACCGAATACAACTTCAAATTCGCTGTCTACATCGATTTTGCGACCAGTAAGAGAATCTACAAGATCAAACTTAACAGTAACAGAATCTGCAACAGCTTTGCCGTTTGGTCTCATGAGAATTTCTGCAATGTCAACATGTTCACCGCTACGAATGCTAACAGAATCAATATCAGCAGTCTGACTTTCAGCAGTTTCTTCTTCGCTAGTGTCTTCTTCAGTTGATGGGAAAACTACATCAGCGTAACCTTTTGCAGTAAAGAAGAAAATAACATTATCAGGATTTACATGCTCAAAGAAGAATTCCCCCTGAGCATTGGTGGTTGTAGACAGGAAGTTATAGCCCTGCTGCAAATCGCCATTACCAACGCTTTCATAAGATATCAAACGAACAGTTGCATTTTCGATAGGATTACGATTGGTCTTATCAAGAACTTTACCTGTTACAGAAGCAGATTTAACACCAAGATGGCCGTCCGCGCATCCCATTGTCAGGAAAATGCAGACGCAGGCAATAGCCAGAAACCATCCGCCCCAGAACCTAAGATTCATAATATTCATCCCCCTAGTCTTATTTGAAGAATTTTGAGAATTATTTAACATTTATACTAACCTCACTTAATAGTAACGATCTGAGCTTCAGCACCGTCGTCATTGATCTTGACGCCAGTTGCGGTATGAGTTCCGCTAGAATCTTCCAGCATATAACCAACAAAGTCAAAAGCATAACCAGTTGGCATAGCCTGAGTTCCCAAATCAACTACCTGAGGTGTGCCAAGTGTAACACCGCTTGGGTTAGTAACAGTGACTTCTGACCATCTAGTACCAGTCTGTTCACAATAAGCACCAACTCTATCGCCGCTGCTAATAGTTGAAGACATGTAATAGACTCTAACATCACGTGTGATAGCAGAGAAGTTATTCTTAATTGAGAAGTCCTGATAAATTGTTCCCTGGAAATCAGAATCAGGATAAACAGTTATCGGAGAATTGATTCTGTAGCCAAGCAATTCAACATCGATTGCAACAGAAGTCCCACGTGGAATATTTTCCAAAGTGAAAGACTGATCACCATTACCAACAACAGATGTTGTTCTTGAAACAACATTGGAGCCAGATCTAGCAATTATTGTTGCAGTCGGAGCTGCGCTGGATACCCAACCAGGAACGTCCTTCCATCTACCAACAATCTTATAGGTTTCTGGAATAAGGCTGATTGCTCCAAAATCATAATCATTAACAAGGTTATCAAGAGGTAATGTAATAGCTTTGTAGCCATTAACAGTAATAACTACATTGATAGCCCCGAGTGAAGCTGGAACATCAAAGCCAGTCTGAAATTCTGTAGGTAATCTATTAGAGAAGGAAGTATTACCAAAAGCAAAATTTGTATTACCATAAGTAATAGTGTTGCCATTGATGGAATCCTTCAGAATACCTTTTACACGAACATACTGATTAGTATAATTCTGAATCAGTTCGACACGTGGAATTTCAACATGTTCACCGTTTACTACAGCAACAGAAACAGAGTTTGAAGCATTAAGATCTGCAGCTATTGTATTGTAACCGGTTTTCTGAAAACCAAATGCCCATACATCTGAGCGCAAATTGGAAAATTCATATTTTCCATTGGAGTCGGTAGTAGTGTATTTGATTGCAGCTGCTGTTTCATCACCGTCTTCTTCAGACATAGCAGTTACATATACAGAAGCTACCCCGACTAAGGTGCGACTATCTACTACATAACCTGTAACAGATCCGCCCCTCAATCCTAGATTGCCATGGTTACAACCAACAAGGCAACCTACCAGCACTAATAATAGTGCCATCAGAAACCCGAGGGATTTCGGGCCCCGCCTTCCTTTAATCATAGTTTCGCCTCCAGCAAGAATTTCTAAAGAGTCGGCTTCATCTTAATAATCGGCTTGGTTCTAGAAAAAATTAATGAAAAAATAATTAGATTTTCTTTAGATTTCTGCAGAAATTTGATGAAAAAAAATAATTAATTATTAAACGAAAGTGGTCGATAGGTGATTGAGATTAATTTTCGTGGAGGCACCCATGGTTAGAACACAAACCACAATAAAGCACAGATGGCTAGTGCTTTTCGTTCTTGCTTTGGCCAGTGTAATATTCACTGGTTGTAACAATGGTTCATTAGGTATTAAGAACGGCTCTATTTCAGGCTATGTTCTTGATGATGACACCAACCAACCTATATCAGAAGTTCTCGTAAGAGCAACTACTGATTCTGACAACAAGTCTGTTTATACAGATGGTGACGGTTCATTCTGTTTTGGCGATGTAGCAAAAGGCACCTGGACTCTTACTATTGAAAAGTATGGTTACACAGTAGCTACAGAAACC
Organism: Candidatus Avigastranaerophilus sp.; assembly: GCA_045639725.1. Lineage (GTDB taxonomy): Bacteria > Muiribacteriota > Ozemobacteria > Ozemobacterales > Ozemobacteraceae > RUG334. Next base: position 20,265 of record JAZUDR010000092.1, on the reverse strand, counting down.
CTTAACCATCTTTCTTGCACTGTCAGCAATGGTGAAACCTTTGTTATGTCACCTCTCAAGCTTTCAAAGAACACAAGCAATGTAAAAGGCACCTTAAAGGGTTATCCAATAGATGCAACAACTGGTCGTGCAATCACTAACTTCACTGTCACCCAGGACACTCCATATAATGAAAAGAAGTCTAAGACTTTCGAATCAGCAGCAGACTTCCGTGATACTGGTTGGACAGGTCTTGAAGGTGGCACCCATAACTATAGCATCACTGCTCCAAATTATGAAACCTGGACTTCAACTACAGCTAATCAAAACGGTATTGAAATCGGTAAAGCAGCTGCAAATCTTGGCACAATAAAGATGATTCCTCTAACTGTTAAGATTTCAGGAACCTTCCATGGTATGCCAGGCTATGTATATGATAACAAGAACATAGTAGTATGGGCAGAATCAGCCGGCAAGGTTGTTGCTTCTTACACAGAACTCAGTGATGCCACCGTAGCTAAAGGCACCCTTACCTATGTTATCGACGATGTTCCAGTAACTGCTGGCACAGTATCAGTAAAGTGTAAAGCCAGAGGTTATGACACTATCGTAATCAACTCTGCAGTAAGCATTGCCAGTGCAAATCCTGGTGGTGTCATTGCTGGTATTGATATGGATTTCGCTGTTCAGGAACCAATCACATCAGATCTCAGAGTAATCGTTCGCAGCACAGAACCAGATGATGAAAATCCAAAAGGAACCTTTGGTCCTGGTGAAGTAGCCAGAGTATATGTTCAGACTGGTAGCACCAATGTAGCTTATGCTGATGTAACAAGCGTTAACTACGGTGGTGAAGTAACAATTTCTGGAGTAATCACTGGTTATCCATTAAAGGTAATGGCTGTAAACCAGAACAGAAAATACTGTAGCGTAACCTCCGACGATATCACAATTCCAGAAGGAAGCGATATTTATCCTATCCAGCTTCTTCTGAACAAAGAATAATCTCATAGCCATAAAAAAAGCCTCAGACTCAAGTCTGAGGCTTTTTTTATACTTGAATAATATTTATTCGTTTATTGGAGCACCAAGCAGAACGCCACACTGGAGAGCTGCATCGGTATCAGCATACTGAGTAAGGATTATTTCTGCATAACGCTTAGCACCTTCCATGTCTCCACGGCGCTTGCATATTACACCCAACTGATAATAAGCATTATCAACATATTCACAATCAGGATACTGTTCAATAAGTCTGTTAAATTCAGATTCAGCTTCTTCAAGCTTACCCTTCTTGAGGAGAGCAACACCGTTGTAATAGCATTCATCAGAGATTTCTGCAACTTCCTTGCCTAATTCACGGCAAAGTTCAACATATTCGTCCTGCCCAAAATAAGCAGCATCACTTTTTGGATAGTTTTCAAGAAGGTATTCATACCAACTCAAAGCAGAAGACTTTTCTCCCTTGCCATAAGCAATCTTAGCCAGATCGTAGCAAGCATTATCTGCCAGCGAACTGCTTGGGAACTGCTTAATAAAATCGCGGAACATTTGTTCAGCTTCGTCTATTTCACCTTTGCGGTAGGAAGCAATAGCATGGTCCATTAGTTTCTTTTCTTCATCGTAGCTCATCAGTAAATAATCTCCTTCTTGTTTGAAAAATATCTTCCCAAAAATTCAGCTTTAAAGCTTTTGAATCTTTTTTCGATAAGAGCTTTTCTTATCTCTTTTATAAGATTAACCATAAATGTAACATTATGCAAGCTTGCCATTCTTAAACCTAAAATTTCGTTAGCTTTAAAAAGATGTCTCAGGTAACCCTTAGAGAAGGTTCTGCAAGCATAGCACTGACAGCCAGGATCAATAGGCTCTTCATCTAATGTATACTTAGCATTCATTAGACTAATACGGCCGTCCTTAGTAAAAACAGTCGCATGACGGGCAATTCTTGTAGGATGAACGCAGTCAAACATATCTATGCCACGTTCAACACCATAGAACAAATCTTCCGGAGTGCCTACCCCCATAAGATATCTTGGCAGATATTCAGGCATATGTGGCATCATTCCATCCATAACCTTAAGCATTAAATCCTTAGGTTCACCGACAGATAAACCACCTACAGCCATCCCTTCAAATCCAAGCTCTTCTGTTCGTTTTATAGATTCCAGGCGTAACGGTATATACATAGAACCCTGAACTATACCAAACAGTGCCTGACCGTTCCTCATTGAAGGATGGTCTATACGACAACGCTTGGCCCATGCAACAGAGCGTTCCAATGCTGCTCTTGCACGTTTCTCGTCTGCAGGGTAAGGGCAGCATTCGTCAAAAACCATCATTATTTCAGAGCCAATAGAACGCTGAATTCTCATTGATTCTTCAGGGTTTATCCAATAGCGCTTACCATCTATGTGGGAAGCGAATTCAACGCCTTCGTCAGTGATTTTATTCAGTTTATTAAGAGAGAATACCTGAAATCCACCTGAATCTGTAAGCATAGGCTTATCCCAGGCCATCATCTTATGAAGACCACCGAAGTGATCCAATACATCAGTTCCCGGTCTCAGCAGTAAATGATAAGTATTGCCAAGAATAATCTGAGCACCTGTTGCAGTGATTTCATCTGGAGAAAGAGTCTTTACACTACCAACGGTTCCTACGGGCATGAAAATAGGTGTCTGGATTTCACCACGTCTGGTTTTTATGGTGCCTACCCTGCCCCAGCATTCCTCTGATTTTTGTTCCAATGTAAAAGTGAAAGTTGCGTCTGTCATATTAATACCATTGCATCTCCGAAGCTATAGAAACGATATTTTTCTTCAACAGCTTCATTATAAAGTTCCAAAGTCTTTTCTCTTCCTGCAAAAGCAGAAACAAGAACTATCAACGTTGATTTTGGCAGATGAAAGTTTGTAATAATGTGGTCAACAGCTTTAAACTCATAACCTGGCTTAATAAAGCAGGCTGTTGAACGCCACCCTGTTTCAAGCTCACCTTTATCATTCACTGCTGATTCAAGTGTTCTTACGCTTGTTGTTCCACAAGCCCATACTTTTTTGCCTGCTTCCTTAGTTTTCTTGAACAATTCAGCAGTTTCTGCAGGAACACAGAAGGTTTCTGAATGCATGTGATGATTATCTAAGTCGTCAACTTCTACCGGCTTGAAGGTTCCAAGGCCGACATGAAGAATAACTTCAGCAATATTCACTCCTTTTGCCTTTAAAGCAGCAAAAACCTTGTCATCAAAATGAAGACCGGCAGTAGGAGCAGCAACAGAGCCTTCAAGCTTAGAGTATACTGTCTGATAGTCATCAGGTGAACTATCTCTAGAGGTAATATATGGTGGCAATGGCATTTCACCGTTTTTTCTGAACACAGAAACAGCATCTTTACCATTTTCCAGCTTTAATACTCTAAGTCCTGTTTCTAATACTTCTTCAGTAACTACAATAGTTCCACCAGGAAGCATATGCTTTTTCCCAGGTTTGAATTTTTTCCCAGGATGAACCATAGCTTCGAATCTGCCTTCGCCCAGGTCTCTTATAAAAAAGATTTCACTACCAGCAGTGCTATATTCGCTTGCAATGGTATGAATTCTTGCCGGTATAACCCTGGAACTGTTAACGATAAGCAAATCGCCAGGTTCAAAATATTCTACGATATCAGCAAAATGACGATGTTCTACTTTATCTTCCTTACGATTATATGCCAATAATCTTGCGCTGGAACGTTCCTTGGCAGGAGTTTGGGCTATTAGTTCAGGTGGAAGATAGTAATCAAACAAATCTGTTTTCATTTATTTTCTTTTCCTATCGGATGTTTCTTTCGAAATTATTTTTCCAGATTCAAAATTCTTTTCTATCTCAAATATAGCCATATCAGTGAAATAAGAATCGCCAACGGTTACGGCTTCTTCCTGATAAGGCATGAAAAAGCTTACTTTATCAATATATCTTGCTTCCCCAGGTAGAGATAGAGATTTTAAATTAATATCAAAGTCATCAAAAGCACTACAGATAGTCAATAATTCAGCAACTGTAAAATCTGTATCTATGTATTGGAAGACATTTTCAATAATCGATGGCAAACGCACAATAACTGCGGGGCTGATTAATTTCATTATTACAGCCTTAACAAATTTCTGCTGTCGCTTGATTCTTCCTAAGTCAGCCATGGCGTCCTTTCTGAATCTAACATAATTCAAGGCCTGCTTACCATCGAGATGATTCATCCCTGGTTTGAAATGTATGTGCAGATTGCCCCAGTTATCATCGTAATTCATTGCTTTTTCAATGTTTATATCAACACCACCAATAGCATCGATTACGCTAATAAAGCTTTCGAAGCCAACTTCTGCACTTTTGTTTATCTTAATTTTTAGAAGTTCTTCGATAATACTTCTTAGAGTAGGCTCCCCATAGCGTGGCAAAATTTCATTAATCTTTCGTGCCTTATTTTCAATTATTACGCGGGTATCACGGGGAATAGAAAGCATTGTAACCTTCTTTTTTGAAGGATTTACACCCAATACAAAAATAGTATCAGTACGATGGGTACCTTCTACAGAATCTATACCCATAATTAATACATTAATGTTTCCTACTGTGCTTTTTTCTCCAGATTCGATGGAGACAACGTTCCGGCTAGTTCCTTCAATAACAGTCTGTTGTGAAACAAACCACTTTTGAACCAAAGCCATAATAAAAAAACCACAGACAGCCAAAAAAACAACGTCAAATGCAAAAGCTTTCCAAAAGCTCCAATTTATACGTGATTTACCTTCTTTTGAAATCTCACTGGCATCATTTTCTTCTTTTGCAGTTTCTGGCTGATTATTAGAATCTTCTGTAGCAGATTCTACTGCTTTTTCATATGTGGCAGCGTCGGATTCTTCTTTCGCAGAATCTTCAGTTTCTGGGTTTTCATGCTTTTCGTTTCTTAGCTTGTCAAGCTCTTTCAAAACTGCGGCAGGCTTATTGCTTGTCTTTTCAGATGATAATTCAGTAGCTTTTGTTTCCTCAGCTATTATTTCACGGATAGTATTGGTTATTTCACTTTCAGAAGCCTGAACAGGAGTTTCCAGTTCCACTTTTTTCACTACAGTTTCCAGCGCAGTACAAGAAGGCTGAGCTTCGGACGGTGGAGTTTCCTGATTTTCAGAAGGAACAACTTCTTCTGACTTTACTTTTGTGGTTAAAGCAGTTTCTTCAGTTTTTTCTTCCGATTGTTCATTTTCAGAAACCTGAACTTCGTCAGCAGCCTCAACAATAACTGCGTCTTCAATATTTTCATCATCTTCAGACGCAGAAATTTCTTCAGCATTCTCTAAGGCTGAAGAATTGGCATTGTTTATTATTTCATCTGAATTCTGCTCGTTTTTTTCGCTATCTTCCATGGTAGAGTATTTTACATTAAAAATACGATTTTGTCACCTTAAACCTCTCTAAAAAACTTGCCACATGCAAAGGTCAATGCTATAATTCGCGGCATGAAATTCGTAGATGAAGTAACAATTGAAGTATCCTCTGGTAACGGCGGCAACGGTGCCGTAGCCTTTCGACGCGAAAAATTCGTGCCAATGGGCGGTCCCTCGGGTGGAGATGGCGGAAAGGGCGGCGACCTGATTTTTGAGGCCACCGACGACTTAACAACTTTATATGATCTTAGCTTTATTCGCACCCATAAAGCCGAAAATGGTGAAAATGGCCAGATAAAGAATATGGCCGGCGCCAATGGAAAAGACTGCGTGGTCAAGGTTCCTGTAGGAACACTTGTATATGACCTGGAATCTGGTGAACTCCTTGTAGACATGGAACACAAGGGTCAGCGCGAAATCCTTCTAAAAGGTGGACGTGGTGGCATGGGTAATGCAAGATTTGCAACTCCAGTTCACAGAACCCCAAGAGTAGCAGAAAAAGGTGAACCAGGCAAAACACTGCGTCTCAGACTAGAATTAAAACTGCTCGCAGATGTTGGCCTTGTTGGTCTTCCAAATGCAGGGAAATCAACATTCTTGCGTGCAATAAGCAATGCAAAACCAAAGGTTGCTGATTATCCATTCACAACCCTTACCCCAAGCCTTGGTATCGTAAAGCCAGAAGGTATGAATTCCTTCTGTGTTGCAGATATACCTGGTCTGATTGAAGGCGCACATGAAGGAACAGGTCTTGGAACCCAGTTCCTTAAGCACATTGAACGCACACGAATACTGCTGCACCTTGTTGATGTAAGCCAGTTAGATATAGCTGATCTTACCAAAAACTATGATATTATCATGGAAGAACTCCGACAGTTCTCAGAAAAGCTTGCTGACAAACCAGTTGTTGTTGCAGCAAACAAAATGGATCTTCCTGATTCAAAAGAAATTTTCCCAGATTTCAAGAAAGAAATGGAAGAACGCGGAATAAAGATTTTCCCGATTTCCGGCGCAACCAAGGAAGGTATCCAGCCTTTGCTCAAATATCTCAGCGGCCAGCTGGCAGAACTCAAGACACCAGTCATGATAGAAGCCAACAAGGATGAAAAGGTATATGAATATCTTGAACCTTTCCGCATTGAAGAAATAGAAGAAGGCTACTGGGAAGTTACCGGACCAGAAATCGAACGTCTTGTTGCCATGACAGACTTTGCCAATGATGAAGCTATTGCCCGCTTCCGTCAGAAAATTAAACGCATAGGCTTCATAGACGAACTACGAACTCTGGAAGCCACCGACAATGACACAATCAGCATCGGTGACATGGAATTCGAATATCACGAATTCTTTGATTAATAGATAATCCAGACACCCTTTCCCATGGAAAGGGTGTTTGTTTTTAAGCAAAAGAGGTCTTATCCAATGAAAGCTGAAGAATATAAGCAATTTCTGGACACCATATTAAAGAAACAAGCAGAATCTCCAGATGGTCTCCAGAAGCATATGCAGGAAGTTGCCCGCCTTGCGGTCATGTATGCAGAAGAAGTAGGTTATGACAAAGAAGCCGCTAACCTGGCTGGAATGTCTCATGACCTTATAAGACTAGCCTCTCCTGAAGAAACCTTAGAATGGGCAACTTCAACAGGCTTTGTTATATCAGACCTGATGAAACAGATTCCGATGCTTGCACACGGTCCGGCAGCAGCAGGCTGGCTAATGAAAAATCTTCCTTCTATTGGTGTCGATGTTATACTAGCAGTCCGCGACCACACTTTTCCAGCTGATGACGCGCCTATGCTTACAAAGATACTTGCTGTAGCCGACACTCTTGAGCCATCACGGCAGATTCCAGAACGTGAAGAAGTCCGTCTGATGGATATACCATTTGAACAGCGATTTATAGAAGTCCAACGTCTGAAGAAGCTACCCCGCAAGAAGAAATGAATGAGGCCGAAAGGCTCATTCATTTTTATTTACAAAGTTACTCTTGACTAGTTATAGTTGTAGTGCTACTCTATAGCGCAAAAGAAAGTTTTCACAAACCTTAAACCTAAATATTAGGAGTTAATAATGAAAGTTCCACTGTTAGATCTTAAGCCACAGTATGCTCAGATAAAAGATCAGGTTGTTCCAGAATTGATGTCTATCTTCGAAAGCCAGGGTTTTATTCTTGGTCCTAAGGTAGAAAAGTTGGAAAAAGAAATGGCCGAATACATTGGTGTAAAACACACTCTCGGCTGCTCTTCAGGAACAGATGCACTTCTCTTAGCCCTTATGGCATTGGATATCAAAGACGGTGATGAAGTAATCACTACTCCTTATACTTTCTTTGCTACAGCAGGTTCAATTGCACGCACTGGCGCTATTGCCAAGTTCGTAGACATCGACCCAGCAACCTTCCTTATGAGAGTAGACCAGATTGAAGAAAAGATCACTCCAAAGACCAAAGCTATCATTCCTGTTCACCTCTTTGGTCAGTGTGTTGACATGGAACCTCTTATGGCTATTGCCAAGAAGCACAATCTGGCAGTTATCGAAGACGCTGCTCAGGCTATTGGTTCAGAATACAAAGGCAAGCAGGCAGGCACCTTCGGTAATGTAGGCTGCTTCAGCTTCTTCCCAAGCAAGAACCTCGGCTGCTTTGGCGATGGTGGTCTTGTATCAACCAACAGCACAGAAACCTACGAACGCATGAAGGGTTTGAGAGTTCATGGTGGTCAGGTTCAGTATCAGCACCTCGAAGTTGGTCTCAATGCTCGTCTTGATGCTATTCAGGCCGCAGTTGTATCAATCAAGCTGCCATTCCTGAAGAACTGGACAGAAGGCCGCCGCAGAAATGCTGCTCTCTACAATGAATTATTCAAAGATAACAAGCATATTATCACTCCAGTAGCCAAGTCTGATTGCTACCACATTTATAATCAGTATGTAATCAGAGTAGATTGCAACCGCGATGCCTTGAAGGCTCATCTGGCAGAAAAAGAAATCGGTTGTTCTGTATACTATCCACTTTCTCTGCACCAGCAGCCATGCTTCAAATATCTTGGATACAAGGCTGGCGATTTCCCAGAATCCGAAAAAGCTGCAGCTACCACAATAGCACTTCCAATCTATCCAGACCTTACCAAGGAACAGATTGAATACGTAGCTTCAACAATCAATGCCTACTTGAAATAAAATAAATATTCTATAAAAAAAAGCCTCTCATACCGAGAGGCTTTTTTATTTATCTAAATTCTGTTTATTAAAGTGCCGATATTACTTGGGAATAAAAAATATACAAAGCGAGCATTATCCCTAGGAGGCACAAAAATGGGTCAGGAAAGTTTAATAGAAGGAATTGTCAGAAGTTTAAGGAAAAACGCTGGCTGGGCAATTTTCATTATTGCTCTAGCTGTTTTAGCTTCCTTCCTGATCAATCGCTTTGCGCCCTCAGTTTATCAGAGCAGCTCGCTTCTCAGAGTAATGACAACAGCAGATTTGTCAGAAAAAGACATCGCTGCAGAAATGAATGGTGTCCTGGCTCAGAAAGATGTCCAGGAAGAAATAGCCCAAAAGCTTAACCTGAATGGAAAACAGATAAAGAACGGCAATCTGGCTAATCTGACCACTTCCGGTGCTGGTCTTCTTACACTTACAGTTAAATACGAAGACCCCACAATGCTTAAAGACATTGGCACAACAGTAATTCAGGTTCTTTCCGACCATTTCCTTGGCTACAATTCTGAAGCCCAGGAATTTTCTGCAAAAGCCTTAGAAACCAAGCTCAAACATCTGGAAGAAACTATTTCCGGACTTCGCAAGCAGATGATAACTTCATCAGCACATGATGAAATCCAGTCAGATAATGAAATTGTTGAACTGGAAAACAAGGTTCAGATGCTCGAAGAAAAGATTGATATGTCTAAGAAGCTTCTTCAGACTACCCCACAAAAGGTTTTCTACTACGCAGAAGAAGAATCCCCACAATATAAATCAGTAAAAAAGCAGTTGAATGTTGCTAGAAACGAACTGGCAGAACTATATAAAACCTATATGGATAAGCATCCAAAGGTCATTGCATGTCAGAACAACATAAAAGACCTTGAATACAGATTATCCAAAGCTAACACAAAAGTTAAGAAACAGAAGAACAATCCAGACTACCTTACAATTAAGTCAGACATACAGAACGATACCCAGCAACTGGATGTCTTCAAGGAAGAACTTCTTACTAGAAAGAAACTTGCAGCAGCCAATTTCAGTTCTTCCAGCACCGAAGGCCTGAATCTTCGCATAGCTGCTCTTGAAGAACTTCACAGAAAGACAATCATTCAGCTTGAAGAATCTAAGATTTCTCAGACTACAAATACAGGTAGAATCAATGTTCTGAAAAAAGACCAGCTTCCACCACAAGTTGTTGGTTTTACAGCTATTCAGAGAGACTGCCTTGCCTTAATCTCTGGTGTTCTCATTGCTATCTTCCTGCTTTACACACCAGCTCCAATGAAAACAGAACTGGTTGGAATCTCTACAGAAGCTCTTGCTTCCTCTATTGCACCTCAGATTAACATGAATATTGGAATGAATGATTCTGAAGGTAGCCAGCCAACTCCAATGATTGCCGAACCAGCAGAAATCATTCTTGAGGTTCCTGCATTATCAGTAGAACCATTAAGTCTGCCATGTCTGGTAACTGAAGAAGAAGTTCTTTCTCTGAAATATGACGAACGACTTGTTTCTCTTAACGAACCTGGCTCTCTAATGCTTAAGCCATACAAAGACCTTGTTTCCAATCTTCAGATAAGCATGTCCGAAGCCCAGACAAGAATAGTATTGGCAAGTTCTGCTAAGGAAGGTACTGGTAAAACCACAATGATTGCCAACGTTGGTGTTTTACTTGCTCAGGCCGGTTATTCAGTTCTTTTAATTGATGCTAACTTCAGAAGCCCATCAATTCACAGAATGTTTGGCGTAGACAATATAAAAGGTTTATCCAACCTTCTTGCTGGTGAAAAGCCTTATGATATTATTCAGAAGTCACCCGTTGAAAATCTGAATATAGTAAGCTCAGGCATTGCGCCAGAATCACCAGAAGCTGTTCTTGGTTCACCAGATATGATTAAGCTGCTCAGCAATCTTAAACGTCGTTTTGAAATCATTCTCATCGACACACCTGCTCTTCTTGAATATCCGGAAACCGCCGTTCTTGCTGGTCAGGCAGGGGCTGTAGTATTCCTCCATCGCGAAGGAGAAACAGAAGAAAATCTCAGAGAATCTAAACGAGTTCTCAACAATGTAGGCGCAAAAATATTCGGTTATGTAAAAATCTGATACAGCGCCTCATAAAAGAAACCTCAAAGCCAATAAGATTATTATCTTATTGGCTTTTTGCATATTAATAATGTATACTTGTTAATATGTTAACCGCATACTTAGCTTATCCTATATTAAATAAGATTGTCTGTGCCGTAGTCTGCTTCATAGGCATGATTACCGATACATGGCGTGGACGCATATACAACTGGTTAACCTTCCCATCTATAATAATAGGTTGGATTCTCTGTTTTTATTTTAATGGTTTACCCGGCTTAGGATATTCTGTTGGAGCAACTCTGGTCGGCATAACTCTGTGGCTGCCCCTTGCAATGATCGGAGCTTATGGAATGGGCGACGTAAAGATAATGGGAGCCATTGGCGCAATCTGCGGAACTACTTTTGTATTAAATGTTTCTTTATATACCTGTGCTCTTGGTTTCTTTCACGCAATAATCGTACATTTTATTAATTATGGTACTTCAGCAATTTCTTTAGCCATCGCCAGTATAAGAAGTGGAAGTTTCAAGTACAATACTATCCAAAAAGAAAATACCAACGAAAGAACAAAAAATAACGTAAAATTTAATCTGGGGATAGATATTTTTATAGGCGTTTTATTAGCCTGCTGGCACTTATACACCTGGTAACTCTGCAGCGTTTTATAAATATTTCTTGCAGATGGTATATTATTTGCTATAGTTATAAGAGTGTACCCTAGAATCAAGAAAAAGTTGCCTAACCAATAACCTTGTGTTACTATTTTTTCTATCAATGTCTCCGTAGGAGGGACCTTTGTCGTGAATAAAAAAGCTATATTAGTCGCTCTAATAGCTTCATTAGGCGTATCATTGTTTCTGTGGAACAAAATCCAGAAGAAGCAGCCAGCAGCTATTCAGGCACCAGTAATCGCACAACCAATCATCAAAAAGAAAGTTGTTGTAAGCAAGAAACGTATTGCAGCAAGAACAAGATTGGAAGAATCTTTATTAAAAGATAACTTCGAGCTCAAAGAATTGATTGCTTCATCCGTTCCAGATACAGCTTTCACATCAATAGCCTCATTAACCAACAGGTACACTTCAATAACCATTCTTCCTGACGATGTAATGACTCCGGTAAGACTTATGGATGAAGACCAGATACCAAACCTTGCAAGAGCAATTCCAGCCGGTAAGCGTGCTGTTTCTATTGCTGTTTCCAAAGCTTCATCTGTTGGTGGATTTATCCAGCAGGGTGACTTCGTTGACGTTATTGCAACCTTCAGACCACCCCGTGGCGAAACAATCACAAAGATTGTTCTTCAGGACATTCAGGTTCTGGCAATGGGTAACACCTATGAATTTGAAGGCGCTGTTGCAACTCTTACACCAGCAATTGCCGCAAGCAAGGCAGAACTTATTACTCTCGCCCTTACTCCGGAAGATCTTGAAAAACTCATGTATCTTGACGCTGGCACAAGCTTCAGACTGGTATTGAAAAATCCAAACGATAAAGATAATGTAGTGCAGACCAAGGGTGCTACAGAACAGATGGTTCTGAGCGATATAGGTCATGCTTCTACTGTTGAAGTTCCATCATCTCCAGCAGCTGTAGCTCATTCTCATTACGAAGAAGCTGAAGATTTTGATGACGGCAAGGTTGAAATCATGTTCGGCAGCCAGAAACGCCGCGAACTTAAGAAATATGGTGGACCAGCCGCTACAAAATTCAGAAATATGCCAGAAGGTGGCACTGCAAGCCACAAAGATTGCTGCGAGGACTAATCAATTATGAAAACTAGAAATATATTAGCAACCACTTTAATGCTTTGTTCTCTTTTCAGTTTCTCAGCTGATGCAGCAGAAAAGCTCATTGTCCCACTTGGCAAGTCAGTCTCTATTCCAGCCTATGGCGTAAAAAAGATTATGGCTGTTAAGGATAATGTCATCGACGTTCTTAACGTATCAGATGATGAAATCATCCTTTCCGGTGTAGGTGAAAAAGGCAGTGCTACTCAGCTCATCCTTTGGGACAAGACCGGTAAACGCGTTTACGACGTTGAAACCTACTCTGAAGAACAGATTATTCACGAAAAATTTGATGCCATCATTGGCAACAAGAACCTTACAATAAAAGTATTCCCAGATGCAGCCTACCTTCAGGGTCAGGCAAGTTCAAGCGAAGAAAAGAAGAGAGCTGAAACAGTTGCAAAGAGCCTTGTTGGCGACAAGCAGTTAATCAGTCTTGTTGAATACGAAGGCGCAGTAAGCTCACTTCAGCAGAGAATCGAATCTGCAATTAAACAGCCAGACGTAAAAGTCAGCGTAGTATCTGCCCGTATAGATCCAAATGCAGCAGTTACTAAGAATCCTCTTATTGCAACAGACTCAGCCGATGTAAGAATCATTCTTCAAGGTTCTGTAAAGAATCAGAATGATTTCATCCATATGTCTGAAACAGTAAAAGGCTTTGTAAATTCACCAGACCAGATCAGTAACCTCGTAACAATATCTGACCCATATCAGGTAATGTTCCAGTGCTACATTCTTCAGGTTACCAAGAAAGACAGCAATGACCTTGGTATTACATGGAATTCAGATACAGGCAACGGCGTTCTGAACTTCATCGAAGTCGGTGATGGCGATAATGCTATTCTTCCAAAGCATATGAATCCATTCTATATGAAGAATATCAACCGCCAGAGTCTTGTTCAGGCCACTGTTAAGGCTTGGGAAGAAAGCGGTAAGGCTAAGGTTATTTCAAAACCGAATCTTATGGTTTATGCAAGTGCTGTTGCCCAGAACAAGGCAGAGTCAAGCTGGGGCGGCGAAGCAAACCCGAAGGAAGCAGAAAGCGATCAGGGTCTTGCATACGTAAAGGTTGGTCAGACAGTTCAGGTAGAAAAGGACGCTGGTAACGGCAAAACCTCCTACGATGAATTCGAAGCTAACTTAAAGCTCTGCATCAGAGACCTCTACATCGAAGACGACGAATTAAAATTCTCTGTATTTGCTCAGCAGGAAGAACTTAGCTATGAAAAGGGCAATGGTGTTCCACCTGATAAGCACAGCAGAAACATTATGACAACTCTTAGAGTAAAAGACCAGCAGACTGTAGCTCTTGGCGGCTTAATAAGCACCAATAAGAGTGAAAGCTGGACAGGAGTTCCGGGTCTCAGCCGTCTCCCAGGCATTGGTAGACTCTTCAGACACAGATCAGTAAGCAATAGTGAAAACGAACTGATTATCCTTCTTACTCCAAGAATTACAAATAAAGACAAAGACTTAGCCGGTAACAAGAAATTTGAAACTATCAATGTTCCAAGACGTTCAGATAAGCTTGAAAACCTTAACAACATCTTCGACCAGATAAAATCAAGTCACGTTCCCGCAGACAAATAAAAGATAAAGCATTCAAACAAAGTATAGTTCAGGTATGTTATGGCAACAATTAAGCTATTAATAGCAGATGGTAAGGACGAACTGCGAAATAATATAATACGCATGCTCAAAAACTATGATGACGTGTGTATTATTGGTGAAGCAAAAAATGGGCAGGAAGTTCTAGATAAAGTAAAAGAGCTTCAGCCACACATAGTCCTTATGGATTTGGATTTGGAAGTCATCAATGGCTTGAAGGTAACAGAAATACTTTCAAAAGAAAATCCAAATATCCACTCTATAATCATGTCAATGAAGACTCTGCCGGAATTCTTCAGACAAGCAATTCAGGCCGGTGCGAAGGATTTTCTAGTAGAACCCTTCTCTCCACAGAGTCTCAGCGATGCGATACATTCTGTTTATAACAAATGGCTTAAAGACAAGGAAGAGCTCTTTACAGAAGATAATGCAGCCAAGATTGTCACTTTCTTTGCCACAAAAGGTGGAGTTGGTCGCACAACATTGGCAGTAAATCTAGCCTGTGCCTTAGCTCTTAAGGGAAAAAGAACTCTGTTGATTGACGCTTCTCTTCAGTTTGGTGACGTCACAATCACCATGGACTTGCATCCAAAGAATACTATCAACAACATCATTGAAACCAATGAATTCACTGCTGACAGTGTCATGAGGCGCTTTACCAAGCATGAAGCCTCTGGTTTGGATGTCCTGGTAGCGCCAAAGACCCCTGCCCTTGCCGAACAGGTCACTGCCAATCATCTCCAGCAGATTATTGACGCAGTAAAGCCTTTATATCAATACATCATTATTGATATGCCTGCATCTATTACAGAAAAAGAACTGGCAATACTGGATAAAACCAGTCTGCTTCTTCTTGTTGCAACCTTGGAAATTACTTCCTTGAAAAATACAAAGACTTGTCTCAAGACACTTCAGGAAATCAATTATAATCTTGAAAAGACCAAGATTATTCTCAACAAGGATATGCCTGATGTCGGTATCGACAAGAGCAATATTGAAGCAAGTCTTGGTATTCCTGTTCTGTCCTCTATGCCGATGGATTCTAAGTTAGCTCAGGTAGCGTTAAACAAAGGCCTGCCTTTCGTTCTTAAGTCACCAACTGAGTTGCTTTCCAGAACAGTCATAGATTTGGCAGATAAGATTATTGGTCCGGGCAAAAAGCCTGTTAACACCAGTAAGAGCGCTATTTTAAGAATTAAAGACTTGCTTTTCGGCAACTGATTATAACGGAGGAATAAAATGGGTGGTCTTTTATCTAGATTAAGTGAAGAAAAGAAGAGCGAATCATCAACCTCGACCTCTTCTATTATGGAAAGTGCTTCAACACAAGTAATTTCCAGCTTTGAAAAATTAAAGGAAAAGGTACACACCAAGCTTATCGACGATATGCCTGCAGCCATTATGGGCGAACAGAATATCGACAAGAAGCGTGCAATGCTCCGTGACCGCATTACTCAAGTAATCAATGAAGAAGGTCCAAAGCTCAATATAGTTCTCAGTTCCAGAGAAAATGAACTGATGACAGGTACCCTTTTGGACGATATGGTTGGTTTTGGTCCAATTCAGCCTCTTCTTGATGAAGAAGACATCTCAGAAATCATGGTTAACGGTCCTTACCAGATTTATTATGAAAAGAAAGGTAAGCTTGTTCTTTCTGACATTAAGTTTAAAGACAATGACCATGTAATGAGAATCATTGAACGCATCGTTGCCCCAATCGGCCGCCGTATTGACGAATCAATGCCTTACGTTGACGCCCGTCTCCCTGATGGTTCACGCGTTAACGCAATCATTCCTCCACTGGCATTGAATGGCCCAACTATTACAATCAGAAAGTTTAAGAAGGAAGCCCTTGGTGTTGCCGATCTTATTAAGTTTGGTACACTTACCCCAGAAATGGCAACCTTCATTGAAGCCTGCATCAAGGTTCGTTTGAACATCGTAGTATCAGGTGGTACTGGTTCTGGTAAGACCACTACTCTCAACATCCTCAGCTCTTTCATTCCTGAAGATGAACGTATTATTACATGCGAAGACGCCGCAGAACTTCAGCTCAGACAGCCTCACGTAGTAAGACTTGAAACACGCCCTGCCAACATAGAAGGCAAAGGTGCCGTTCCAATGCGTGAATTGATTAAGAATACACTTCGTATGAGACCAGAACGTGTTATCGTTGGGGAATGCCGTGGTGGTGAAACACTCGACATGCTTCAGGCCATGAACACCGGTCACGATGGTTCTTTGACAACAGCCCACGCCAACACTCCACGCGACATGCTGTCCCGTCTTGAAACAATGGTTCTCATGTCTGGTATGGATTTGCCTGTTAGAGCTATCCGCGAACAGATCAGCTCAGCAATCAACCTTATCATTCAGCAGTCACGTCTCAAAGACGGTTCCCGTAAGATTACATACCTCACCGAAATCCAAGGTATGGAAGGCGACAAGATTGTTACCCAGGACATCTTCAGATTTGAACAGTCTGGCATGGATGAAAACGGTAAAATTATCGGTCGTCTTAAACCAACAGGAATCAGACCTAAATTCGCCAACAAGTTTGCTGAATTTGGTATCCATCTGCCCCCGAACATTTTCACAGATACCGCAAAAGGCTGGTAAAACACTATGCAGATTATTTTCATAATAGTCACAGCTATCGCGACAGTTCTATTGGTCGCTCTGCTGTTTTCAATCTTTGGCAAACAGCCAGGTGAAGACGTCAGAGAAAGAATGGAACAATATCTCGTCGAAAGCGAAAAGGCCTCAGCTGAATATGAAGTTCCAGCAGATGCCCTAGATATAGACGAGGATGAGGAAGAAGAAAACCAGGATGATGACGATGAAGACTGGTCTAATGATCTTCGCCCTGGTAAAAAGAAAAAGCATGAAGGCGCCAAGCGTATTCTTGCTAATATGGGTACCATTCTTACACCAAAGGGAATGGCTGCCAAAATAGCTGACCAGTTGGCTAAGGCTGATATTCCTCTTAAGGCTAATGAATTTGTAGCAATTCAGTTCTTAGCAGTTATGATAGCTATGATGATAGGCACAGTAATATTAAGGAATCTGGCTATAGCCTTGGTTCTTGCAATTGCAGCCTATTTTGCCCCGCTATTATGGATCAACATAGCCAGAGCCAGAAGGAAACAGGCTTTCAACGACCAGATTCTTGATACCCTTATCATGATTGCTAATGGTCTTAAAGCAGGTTACTCATTTCTTCAAGCCCTTGAAATGGTTTCCAAAGAATCTGTTCCACCAATGAGCAAGGAATTGAAGAGAGTTTTGAAGGAAAACAGCCTCGGTATGAACCTTGAAGATACTCTTGTTGCCTTGAACAATCGTGTTGAAAGTGAAGACTGGGACCTTGTAACAACAGTTGTTCTCATTCAGCGTCAGGTCGGTGGTAACCTCGCTGAAGTTCTTGAAAAAATCGGTAAAACCATTCGTGAAAGAATGAGAATTAAGGGTGATATCGCAACAAAAACTGCCCAAGCTAAGGTATCTGGCATGATGGTTGCTGCATTACCTTTTGGTCTTGGTGCAATGATTTATGTATTGAATCCTGCATTCATGTCCAAGCTATTCACATTCCAAATGGGCTGGTATCGCGGTTGGATGCTTGTTATTGGCGGTCTCATATGGGAATGCATAGGCATCTTAATCATCAAAAAGATTGTTGACATCGAGGTATAACAAAAATGCAATTAATCCTAATGATAGTTGGTACTGTAATCGTATTTCTTGTTATTCTTCTGCTGTTCCCTTCTGGAAACAAGAATGACATATCTGGTCGTCTGGCTTCTCTTGATGATAGTGGAACTGCACCAATAGCCTCTGCAACAGAATCAGAACTAAACAAGCCTTTCGTTGACCGTGTTATCAGACCGCTCATTGCTTCTCTTGCAGGCAAGACAGAAGACAATAAAGACCCGAAAGCAAAAAAGAAAAACCAGAACTCACTAAAGAAACAGCTTGCTCAGGCTGGTTTCCCAGGTGGTCTCACTGTTGCTGAATTCAGCGTAATTCAGAACATGGTAAAGATTGTCTGCCCACTTATCGGTCTCGCCGTTGGCTATCTGTTAAAACCAAATCTGGCCCCGATGGGTATGCTCTTTGGTTTGATTCTCGGCATTCTTGGTCCTAGAATGTTCCTTCAGAAAAAGATTGCCCAGAGACAGCATGATATCCAGAAATCCCTGCCAGACGTTCTCGACCTTCTTACAGTTGCAGTTGAAGCCGGTCTCGGTTTCGACGCAGCCTGCGATAAGGTTGTAGAAAAAATGACAGGTCCTATTCCAAACGAATTCAGTCTTACACTTAAGCAGATGAGAATGGGTGAAGCCCGCCGCGATGCTTTTAAGAGCATGGCAGACCGTGTTGAAAACCCAGACTTCAATGCTTTTGTTTCAGCAATCATTCAGGCTGACCAGTTGGGTGTTTCAATCGGTCAGGTATTGCGCATCCAGTCTGAACAGCTTCGTGAAAAACGTAGACAGAGAGCTGAAGAAGAATCAGCAAAAGCACCTGTTAAAATGATGATTCCGCTTATCTTCTTCATATTCCCGAACGTTATGCTGGTTATCGGTGCCCCTGCAGCCTATCAGATGATTGAAGGTCTCGGCGGCATGGCTAAGTAAGATTGAATGACTAAGCGCGTAAAGATTTACGACGAACGTAATAATAGCCTTATCGGTGATAAGATCAGAGTTGCCGATACGTTCCTTACAAGATTCAAGGGCTTAATGCTAGCCGACGATCTGCAGGAAGGCGAAGGGCTTATAATTACTCCTTGTAATTCAATACATATGTGCTTCATGAGATACGCTATAGATGCAGTTTTCATAGACGCCTCAAATAAGATTGTGGCAATCTACGAAAACCTGCGCCCATGGCTAGGTCTTTCAAAAATCCACAGTAATGTGGTTTCTGTAATAGAAGTTCCGTCCGGCCTCGCTAAGAAGCTGGATTTAAAAATAGACGACACTCTTAGATTGGAGTATTTACAATGAAAAATTTCTCTAAGCTCTTCCTGGCTTCTCTTCTCGCCGGTTCTCTTATAATGACTGGCTGCGGCGGCGAAAACCCGACTGGTGCAGATGTATCTGGCAATTCACAATCTGAACCTAGCAAAACCGATCCAAAGGAAGAAGAATACGAAATTTCAGGTAAAATTGTTTCAGCCAATAAGTATATTGCTTCAAATGCTAAGTTTGAAGTAACAATAACAGATGCCAACAATAATTCAGAAACTTCAAAAGGCGAATCCTTTAAGTTTTTCAAAAAAGCTGGTTCTTTTACTATAACTGCAAAAGAAACAAGCAACGGGAACTATACAATGCAAGAAGCATTGAAGGTCAATCTGTCAAATGCAGCACAAACAGACCTCGAACTCGTTATGCAGTTTAATGGAACATTAAATTCTTTCAATTTTACTGGGAATATAACAGATAATCAAGGTAATGGTATTCCATTCAGTAAGATTACAGGAGAAAACATTACTGATTCTCCAGTAACAATGCCTGACAGCGGTATTTTTGGTATATTGAATATCAATCCAGGCACCTATAACTTGGTTGTTTCAAAATCTTCATTTAGCGATACCAAAATAAAACTATACGTTGATGAAGAAGGCAAAAAAATAACAATCGACGATAAACCAGTAACATCTAAGGTAGATTTCTTCGATCCTGCAACAGGTAATACTGTAAATTGTTTTGATTTGGGTAATATTTTAATGTCACCAAACCTTATGGATACAGGTGCAATGTGTGGAATTTTACTTGACCCAACAACCAATAAGGCTGTTGCCAGTGGAACTCCGGTATTTATCTATAAACGCAACGAAGACCCAACAGTAGAACCAACCTTGTTCATGCAGTTTGCAACAAATAATTCTAAGGGTTATTTCTATATTACTAATCTTCAGTCCGGTTATTATTGTGCCGCAACAGAAAGAATCAATCCTTCCGAAGGAACAGCTCCGAAATGGATGCCTAGCAAATCAGGTGGTAATGTTACAGGATACAATTTACCTGCAGAAAAACAGTTGTTCTCTTGGATGCAAGTCTCAGATAATACAACCACTACTTTACCTAGTTTGAACTAATCAAGTAGATTTAATCAGAATCAGGCGCAGGGAAGCGTTGGCGGGTTTTTTATTTTTAAATG
>JAZUDR010000091.1:0-2994 GCA_045639725.1 Candidatus Avigastranaerophilus sp. | reverse complement strand
ATTACCCAGATAAAGGAAGACAGAACCTTTAAGTGTAATCCGTCAGCAAATGAAGATGCCAGAACGTGCAGAAACAAAGATTGCAGCTATTCAGCCTTCTGTCAGATAGACCTTGAAGCAGCTCAGGAAAAATCAGGAAAGGAGGCCGCTAAGAATGAGTAGACTTTCAAATGCAATGAAAGCGTTAATAGAAGGTTTAACCCAAGAGCAGCAGGAAGCTGTTCTTTTTCCTGCGAGTGGCCGTCTTAGGATTTCTGCCGGCGCTGGTTCCGGTAAAACAGAAGTCTTAACAAGAAGAATTGACGGGCTTTTAAAACAGGGAATCAAGCCAACTGAACTAGTTGCGATTACCTATACCCAGAAGGCTGCGTCAGAAATGAAGACACGTCTTACCGAAAAGCGAAAGCTTCCTTCTTCGGTTTTACGCAGCATGGAAGTATCAACCTTCCACTCATTCTTAAACAAGTTCTTGAAGCTTGATCCTTTCGGAGCTGGAATTGACAGCTCAATCACAACAATAGAAGCTAACACCAGAGAAATACTTCTGTTAGACCTTGCAGAACGCTTCGCAGAGCAATACGGTGACAGGATTATCAACGGCGAACGGGCTCTTGGACCCGAATTGGCAGACAAACTGATAAAGGAATTTCCTAACGCTTTAAGTAAAATCAGACGTTACTTATTAGGACCTGGTGAATTCTACCGCAAAGCAAAACAGGCACTTGAAACTAGAGAACCCAAGGCGACAGAACTGGAATTTAAAACTCTTGAATGGCTTTTCATTTTCTACAGTATTTACATGGAAGAAATTGAAAAGCGCAACCTTATAGACTTTGACGAAATATTGATTAGAAGTAAAAATCTTGTCAAGGAAATGCGTGATAGTGGCATATTGCCTGAAAGACGCGTATTCCTGATAGATGAGTTTCAAGATAACAATCCCAACCAGTTTGGAATCGTAGAAGAATTCTGCCGTGACCGAGAAAGTCAAATTTGTGTTGTTGGCGACGAAAAGCAAAGCATTTACAGATTCCAAGGCGCAAACGTTGATACTTTCAGAGGCTTTACCTCAGACCAGGATATAATATTAAAGGATAATTTCCGCTCTTACGCAGAAGTTATCAACCTTGCAGACAGTTTTCTAGAAAAAAGCGGTGACATTGGCAAAATGTTTGTTAAGCAGGAAGCCAGACGTGGCAATTCACCGCGTTATCCTGCCATCAGTTGTCTTCTTACTCCTGACGAAATGCCTTTACCAATAATCAGCCAACAGCTTGCTGAGTTTATCAGAGATACTGTTGTGTCTGGCATGACTATACCTGACCGCAAAAACGGCGGTGAAATGCGACCGATACGATATGGCGACATTGCTATCATTCTAAGCTCTGTAAAAAATCTTCCGTCTGATTTTGAAGATGCCTTATCTGCACTTCAGATTCCATATGTGATGTCGGGCGGCTTTGGTCTATACGACCGAAGTGAAATAGCCGAATTACTAGCCTTTTTAAAAATCCTGGTTCAGCCCAATGATGACTTCTCTGTTGTCAAAATCCTCACAGGGCCTCTCTACGGCCTTAATGATTCTGATTTAACCAAGCTTTCTATTGAAGGCAAGTTTGAAAATGTTAATCTTTTGCCAAGAATACTTGCAATGAAGGAAGAAGACCTTCCGGAAGAAGCCCGTAATTTCAGAACACTCTATATAAGTCTGAAGGAACGTGCTAACAAGCCTGGTCTTGTAAACCTATGCCACACAATAATCGAACAAGCTGGCTTCTACGAATACTCTGCCACCCAAAAATCAGAATTGAAGCGCCGAAGAATGAACAACAACATAGCCAAGTTCATAGGCATAGTAAGAAACTTTGAACAGAACGGTGTTTTCACGTCACTCAGAGACTTCCTAAAACAGGTTGAAAGAACGCGAAGCGCAGATATAGATGAAGATGAAGCAGGTCTTGGCCTGGATGATGGTGATGCTGTAAAAATCATGACCATCCACAAATCAAAAGGTCTTGAATTTCCGCTGGTAATAGTTCCTTTCCTGAAAAGCCACCAGAATAGGTCTTCAGAAAAGATAGTCTACGATGACCAATTTGGACTTATAGTTAACGAAAACACTAGCAAATTAGCTTCACCAGCCTATGGAGCTTACAAAGAAAGAGAAAAGAACGAAGCTGCGTCAGAGGAATTTAGAAAACTCTACGTTGCCTTTACCCGTGCGGAGGACCTTCTAGTCATCACAGGAGCCTTAAAGCACAGCATACCACCGGAAGACATCGACAAACCTATCACAGAACCAATCTGCCATGTTAGACAGATTATTGAAGCTAATCCCGCTATTGGCAAGGTCATGACGATAAACGAATGGCCAGATTTACTGAATCAATGGTTAGAAGCAGGTAAAAGCGAACCAGTAAAAGCATCAGAGCAAGTTACAGTTAAGCCTGATATAGATATGCTTGAAAACGGCATAAAAGCCATTGGCAGTTTCTTAGAAGCCAGAGGAAATGCAATTTCTACCATTCAAGACAATGAAAAAGACATTTTCTCATTACAAGAACTCGCTTTGTTCAAGGAATGTCCGCGCAAGTATTACTTTGCCAGTGTTCATGCAGGCTCATTTGAAGAAAGAACAGAACGCTTCCCTACTCTGGTTGGTAAACTGGCACACGAAACAATCAGACTTTTCCATGAAAACGAAGGTCATAAAATAGCCTCATCAAAAGAAGCAATAGACTTAGCAGAATCTCTTTTGAATAAGCTGATTCCATGCTATGCAGGTTCAAAAAGCATGCCCGATGACGGTGAAGAAAAAATGACTCTGAAAGAATTAAAAGCTAGAACAATGCTTCTTCTGAACCGCTATGTTGAATCTGATTTAAGCAAGCAGGAGCCCTGGATGTTTGAAGCAGAGGTCAACGTCAAATTCGACAGCAGCAAAGAAACAAAGCCATTCTTCATCAGAGGCTTTGCAGATCGCGTTGACAAAGA
>JAZUDR010000090.1:0-22617 GCA_045639725.1 Candidatus Avigastranaerophilus sp. | reverse complement strand
AAACATACTATATAATAGTGAACTATGATGCTTCAGAAAATAATTAAATCATTCTTTTCGCTTTCAGCAATTACACTGCTGTCTAGAATAAGCGGTTTCGCAAAGGTTGCCGGTATTGCAAGCATATTTGGCCGCGCTTCCTATGCCGATGTCTTGACCGCTGTGATGATTTTACCTGACCTTGTTTATAAATTCCTAAGCGAAGGGTTGATTTCAGGAGCGGCTGTTCCTATCTTTGTTAAACACAAGGACGATAAGGACGCTTTAAATAAAGCGTTTTGGAGTATATTTTGGATTACAGCCGCAGTTAGCTTGATTATCAGCATCGGTCTTGCAATAGGGACCAATTCTATATGTGAATTGATAATGCCTAATATAGACCAGCTTTATGAGTCCACTCTTAGAAGAATGTGGCTTATTCTGATTCCTTATTTGATGCTTGGTATGCTGAGTGGAGTCCAGACTTCATTATTGAATGCAAAACTCAGCTTTGCAAAGCCTGCTATTGGACCAGTGCTGGTTAATCTGTCTATTATTGCCGTGCTTCCTATAGCTACAAAAGATGGTATCGAAATAATAGCTATCGCTAATACTATTGGGGCACTTATTCAGTGCATCTGGTTAGCTTTGCTTATCAGATGGGATGATTCACTGGGCGTTAGCGCTAAAAAATGCTTCGTATGGGATAAAGAGATTGTTACTGATTTTATAAAAGCTTCAGCACCTGTTGTTGTCTGGATTTCAATATTGCCTTTGATTCCAGTTTATGAACGTCATTTGCTGGCGGCTGACCAAGGAGCTATTGCTACTCTTAATTATACAGAAAAGCTTTTCAATCTTCCTTTGGGGATTATTTCCATCAGCCTTGCCTATGTCATTCTGCCGAATCTGAGCCGATTGGAAGGTAAGGAAAGAACAGAATTTCTTATGAAAGCCTTAGGTATGGCAAGTCTGGCTATTGCTCCTATTGTAGCTATTATGTGGTTCGGTGCCGACTTAATTGTTGAAATAGTGTATATGCGAGGCAATTTCTTAGCTGATGATGCCATGGTAGCGGCAAGTTTATTTAAGGTTTATGGATTAGCTCTTTTGCCGGTATCATTAAATATGATTCTTAATAGAGGCTTTTTTGCAGCAGGTAATTTTATGATACCTTTTGCTGCAGGGCTTTTGGCGACTTTGCTTCAACTTCATGTATGCAATATTGCTGTATCGCAGTATGGAATAAGAGGGGTAGCGATAGCCGCAATTTCAGCGGGCTTTTTGCAATTAATCGTTTTGTTGCTGTTTTCTTTCAGAAAGAAACAAAAATAATTAGAAATAAACAACCCCTTTTTCTGATACGACAGAGAAAGGGGTTGTTCTTTTTACTAGACTATTATTTTGAGGTTAATACTGTTCTTTGGGCTTTGGAAGCACAAGCTTTGCAAGCTCTTCCCAGGTTAAGGTGTTCTTGAAGGAAGCAGCAACTCCACCTTTTCGACCTCTTAAAGTTTCTTTGGCGTTGAAGGCTTTTCTCATTGTGTAAGCCAATGACTGTGGATCAAGCTTTCTTACCTTCATTGCTGGTGAATCTGCATAGAGCTCACCCTTTCCGATTTCGATCTGGTTGGTTTTTACTGGAATTACGGTATTCATTGGCAGATTTGCAATAGAAGCCAGATAATCAGCACCAATTACATGAAGCCCACAAGCTACAGCTTCTCTGACATTAATAGCTGAATTGAAAGCTACATTACCCGCTACATATACGTCTGCAGAGGCTAATAATCCAGCATAATCATTGTCTGCCATCAGGTGGTCTATTATTGTAACCTTGGCAAACATTGAATTTAATGCACCAAGCTTTTTGCGGAAATCAGCGATTTCATAGGAGAAATCCTTTTTAGCTTTTGGAAGGTGAGTTAATTTTATGATGAGCTCAACCTTTTCTTCTGCCTTGAATTCCTTTATGTAGGCAAAAAGTATATCTTCAAGACCTTTGCGGTTTAATGGATTGCCTGAGGTTATTATTCTGAAGTAACCTTTTTTGTTTTCGTATTCAGCGGGGCAGACTGCCTGAGCGTTGAAATACTTGGTCTTTACAGGTATTGGAACTACTTTTATATTCTGGGGCTTGATTCCAGCTTTTCTGCATGCCTGAGCGTGCTTGTCTGATGGAACTACTATCAGACCGGCTCTCTGAAGTCTTCTGAGTTGGGATACGTCTTCATTCATTGGGTCAAAGGCTGCAACCCATGAATCCTGAGGACCTACATGCTCCTGCATGAAATTATATATTGCAGAAACATAACATCTGGACTTTGACTGTGGCGGAAGCTCAAGACCCTTTGCTGCTGCCTCAGGCATTGGCAGATCTTTTATCCAGCCATAGGAACGTCTTTCTGAACCAGCAAAAAACAGATTCTGTTCTCTGCCACATTGTAGAATACTTGTGCCTACACGACCAGTAAAAGTTGGGGAACGGAAATTGGCGATAACACAAACGTCTGAAGGTTTGATTGACTTACCGCCTTTGTGTTTTCCACTATAGGCGGTTTCATTGCGGCGATTCATCTTTTCAAAGTTTTTGAATTTGCCGTAGTCCTGTTCTTCTTCGTTTTCATCAAAATCATCTTCTAAGTCATCATAATCATTATGGTGCCTACGATGGGGTTGAAAATGCTGTTTTTCATGATTATCAAATTTTCTGAAGCCTTTATTGGCAACTAAGGGCTTGTTCTGATGCTTGAATTTATTGTTAAACGGTTTGTGTTCTTGTGAATCCTTCATTAGAAACTTATCCCCCTTTTTGCTGCATGTTCTAGTAATTCTTGGAATTGTTTACTGTCTAATCCGCCCTGTCCAAGTCTGTCTATGTGTTTATCATAATCTCCATGATAATCACTACCACCTGTGCAGGCTATGCCTTTTTCGGTTGCTATTTCGTAGAACCTTCTCACGTCTCTGTTTTCATGCTCTACATAAAATACTTCTATGCCGTCCCATGGTAAATCTTTTATGCTGTTCCAGGTTTCTTCCCAATGTGGAATTAATCCAGGATGTGCCAGCACTGCAATGCCACCAGCGTCATGAATAGCGTCAATGGCAACATTGAAGTTTATATAATCCTTTGGCACGTAGCACGGACAGCCTGAGGACAAATATTTTTTAAAGGCTTCGTCAAAGGTTTTTATATAACCCTTGTTTTCAAGATAATGAGCTAAGTGAGGTCTACCGAGCACGCGGTTGGGTTCGCTCTTAAACCAGGCTTCAAGCTCATCCATATCAAAACCTTGCTCGCGAAGCAAATTCAGTATCTTTAGGGCTCTGGCATGACGAAGGTCGCGTTGTTCATCAAGTATTTCTGTTAATTTTGACTTTTCTGGGGAAATGAACAGTCCTAGAACATGAACTGATTTCTCTTCTCCAGGCCAGCCACAGGAAAGCTCGGTTCCTGAAACTACTTTGATGTTTTTCCCTTCGGCTGCTGATTGGGCTTCTTTTATACCGCCAATTGTATCATGGTCGGTCAGGGCTAAGACAGACAAACCTATAGATTCTGCCTTTTCTACTAACTGGGTTGGAGACAGTGTGCCATCAGACGCACTGCTATGAGTATGAAGGTCTGCAAAAGCAACAGGTCGCTTTTTCACTAAATCATTCCTTTCACTTAGGTCACTCTTTATATTATAGTAAATTTTCTAAAACTTCCATAGTTTTGACAAAATTATATTATAGCAATATAATTTAACCGCTTCTTTTTCCAAAAAACAGAGTAAAGAGGCTGTTAGTTTAGCTAGAAGGTTAATGAATAGAGGAAAATTATGAAAAAGATACTTTCGGTAATCGTTATGTTGGTTGCTTTTTTGCTTCCGGAATTGGCAAATGCTGCAGAGCATAACATTCTACCCCGCTTCCCCGAAATCGTTATTGAAAAAGAGTATTCGCAGTTTTTTAAGGTTAAGGATTGCCAGGCTAAGGCTTCTATAGAAGGGGAAATTGCGAAGACCAATCTGATTGCTGTTCTGACTAATATTGCTGATAAGGATATTACTACTTCAGTAAAATTTAGAATTCTGTATCCAACAGGCTTGAATAATATATCTATTAAGATTAATGAGAAGAATTTTAAATATGATCCAGAAAATCCTAGATATAGCTTTTCGTTAAAACCAAACGAAGAAATAAAATTCGATATGTCTGCCCATGTCTCTGTAAATTATAGTATTGATGCTGTAAGAAAAGCCTTGAAGCGCATGGAAGAAGCTGAGAAACAGGGCTCAGTAAAGAACAAAAGTAATGCAAAAAATAATGCTCGGGAATTAGGCGAAAGCTTTATGCGACTGTTTAAGAGCAATGACAGATACGGAAAAAGATTTCAAATAGGCTTGTTGGTTTCAAAGTGGGGACTTTTCCCAGTTGATTTTGAAAAACTTTCTCTGGAAATCAAGGTTCCTGAAAACTATACTGTTATTACATCTTTTGAAAGCATTTGGCAGGATGTAAACAAGGATAAAAAGTTTGCTACCTATAAAACAACTGATGTTGACAATTATAATGAAGCTATTTTCCTCCCACTGGATGATAAAGATGAACAGCTTGCTACAATGGAAATATTGAAGTCTGAAAAATTCCGCAATTAGTAGACTGCTGTTTCAATCAGTAACAAAGCGGCCAGCATTACGATTATGCTGGCCGCTTTGTATTTAGCAAATGAGAGAATATGATTTATTAGGCTGCGGGAATGATTACGGTTACTGTTGTACCGACATTGTGTTCACTCTTTATATCAATATCTCCGTGCATGCATTGAGCTATCCTGTAAGCTACTGACAAACCAAGACCAAGACTGTTCCAGATTCTCTTTCTTGTGTAGAATGGATTGAATACGTAGTCTATTTCTTCCTGAGCTATGCCGCAGCCTGTATCTGAAATAGTAATCTTGGCCAGACGTTTTCCTGAGTCTATTACTGTTGATACAGTAGCTTTCAGTTTTCCACCATTGGGCATTGCCTGAAAAGCGTTAATGACAATGTTATACATTAGTTGTCTGAACTCATTCAAGGGGCCGAATATTTCAACCTTGTTTTCTGATGGGGTGAATTCTACTTCAGCAACTGCAGAACTGGAAGTGCTCCTTGTTCTATCAAGAACTTCCAAGACTGCATCCGAAACATTGATATAGCTTTCAGAGGCTGATTCATGGCGTGCATATAGCCGTAAATTATCAACTATAGTGGTGATTCTGTTGATATTTTCGCCAATTTTGTCTAAGGTGGCTATCTGCTTTTCTGAACTTAGCTTTCCCGATTTTAACAAGTAAAGCGCATTACTGATACCTGCCAGAGGGTTGTTTATTTCGTGTGCTACACCATTGGTGAAGTGGGTAAGTGCATTTACTTTTTCAGCCTTGCTGGCTTCTTTTTGGGCTTCCAATATCTCTGTGGCATCGTAAATGATAACTTCATAGCATTTGCCGCCAAACATTGTATTGTTTATCGTAAAACAGCGCACACCTAGTAATAAATTCTGTTCTCTTACTACGGATGTTAAATTGTTTTTTTTCTTTAACTGGAAAATGAGGCTGTTTATTTCTTCAAAGATGTTAGATAAGCCACGCAAATCTTTAAGATTAGGATTGGCAATCAACTTTTCTTTGGGCAAACCAATAAAATTGACAGCAGCCTTATTGTAATAACAAAGCTGCTGATTGTTATCGAATACCAAAACCCCGTCTATTGAGAAGTCGGAAAGTTGTTGATAATTTTCAGAAACATCATTTGCTTGATGTTTCTGTGATGATAACGGTTCGCTTATTGGCTTGTTGGTCATTTATTGGTGCATTAACCTCTGATAAATACGCCGAGAGTTTCCATGTGGTAGGTTCCTGGGAATAAGTCAAAAGAGTATACACTATCAAGCTTGTAGCCCATTTGTTTGATGGCCTTAGCATCTCTTCTGAAGGTCATTGGGTTGCAGGATAGATATGTAATCAGTTTGGGCTTAATGCCAGTGAGCCCCTTGGTTACTCTCTGGGAGATACCTGTTCTCGGTGGATTCAGGTGAAGTGCTGCAATAACACCCTTGGTCATTGGAGTATTGAAAATGTGTTCAGATTTTTTGCAGATAAATGTGATCTTTGATGAGCTTCTTGACTTCTGATGAGCTAAGGCATCCTGGAAGGAAGAAACGTTACATTCTACGCCAAATACTTCTTCAAACTGGTTTTCAAGCAAGAAGGTCTGAGTGCCGCAACCACAATATAGATCAAGGAATTTGCCCTTGTGCTGGTAGGCGCTATAGATAGAAATAAGTGTATGAAGAATTGCTTCTGCACCTTCAAGATTGTTTTGGAAGAATGAATTTGGAGATACTCTCCAATTCCTGTTCATGAAATTAAAGGGCTTTTTGTCGCGCATCTGAGTTAAAAGATTACCGCATTCACAGTATACTTCAAGACGGCTTAAAGCTTCGTTTTCATCAAAGAAAGCCTTGAATGGGGCTAGTCCTTCTTCGTTTACAGGAGTCTTGAGAGCGAATGTGCAGTGCTGCTGTTCGCCAAGAGTTCTGCAGGTGATTGTATGGATATTTTCCATAATTTCACGATTTTCAGGGCGGTTAGCAAATTCATCTAGCTTTGCATAAAGCTGCATGTTTTCATTGCACTGAACAATGCAGCCCTTCAGAGGAACTACATCATGAGAATTGTAAGCATAGTTACCAAGAATAACACGACCATCTTCAGGGAAAGCTACCTTTAATTCCATTTTGTTGCGGTAACCACGCATTGGAAGTGGTTCCATAGGATAAATATGGCCAGGGTTGAGTGATTTAACTATGAAATTCAAAACATTTTCTTTTTCACTGCGCTGGGTTTCAGGCTGCATTTCCTGCCAGTGACAACCACCACACATTGGGAAATTGGGGCAGGGGGATTTTCTTCTGAAATGTGAAGGTTCTATTATTTCTTCTATTTCTGCTCTTACGTAATCCGGCTTTTCTTCAACTACTTTAATCTTTACTTTGTCACCCGGTACACCGTATGGAACAAATACAACTTTGCCGTCTAAATGAGCAAGAGAATCAATACCATAGGTCATTTTTTCAATGGTTACTATATTGTTTTCCATTACAAATCCTTAAAAATATTTGTTAATAATATTGGTTAGTGATTTTTTGTTAATCACACTTTTTAAATGCCACATTGATTTACCTTAAACAAAAAAGTGGCCCAAGAGAAAACAGCACATCTTCCGTTTCCTATCTCCACTCTACCCCTATCTAATAATCTTGTCAATCAAAAAATCCCTCATGCGAAGCGAAGCGAGCCAATTTCTGCGAAGCAGGTCTTCATGTCGGCTTCAGCCGACAAATTTTCTTTGCTTTTTTCTCATAATATGGTATACTCCCACCCGTATGCATAACTAGGGTTGTACCCATCATGTCAATACTTGGTTTTGCAACTAATTTTTAAGGAGATATTAAAATGTCTATCACAAAAGAAAACAAAGCAAAGGTAATCGAAACCTATCAGCAGTCTGAAAAAGATACTGGTTCACCAGAAGTTCAGGTTGCAATCCTCACTGAAAGAATTAACAATCTTTCTAAGCATTTCGAAGCTAATCCAAAAGATCACCATTCTCGCCGTGGTCTCCTCAAGATGATTGGTGCTCGTAAGCGCCATCTGGCTTATCTCAAGAACAAGAGCGAAGAACGCTACAATTCTCTCATCCAGAAACTCGGTCTCCGCCGCTAATCTGAGAGGTCGAAATGGCTAATTACGAAATTCAAAGTTGTGACATTAACTGTCAGAATGCTCAGAGTGTAGTATTCGAAACTGGTATCCTGGCCGAACAGGCTTCAGGTGCTGTTACCGTTCGTTCTGGTGACTCTGTTGTTTTCGCAGCAGTTGTTGCTAGCAAAGAACCAAAGGAAGGCACCGACTTCCTGCCATTGACTGTAGACTATATTGAAAAGTCTTATGCCGCTGGTAAGATTCCTGGTGGTTTCTTCAAACGCGAAGGCCGTGCTTCTACTAATGAAATTCTTTGTAGCCGCCTTATCGACAGACCATTACGCCCAATGTTCCCAGAACATTATCACAACGACCTTCAGGTTGCTGTATATGTTCTTTCTTATGACAAGGTTAATCCTGTTGATATCCTCGCAATCAATGCCGCTAGCGCTGCTTTCATGATTTCTGAAGTTCCGATAATTGACGCAGTTGCAGCCGTTAGAGTTGGTAAGATTGATGGCCAGTTGGTTCTCAATCCTGCTCAGGCTGACAGAGCTAGATGCACTATTGATATGACTGTTGCAGGTACTGAACAGGCTATCACAATGGTTGAATCTGGTTCTTCTGAAGTTACTGAAGAAGAACTCATCGAAGCTCTTGGTTTTGCACATGAAAACATTAAGAAGCTTGCTAGAGCTCAGAAAGAACTCGCTAGCCGCTGTGCAAAAGAAAAGACTATCGTTCCTGAACCAGCTCCAGAACCAGAATGTGAAGAAATCGTTAACTCTCTGTTTGGTGATATTCAGAATTGTCTCAGCACTGCTGACAAAATCGAAAGAAATGAAAAGCTCAGAATGCTCAACGAAAACCTCGTTGCTAAACTTAACGAAAAGTTCGGCGAAGAAGTTGGCGCTGAAAAATTCGCTGCTGCTCATGCTATTTTCGAAAATAAATATCAGGCTGAAATGCGCCGCATGGTTCTCGAAGAAGGCCGCAGAATAGATGGTCGTAAGGTTTATGAAATCAGACCTATCGAATGCTTCACTGGCATCCTTCCAAGAACTCACGGTTCTGCAATCTTCAAACGTGGTCAGACCCAGTCTCTCGGCGTTTGCACTCTCGGTGCTTCTGCTGATTCTCAGATCATTGACGGTCTTGATGACGAAACCAAGAAGAGATTTATCCTCCACTATAACTTCCCACCATTCTCTACTGGTGAATGTAAGCCAATGCGTGGTCCTGGCCGCCGCGAAATCGGTCACGGTGCTTTGGCTGAAAGAGCTCTCAGCAAAGTAATTCCTTCTGAAGCTGAATTCCCATACACTATCCGTGTTGTAAGTGAAATTATGTCTAGTAACGGTAGCTCTTCAATGGCTTCTGTTTGCTCTGGCTGTCTCTCACTTATGGACGCTGGTGTTCCGATAAAAGCTCCTGTAGCTGGTATCGCTATGGGTCTTATCAAGGAAGGCGACAACTTCACAGTTCTCAGCGATATCCTTGGCGATGAAGACCACTTCGGCGATATGGACTTTAAGGTTGCTGGTACTGCTAACGGCGTTAACGCACTCCAGATGGACATCAAGATTTTTGGTGTTACTCTTGATATTATGCGCAAAGCTTTGCAGCAGGCTAGAGACGGCCGTCTCTACATCCTTGGCAAAATGCTTGAAGTTCTTCCAGAAAGAAGACAGACTTTGTCTCCATATGCTCCAAGAATCGTTACTCTTACCATTAATCAGGATAAGATTAAGAACGTTATTGGACCAGGCGGCAAGATGATTCGTAAGATTACTGAAGAATCTGGCGCACAGATTGAAGTTACCGATGACGGTAAGGTTGTAATCATGAGCCCGGATGCTGCTGCTAATGATAGAGCTGTTGCACTTGTTCATCAGGTTACTGATGACGCTGAAGTCGGCAAGATCTACATGGGTACCGTTAAGCGCATCATGAATTTCGGCGCTTTCGTTGAAATTCTGCCTGGTATCGAAGGTCTTGTTCATATTAGCCAGCTTGAAAATCGCCGTGTAAACAAGGTCGAAGACGTTGTTAATATCGGTGACGAAGTTAAGGTTAAATGTATCGAAATCGACGCTCAGGGTCGTGTAAACCTCTCTAGAAAAGCCGCTTTCGAAGACGCACCAGCTGAAGAATAATATCTAAGCACAAAAAAAGACCTGCGATTACTCGCAGGTCTTTTTTTGTGCTTAGATATTTGCTTTTGCCGAGAATATTCGATTTGGCAGTGAGTCACTAAAAGCAGCAGCAAACCCAACAAATAATTCTCAATCCTCAATTCTCAATCAGGAATTGGCACAAATCCAGTCGAAGCAGCACAAAACCAAAACAATCAATTATGCATTATGCATTATGAATTATGAATTCTTACTGCGTTACCTTGCGTGCTACTTCAAGGTCTAGTTCAGCCTTCTTCAGCATTTCTCTGACCATTGGGGAATCCGGCAACTTTGCTACTGCAGACTTAACTCTTAAAAGGTTCTTGGTTGCGTCCTGTGTAGTCATAAAATCTTGCTGCGGATACTTATCCCTGAATTGTGGGAAGCTTTCCTGAAGAAGCTTTTTGTATTTGCGTTCTATTCTGACCTGTCTGATTTTATTCTGTATATAACCATCATCGTTATGAAGCTTAATATAGCATTCTGCTATCATATTGTATAATTCCATACGGTTCTTTAATTCCATTTGATCAAGCTTGTTCAAGGCTTCATCAAATTTTGCGAGTGCTTCTTCATAATCGCCTTGCTGAAATAGAATCAAACCGGATTGGAGTTCAGGTAATGGCTTTCTTGCAAGCTTCATTACTTCTTCGTATTGTGGATTGCCATTTGACTTCGGAAGCTGTGATGGGGTATTGCGCAAAGCTGCTTTCATGAAGGTTTTGTAACCGTCAGATGTTACTTTCATAGCATTTTTGAAAAGGTTTCTTTTGATTTTTCTTGCTTCAGCAGATGAGGCATATGTCTTGGAATCAAAAGAATAATCATCGCCAGAGCTTTTTTTGTGGCCGTAATTTGAATAATCTCTATACATACGGGTATGAGTTGTTTTTCTTTTATCTGTTCTTAAAACCATGCTTAAGAAAGCATATATCATAAGAACCATCAATAATGTTACTATGGCCAGTGTCCAACGTTTATCCATTAATATCTACCATCACTGTCTGTTGAAGCAAAATAACCTGGATTAGCAGCTTCTGCTAATCGTATTGCACTATAGAACTTGGTGACAATGTCGATTTCTTCGTCACGCCTTTTGCCAACTTCGTCTTTTAAAGCATGAAGCCTCAATACTATGAAGGTTGTTCCTGTGGCTGTTTCTGGTGTTACCGGGGTAATATTTACTCCTGTAGCATTGTTGAGGTCAGGTATTTGAGAATAGCCTTTGACTTCAAATTCACTGATATCTTTCAGGACTTCCTTTTCCATGGCTTGGTCACCAGTATCAATGGCTGATGTTGATTTTTCTTCTTCAAAGGTCCATGGCTTGTGTAGAAAATATAACCAGCCGGGAGTTCTCTTTTTGGTTACTTTTCCGTCTGCCCAGGAATACTCTA
Source organism: Candidatus Avigastranaerophilus sp. (assembly GCA_045639725.1). Taxonomy (GTDB): domain Bacteria; phylum Muiribacteriota; class Ozemobacteria; order Ozemobacterales; family Ozemobacteraceae; genus RUG334. The sequence continues at coordinate 11,326 of JAZUDR010000090.1, read as the reverse complement.
TTTTCTTAACTTTTATTCTTGCATCGCTGTCAGCATTTGTTTCTCTTGGTTCACCGCTTACATCATAGTAAATGTCGTCAAGAGGAACTTTGCCATAGGTGTAGGAGAAGTAAGAAAACTTCTTGTTTTCGGAATCAACGGTATCGAATGCATAGCAAGACATCATTTCAGTTTCCATGTCATCCAGAAAATTACGGATGTCAGACTGAATCTGGCTTTGACTGACAGTATGACGCATTGTTTCACTGCCACTGAAATATACCTTCCAGGCGTAACCGCCAACTAAGGCTGCAATGGCAATAGAAACAATCAATTCTACGAGTGTAAATGCTTTTTTACTTCGGTTATGTATCATATTTAACTACTACTGTGCCAAAGGCTAGTGTGAACTTTCTGTTAGGTTCCTGCCATTCAACATCTAATTCAACTCTTATTTTGTTGGCTGGCTTTGTTACTCCATTTACTGTTCTTTCACCTGAATTTTCCAGTCTTACACTTGTCTTGAAGCGCTTGTAATATTCAGGGTATTCAATGGAGTTTTCGTCTCCAGCTACACATTTGCCTGTAACTTCACGGTTTGTATGGACTATGCCATATTTTGAAGATTTGATTTCTTCTGCTAATGCATCAAATCCCATTGAGCGGATTTCTGATATGATAGTGCGACCAATACTCTGGGCTATCATAAGATTCTTTGCCTGAGCTGTCTGCTTGTGGCTGTTCTGGAATAGAACTATCAATGGCAGAATGCCAAGAGAAAAAATCATTACTGTAACCAGCATTTCTGCTGTGGTGAAGGCTTTTTTCTTTTTCATATTACAGCGCACCTCTTATTCCTATGTGCTGTATTTTCGGGCTCATGAAAAATTCGTGAACTCCGTATTCAAAGCTCTTGCGGTTATTTTCGTCTATATCAAGCAATTCCTGTGTTGCAATATAACCATTGTTGTATTTTGTGAAATATAGAGGATTCTGATAGTTGTGAACAACCCATAGGTCGTCTGTCTGCTTGTTAAGATTCATATAGAAATTTACGTAATTACCAAATATTACATTTGCTCTGTCTTCGTCCATTATGGTTTGTAATAAGCTTCCCCACTGATCAAACGGTCTTGTTGGGTCAGCGCCTAGTGATGGAAAATCTGTTATGTTTCCTGAACTGCTGATACTTCTTATTCCATAGCATGAATATACACCGGCTTCAATTGTTATGCCTGAGCCTTCAATTGTAAGCATACGGTCTGTAACATCGGTAATTGTAGATGTGTATGGATGATAGAATATATTCATGTGTCCCTGTGGAACTCCATCTGAAGAACGGGCTGCTACTACAGAACCTTTGATTGTTACTGGCTTGCCAGCAGTGTATTTGCTGACCATTAATGTGCCTGTGCCAATATAAGTGATTGGAGCTTCAATATTAAGAGAACTGAGCCAGTAGACACCATTAAGAATCCAACGGCCTTCGCTGTCTTTAGGTATTTCGGTTTCGTCATTGAGACGTCTCGTTGCTATGCCCTGATAGTTGAAACGGAAATTTGTGGGGTAAAGATTAGCTGACTGAACTTCTTCATCGGCAGACAATGAACTGTCGCCGCCACCTAACAGTTTACCAACCAAAGGCGAAATGAGATTACTGAATGCCTGAGCTGGTAAAGTGACTACATTCCAAAGCCCCTTCCCAAGTGAGGCTGCAGAAGCACCTAATTTTGCTAGGAAGCCTTCCGGGTCTGGATTGTTGTAGTAATTCAGACCAAATTCTGTTGTGACTTCTTCTGGTGCATTGCCGCCGTTCAGATTGCCTGTAACGTGATTGTATTTTATACCATAGCATCTGGCATAAATCTTTGTCTTTTCATCGACTTCATCGTTATCTGGAACCCATCTGTGTTCAAGATGTATTGTATCTTCCGTTTCCGGGAAGCTCATCGGAGGTGGGTCTTTCTGATTTGGTCTGAATGGGCTCAGTTCTGTCTTTGGGGTAGACGGAGTATAGCGCCATGGAGTGCAGCAGTATGGACCTGCTGGCAAAAATTTCTGATGAACATTTGTTCCTGTGAGGTAATTGTCTGTAAGACCTTCTGTAAAACCATCACCAATGCGTGACCAGAAGCTTGGATCTGGCTCTGGGAGAAGACCACCGTAAACAGTATCCTTCTGGATAATGCCACCGTAATTATTGTTAAATGTATTCAGATCTTCTTTGGTATCTGTTGTGCTGAACCATGAACTGAATATACCTGACCAGTTCTTGGATGGGAATAAGCATCTGCTTACAGTTGGATAGTAAGAGAAGCCATAGAAGGTATCGCTGTATTGGAATGCATGGTTTGGCCCTGGCTTGGATTGCTTTTCGCCGAACGTATTAAATGCACCCCAATGCTGACGGTCTGTTGCAAGAATAGGATTTTCAAGGTTGATGATTGTCGGACCATGCAGGTAAACTCTGGACTGGAATGGCTGATTCCAAAGAATCAATCTGCCTGCGGCAGTATCAGGAAGATTCATGCCATTTCGCAGTATAGCTTCAGCCGAGGTTGAATCGTTTGAACCAACCTGCTGACCAAGAATACTGAAGAAAGTATAGTTTCTTCCAATTGGTGACAGGTTCAGAATCTTAATGTCTTTTGAAATCTGATAATTTATAGAGATTTTGTGCGTTTTTTCCAATGACAGGGTAACATCTATCTGAAGTGTGCAATACCAGTTATTGGAAAGTTCTGTATCAAATCCGTTTTCACGGTCTTTGGGTCTGTAATAACAGCTACCGTAATCCATTGGACCATTTGGTATTGGTCTTAAATCTTTGATTGTTGGAAGAATCTTATCAATGGAAAAACCTGCTCTGCTGACGTGATAATCACGAAGAGCCAAGGTTTGAGTGACCTTTTTATTCAGGTCTGTGAAGTCATTTAATGGAGAAGGATTCTTGCCTGTTTGTCCGCCTGTTCTCAATGGACCAGAAGTAGAGGCTTGCCATATTAGTTGCTGGAAAAAGCCTGTAGAGCTTTTGTCTTTAAAACGTTCTTCTAGCATTACGCAGGCTTCTTCTGCGGCAGCTTCAGCAAGCTGTCGGCCCATGGTGCGGTATACAGATACAGAGGTTTGGGAATATTCTATTGAACTGCTTTGCATTAGAAAAAGCCCCATAAAAGCAAGCAGCCCCAGTATTCCGACTGCGACTATGTATGCGAAACCTCGATTATTTCGGGTTCTTAATTTTGTCATGCACGTCCCTCTATAAATTATTCTTCCACAAAATAAGTCTATCACTGTATTAAATACTAGTCAAAATATTTATTACATAGAACTGTTAGCTTATGTAAGGTCACATTCATTTTTTTCGTTAAGGAATTTTGCTCCTTTGTCGATAGAGGGTCTGAACCATTGTCTGATTTTGTTTACACGCAATATGTCAATGATTCATACAACTTTACAAAGGAGTTTATCGTGAGAAATAAGGGAAACCGATTGCTGTTATTGGCACTAATGGCCGGTGTTATTTCTGCAATGCCAGAGCCTCAGCCCGCTCTAGCCTACCAGGAAATCAAGGAGATAACCACTATCTCAAGATTCCTTGATGATAATTTCGTAGGCATAAAATCAATTTATCGTCATGCTTGTGAAATGAAAAAGCAGGCATCACCTTTCAATAGCAAAAAGCATCGTGAAAAATTCAGATTCGAGCCTGGTGATAGTCATCCTAGAAAAATCATGTCTCAGAGTAGAGACCTGGCAAGTCGCTATAAACTTGTAAACGGTATTCTCTACCATTCTGACATTCCTAACAGACTCGAACTTTATAATAAATCACTGACTAGCATTAATACTATTGCTACATACGCTAAACGAGCAATTAGAGCTAACAAAGACAATAACTATGCTTTGTATCTTGCCTCTGCTCAGGGTATTGAAAAGGAAACTTTTGAACTCAATAAGATCCTTGACGAACTTGAATGCAGTATTAACGAAAGCATTGTTCGTTCTGATGCCAAGAAAGAAGAATTCTAAGTCTGATAATCGTTGTTAGAACGAATTTGTAATGAATTGAGGGAAATATGAAGCTTTTTCGAAAACCGGCTTCTACGGCACTTCTTTTGCTGGCTCTTGCATACGGTTGCATAATGCCTAGTAGTGCGGCTGAAGCAGAAAAGGGAAATGTTGATCCAAGAAAGCAATCTGCTCAAATGGTTCAGGAAGGTTTGAACTACTTGATCCTAGAGCAGAATAAAAAAGCTGAAGAACTTTTTATTAAGGCAAAATCTATAGATCCATACTCAGAACAGGCTTATAACTTTCTGGGCTTGCTGTATCTGCAGGAAGGTCTTAATGATAAGGCTGAGGATATGCTTAAACAAGCTATTTCTATTGAGCCGATGTATCCAGAAGCTCTTAGAAACCTTGGAAAGCTTTGCTTGAAGGAAGACCGATTTAAGGAAGCTAGTGCTTACCTCAAGAAAACTCTTTCTATCGATGAAAAGCAGCCTTATACATGGTATCTGCTTGGCATGGCCCAGTATTTCAGTGGTCACAATACTGAAGCCATAGAAGCGTATGAAACAGCCTTTGCAATGGAACCAAACCTTCCAACTGAGGCCCGTTATAATCTCGGTGTGGCCTATCATGAAAGCTCCCGATACCTGGATGCCGTTAGATGTTATGAAGAAGTCCTTAAACAGGAACCAGAGCATATTAACGCATTGAATAACCTTGGTCTTGTATATTCAATACTGGGTGAAAGAAGCAGAGCTATAGACACCTTCCAGCAGGTTCTTGTGCTTGATAAGGATAACGTAAAAGCAAGAATCAATCTAGGAAACGTTTTCCTGAGCACAAAAGACCTGGTCGAAGCCGAAAAAATCTATCGCAGTGCTATTACTCTGGATGAAGCAGATATAAGTCCAAGACTCAATCTAGGGGTTGTATATTACGAAAAAGGTGAGTTCGATAAGGCACGTGTTGAATGGAATAAACTTCTGAAAGAAGAACCAGACAATATCAGAGTTTTGTCTGTTATGGGTTCTGCTTATCTGGAACGCAAGGAATACCCGGAAGCAATTAAAATATTTAAGCAGATGAATAAGCTGATGCCTGAAAACGGCAGTGTAGCTAATACTTTGGGATACTTGCTGGCAGAACAGAATACCGAACTTAAGCTTGCAGAGCAGTTAGTGGAAAGCGCCATAAAATCTGATAAGCAGAATAGGGCTACCTACTATGATTCTCTAGCATGGGTTCATTATAAGCGTGGAAACATAAAAAATGCTTATAAGCTTCAGAAAAAAGCTATTAGCATATTCAAACTGGCCCATGAACCAATATCAAGTGATGTATACTATCACATGGGAAAAATCCAAGTGAAAATGAATAATTCCATCGACGCTAAAAGCAGCTTCGAGTCAGCTATGAAAAGTAATACTGACGCTGATATCGTAAAGCTAGCTTCCGAAAGCCTGGCACTCATCAAATAAAAAAGCCAAATAAAAACCGCCGATTGCAAATTCGCAACCGGCGGTTTTTTTTTAGCAATTATTATGGTAAGTATGTGCCTGCCTCGCAGAGCCTTCCTTCTTTGAGGGGGAAGGTGTCAGTGCAAAGCACTGACGGGTGAGGGAAATTACCTAGCGTTATACTGCGCCAGCAGTTCTCTAACTTCACGCGGGTCTACTATATATTCCAAGAATTCCCCACGTATCTGCCCTGCTAACGGTTCACCAAGAACGTCAGAACGCTGATATTCCACTTCAGCCATAATTCTGAACTTAGCAAAGCCAATAATCTGAACAGAGTTCTTAAGGTTATCCATACCAACTTCAGACGGAGCATACTTAGAATTCAGATTGTCTGAGTCTGCTGCACCATTATTGCTATCACCGACTTTAATATCATAAATAGTATAATCGTCGGCCTGAAGCTGCTGGTCGTTTGTTCGCTGAATACCTGACTGATACTGCTGAACTGATTCAGGAGTTCCTACAATAGGAACTATGACTATAGTATCAGGTGTGTAGCTTGCAAGAGCTTCATGATTGGTTATGTATTGAACACCTTGTTCTGATTCTTTTGTATATTTGCTGTTATCTGTTGAGATAATATCAGCAAAATTGATTGGAGAATCAAATCCATAAAGCATTCTGTTCATGTAATCCACAGAGGATCTGTGACCGTCGTTGTCTGGGTCGATACAACCATACTGATATTTTGTTCTACCGCTAAGGTGTGTGCCGACGCTTGTCTGCTTGTCGGAGGTTGAACCAAAGAGAACATTGTTGAGAACAAAACGCTTTGCGTTTGTGTTTTCGGCATTATGACCACCCATCATGGCAAACTGACCTTTATATTCGCCAGTGACAGGGTCTAGAACCTTACCGCCGATATACTGCCAAGCACCACCACCAATTTCAGACATTTTGTCTATATGGCCCTTTATTGTACTGCCATTGATAGAGTCTGTAGCACCCTGACCAGTATTAGGGGTACCTGTTATTTGGCAGAGTGGGCTATACTTATAGGCATCTTTTACAGTACCACTTTTGGTAGCGTTTTGTATGAAGTCGATTGTTGAATAACCACGTTTCTTTGGCTGCTGGCCATATTTGAAATTTGTATAGGCAAGACAGTTATCGTATGCTTGGGCAGCACTGCGTGTTTTGTAGAATGCACTCTGATGCAGGGCAAGGTCAATGGTTTCTAATGCAAAACACTGTGTATACATGAAACCACCACGGAGAATGTGGTCCTTAACTTTTTCTGCAACAAGCCATTTCATTTTCTGATAGGCTGTAGCATAAGTGAACCAGTTGTCACAGAGCTGCTGCATTGATAATCCAGAATTATATTCCATTTTCAATGGAGTTACCGCAATATAGTCGTCATCCTCGAAGCCTAGACTCTGAAGATAATTGTAATACTTACATCCGCTGAAGTTGGCCTGACCGCTAAGATCACTGGGATTGAAATAGCCGCATGTGCCACATCTTTGATAATGACCGGTTTTACATACTGCCTGAAGTTCTTCGTAGCTTACATCCCAGCCTTTGAATATTGATGTGTAGGTGCGTATGATTTTCTTTACTGCTTTGTCTACCCATTTGTATTTGGTAACCCATTTTCTTGTTCTAGCATCCCATTGCTGGTATGATTCCTGAACTTTTTCATAAACCGTGGTTTCTTCTTCTTTTACTGGACCATGTTCTATGATCATATGTTCTTTACAAGCCGCGCATGCCAAATCTTTTAGCTTTTTGTCGGCTTCTTCCTGACTATTGACACTTGTTGTTGTTCTTTCATAAGCTATGTTTTCGATACAACCAGGTCTTAACGATGAACATCTTGTTGGGAATATTGCATTGTTATAAGAAGAACCGTCATTGGTTGTTAAGCCTGTGAAGTCTTCATGGTGCAAGTGAATCCAGTCGTATTTATCTAATTCATCGTTTATGATTTCAAGGTCAAATATCTTGGAGTTCTTACTTGCGTCATAGTTATCGGCACGCTTCCAGCCACTTGGGTTTTGAACAGTGTTAGGTAAAGCATATTTACCATAAGGAATCTTTGCTGTTCTAAGAATCTGTTCAACAGGGTCGGCGTCTGCCTGAGAAGAATAAACTGCAATCTGAGGCCTGTTGGTTAACGGAAGTATGCGGTCATTCTTTATTACACCGTTGTTAATCTGACTTAAATAATCATTTAAATCATCAGGGGCTACATTTACACCTATTTGTCTTAAAAGACTGCAAATGCCTTGAGGTTCAAGTTTTTGGAAAGTAACCCCGCGGTAGTCGCCGTTAAGTTTTCTTAGGAACATATCACTGGTTCTAAGAAGAAAACCACCGCCGTTATTGCTTAAAAGCCAATATGCAGGAGTGCAGGACTCGTTATCTCTTTCATCAATCTGTAATGCCCAGAAAGCCGCACCGTATGCTAATAATCTTGCGTCACCAGACTGTTCACCGTTTAAACCACAAGGAATATAAATCATGTATTCTTCGTCGCCGAGAACGTCAGTGCCTTCTAGTTCACCGAGTTTGATGATATATTCGGTTCCTGTGGCAAAGCCTTCTTCATCGCCAAAAGGAATGTAATCGAAGGTTTTCCATGAAAGGTCATGAACTTCGCCGTGAGGAATTGCGATTGGCATAATCGTTGAAGTATCTTCGCCACCAGCACGGTTTGCAGATACTGTGGCTGTTTGCTTGTCGAATATCTTCATGAAAAAGAGACCGACATCGTCAGAGGCTTCAATGCTAAGATTTGTCTGATTCTGGGTAAGTAATACCTTTAATTCATCAGGAGTGAGATTGGCAAAACCATTGGCGGCCATTACTTCCTGCATGTGATTCTTAATGGCAGTAAAATCTGCATCATTTAGATTATTTTTCTTGAGTTTGCGGATTTCTGAAAGCTTGTCAAAGCCAGCTTTCCAGGCTGCATTAGTTGCTGTTTGAAGTCTTGCATGCTCATAATACATATAGCCAACGTCTGTAACTAAGGCTACAATAGCCACAATCAAAACCGATATTGCGGCTGTGAACATTGTAATACTACCTTTACGAGCTTGGGTCTTGCTGTTCATTGGACGCCTCCTCTTCCAGTAGTAATTAAATTACTCTTTCTTCTCTGTAGCACTTGCAGATAAAAGCATGGCACCGCTTTTTGTGGCACCGCCATTTACTACAGAACTTAAAAATGGAGTGATAAGTGTCAGATTATAACTGGCTGAAACTGTTACTGAATCAGCAAAGGTTCCTACCTTATCAAATTTAACACCTTCATAGTCTGCTTCAGCCATCATTGGTGAACGTGAATCCCAGAAGGTTTTCTTTACTGTATCAAGGCTTGTATGGGTTGTGGAAGTATATAGATTGCGAGCCACGAGCTGATTGGTGCGCTTTGCTGCTGCACGGGCTGCCTGAACACACTGATGATTAAGGCTTGACCAGCAGTGAAGGGCTCTACCAAAATCAAAAATGCCCATGATTACTAACAGAAAAATAGGAAGAACTAATGATAATTCTACTATAGCCTGACCTTTTCTATTCTTTTTCATACTCATATAATCCTTTGTTCCGATTTTGGTTATCTATTTTTTACTACATTGGGAACCTTATAGGTTGCCTGAGTTCTTAGGGTTAAATAATCATTTCCGGCGACTGCATTCAGACAGGCTTGATAGAACGGGGTGTAGGTCTGGGAATGATACTCAAGTTCTACCCGCTTCATGCGGCTTCCGTCCTGCATCTTGAGCTCAGAAACCTTCGCACTGTAGATTCCTGGCTTGTGCCAGCCTATCGGTGGCGAACTGTAATTTGCTATATAATGATTAACAGCTGTATTTGATAAGTCATTTTCAGCACAGTTGCTAGCTGTATCGCTGGCTAACTGTTGAAGGGCCAGGACATTATAAAATGCAAAACCGAAGTCGACAAGGCCGCCAACTATTATCATAAGGAACAGAGGAAATAGCAATGCCATTTCAACAATGGATTGACCTCTTTTTCTGTTTCTTTTAAGCATTTATAACTCCTTTGTAAACCTTATTCAAAATAATAAGCAAGATTTGTACCTACTTGTTATTTGCTACTTCATTTGGGTTTACAATATAGCCAAGGAATTTTCCTCGAAGCTGACCACTGGCCGGCTTTCCGAGTGTGCCGGCATCACCGTTCTGATAATCATTTCCGATGCGCTTGTATTCTGAAGCTGCAAGCAGTTCAAATTCTGCAAAGCCTATGATTCTAGATGCATTTTCGATTGTGAAAATCTTGTGTGCATCTGTGGTAACGTCTTTGCTTTTGAGACTGTAAATCGGAAGCTGTTCTGCTTTTACACCGTAGTTGGTTGCTATTTCAGCAGTTGGTTCTACTATCGGTATAATTACACGTTTGTTGCCATTTCTAGTAGCTATTGCACTGTTGGTTTCATTAGTAAAACCAGTGCAGGCAAGAGTTAGCTGGTCATTGATATTCAATGCTCTGGTATAACCATAACTTAATGTTTTCTGGTAATTGGCACCATCTATGTTAGTGCCAAAACTGGTTATGCCCTGGCAAAGAAGGGAAGCATCTGACTGCTGCCCTGGTTTTATGATATATTCATTGCCTTCAACAAAGCCTTTTCCTTGTGGGAAGAATTGGAAGGACAGTGTGCTGTCTGCATTCCATTTGATTACACCATGTGACATGGCTATTGGAAGCACGTCTGCTGCTTTGGTAGTTGCAGTATTTCCATCACGGTTTGCTGATATTGTTGTTGAGTCTGCTTTTATGGCCTTTGCAAAGAAAAGACCTACATGACTCTGGGCTTCTAGACTGATGTCGCGGTCATTTTCTATGCTGAAATATATCTCGTTGTCTGCATCAGTGTTAAAACCGTTGTAGCTCATTACTTCGAGTATGTGAGACTTAATTTCTTCTTTGTTTTCTTTGCTAAGAATAGGATTAGCAGTTCTTAGCTTCATAAGACGGTCGTTCCCTGCTAGCCAGCCTGCGTTGACTGCCGTTTGCAGATCATTTTTCTTGTAATAAAGATATCCTATATCTACTACAATAGCTGTTATACCAAGGATTGCTGTTGATAGCAGCGCAGTCATTACCATTATTGCGCCTGATTTGCGGTTAATCATTTGGCTGCCTCCTGAACATTTGTGCTTGTAAGATGTTCTGGAGCCTTATAGGCAGCGGATGCGGAAATTGCTATGCATGGTCTGCCATTAGCCAGTTTATACATTCCCATATAGAATGGGGTGTAGGCTGGATTGTCATAGCTTACAGCTACTTGATAAATCTTTCCGCCTGTTTTCAGATACTGGGCTTCAGAAGGATTTACAGTGAAGTTGCCATCCCACCATTCTGGTTTCAGGGAATTAGCATACTGGGAAACCTGTATCTGACTTGCATTATTGTAGGCTGCATATTTGGCTGCATTATTGGCTATCTGCTGAAGGGTAAGATGATTGTAGAATGCGAAACCAAAATCGACGATTCCACCAATAACTATCAATAAAAAGAACGGAAATACCAAGGCAAACTCAACTAGTGCCTGCCCTTTGCGTTTCTTCATTTTTACCCTCCAATAATGTACACCAAATATATAAATAGACCCCTAAAGTCTATCGCAATAGGCTGAAACAATCAACTTTTTTCTACTATACATGTCCGCCCCACGCAGTGGCCTTCCTCCTTTAGGGGGCTGCCGCCATGGATGGCGGCGTGCAAGCGGTCACCAGGATGGTGAAACCGTCGCTAAGGTGGCACGCGTAGCGTGACGGATGAGGGTTTAATACGAAGACCGGTTAGTATGTAAATTGGAGCTTGTTTCCTGAAGG
>JAZUDR010000089.1:0-3975 GCA_045639725.1 Candidatus Avigastranaerophilus sp. | reverse complement strand
AACTTTACTGGCTGATAAAATTTAGTTATAATGAAATAAAAGCGTAAAGTTACGCTTTTATTTCATTATAGTGGGTGCGGTTATGAATATAAAACGCGATAAATACTTGAATGACCTTATAAATAGAATGCATAACGGAATGATAAAGGTTGTTACAGGCATACGAAGATCTGGTAAATCGTATCTTATATTCAAAATTTTCTGTGAATACCTTCTAAGCCAAGGCACTAAGAAAAATCATATAATTTCAATAGAATTAGACAGAAGAGAAAACAAAAAGTATTGCAATCCAGACTACATTCTTGAATATATAAAATCATGCATTAAAGATAACAAAGAATACTATATTCTTATTGATGAAATTCAACTGCTGGATGACTTTGAATCTGTATTAAATTCTTTGTTGCATATGCATAACGTTGATATATATGTTACTGGTAGTAATTCAAAGTTCTTGTCTAAGGACATCATTACCGAATTCCGTGGCCGTGGTGACGAAGTCCATGTTTATCCACTTAGCTTTAATGAATTTATGTCTGTCTATAATGGCGATGTTTACAATGGTTTTGCAGATTACATGATTTATGGCGGTCTGCCTTTGGTTTCTACAATGAAAACGGAAGAACAGAAGGTTGCATATCTTTCAAATCTGTTTGCTGAAACATATATAAAGGATATTGTTAATAGAAATAAAATCGAAAAAACTCAGGAACTGGAAGATATCATCAGCATATTGGCTTCATCTATCGGCTCTCTAACAAATCCCAGCCGTCTGGAAGCCACTTTTAAAAGTCGTATCAAGTCGAATATCTGCTTAAATACTATCTTTAAATATATCGAATACTTAAAGGATGCTTTCATCGTTTGTGAAGCCAAGCGTTATGACGTAAAGGGTCGTAAATACATTGGAAGCCCAATTAAATACTATTTTGAAGATGTAGGATTGAGAAATGCAAAACTTGGTTTCAGCCAGATTGAAAAGCCTCATCTTATGGAAAATGTGGTTTTTAACGAACTAAGATATCGAGGTTATAATGTTGACGTCGGTATTGTGGAAAAGCGTGTTCGTAAGCCTGATGGCAAACTCGGTTGTGCCCAGTTGGAAATAGACTTTGTGGCTAATCTTGGTAGTAAACGTTATTATATCCAATCTGCCTATGCTATACCTGATGAAGAAAAGCGCAAACAGGAAACAGCGTCTTTGTTGAATGTTAATGATTCCTTCAAGAAAATTATCGTTGTTAATGAGGTTACAAAAGTAACCCGTGACATAAATGGCGTAACTACAATGAGCTTATATGATTTTCTTCTCAACCCCAACAGTTTGGATTTATAATGAAAATTTAGCATACTATTACGCTAAATTTTCATTGAAGTCTAACCTCCACCCCCGCGAGGCCTTCTTAAACACCCGGGGTCTGGGATTTGTGGCTTATGGGTTGTTGTCCGCCCCACGCAGTGGCCCTAAAATAGCTTTGCCAATAAGTGTTGCGTTTTTTATGCCTTCTGTATATAATAAAAGTGTGATTATAACCCCTTAAAATTTTAATAAAAATGTGATTACAATCCCTTAAAACTCCAATAAAAGTGTGAGGAGTGTGATTATGGAACGATTGATTTTGAACAAGCTGCTGGAGTGGAAGAATTCACCATACCGCAAGCCGTTGATTTTAAAAGGTGTGCGTCAGGTCGGTAAAACATGGACTCTCAAGGAATTCGGCAGACGCTGCTATGAAAACATTGCCTATTTCAACTTTGATGAGAACGAAGAATACAAGCAGTTTTTTGAAACTACCAAGGATGTTAACCGCATTCTGCAAAACATAATGCTGGCAAGCGGACAGAAAATCGAGCCTGAAAAAACATTGATTATCTTTGATGAGGTGCAGGATTGCCCGAAAGTCATCAACTCTATGAAATATTTCTGTGAGAACGCACCACAGTATCACGTTGTCTGTGCCGGCTCATTGTTAGGCATTGCCCTAGCAAAACCGTCCTCTTTCCCAGTGGGTAAGGTCAATTTCATGCAGATTAACCCTATGACCTTTACGGAGTTTTTACTGGCAAATGGTGACGAGAACCTTGCGAAGTATCTGGAACAGGTGGACACAATTGAACCGATTCCAGATGCGTTTTTCAATCCTCTCTACGAAAAACTGAAAATGTATTATGTGACCGGCGGTATGCCGGAGCCTGTTAAGATGTGGACAGAAGCACGGGATGTTGCCGCCATGCAGGAGGCACTGTCGGGAATCATCGGAGCATATGAGCGTGATTTTGCCAAGCATCCAAACCTCAGTGAATTTCCGAAGATTTCTATGATTTGGAAATCTCTGCCGTCACAGCTGGCAAGAGAAAACAAGAAATTTATCTACAAAGTCGTGAAAGAGGGTGCCCGTGCCCGCGAATATGAGGACGCCTTGCAATGGCTAGTGGATGCCCGCCTGGTACATAAAATCTACCGCAGTTCCGCACCAGGGCTGCCGATAGCAGCCTACGATGATCTGTCCGCGTTCAAAATTTATCTGGTGGATGTGGGCTTGCTCCGCCGTCTGGCGCAGCTTGCGCCTACAGCCTTTGGAGAGGGCAACCGTCTGCTCACCGAATTCAAGGGCGCGCTGACGGAAAACTTTGTGCTGCAAACCCTGATTACCCAGTTTGAAGTGGTGCCCCGATACTGGACACAGACTAACCCGCCGCATGAGGTGGATTTCCTGATTCAGCGTGAGAATGACATATTCCCTGTGGAGGTCAAGTCCGAGACCAACACCACCAGCAAGAGCCTAAAAAAGTTCAAGGAGCTGTTTCAGGAGCAGGTCAAGCTCCGTATCCGCTTTTCACTGGATAATTTGAAGCTTGATGATGATGTACTGAATATCCCGCTGTTCATGGCAGATCAGACAAATCGTTTGATTGGGCTGGCTATAGACAAGCTAAATTTTCATTGAAGTCTAAACTCCGCCCCCGCGAGGCCTTCTTCAACAGTCAGGGTCGGTGCTTGGGTATTAGGGGGTTATTCAATTCTCGCGCCAGCAGGTCTTCATTACAGGCGAAGCCTGTTCTTCATTACTACCGCAAAGCGGCAGTTCTTCATGCCCGCAGGGCCTTCTTTTATAAAATGTGATAAAATACCAAAAACTGGCTCATGAAACGTGAAAAAATCTATTGAAGTGACTATGAAATTCCAGCGCCAGCAAATCTTCATTCCTGCGCCAGCATAGGTTGTCGTCCGCCCCACGCAGTGGCCTTCCTCCGTAATCGGGGGCTGCCGCCATGGATGGCGGCGTGCAAGCGGTCACCAGGATGGTGAAACCGTCGCTAAGGTGGCACGCGAAGCGTCATTCATTAAATTCTGGTTGTTCGTCCGCCCTCATCTTGTTGTCAGTTTTATTAAGCAATAGCATCAAAGCCTCTTGTCATGGTTATCACTTTTCGTCAAAGCAAGCTCGAACTTCTTTTATGTCGTAGCCACCATAATCAACAATCTGCTCAACGGTAAGTCCTTTGGAAATCATGTGCTTGATAGCTTTTTTTCTTTCGTCGGCTCTTGAAATTGCATCAAAATCTCTTGTCATGGTTATCACTTATTGTCAAAACATGCCAAAACTTCTTTGATATCGTATCCGCCATATCTTGCAATTTGTTCGGCATTGAGTCCCTCAGAAATCATGTGCTTGATAGCTCTTTTTCTTTCGTCGGCTCTTTCAATAGCGGCAAAGTCTCTTGTCATGGTGATCACCTCTTGCATGTTATTGAAGTCTTCTGGTATGGTTTTGTGGAATTTTGTAGCCAGAAATCTTCTCATAAATCTTAAAAAAGTTTCGAAGCTTTTTAGCTTTTCTTTCGTATCAAGCTTCTTAGCCAATTCGTGCAAAACTTCTTCAAGATTTGCCTTGTCCTTTGTGCGTTCAACTTCAATCAAAGCCGTAACGCAATTCAGAATACCTCGACTGATAGCATCCTTAGCACCTGGAG
>JAZUDR010000088.1:0-3557 GCA_045639725.1 Candidatus Avigastranaerophilus sp. | reverse complement strand
CTAAGACCGCTTGGCCTCCGACTTTAATATAAATAAAATATTTATATATGGTATTTTTTTATTGAATCAAAGCAGAAAAGAGGGAAAAGCCGTGAAGAAATATTTTCATATTTTGTTGATTATTGCTGTGGAGGCGGCGGGAATCGAACTATACAACCTAATCCACTAATACTGCTAGTTTGAAAGATTCATGGGATCGAAGAGACCCATTATTAGACCCCTTTTTTCTACCAAACTTTAGAATCCAATATCCCAATTCTATACTACCTAAATAGTATGATTATTGTGTTATAATAACGCTATGGAAACAACGGAATTAGAAAAACAAGTAATTGCTTTGACGAGCAGAGTTTACGAACTTGAACAGAAGGTTGCAAAGCTTTCTGGGGAAAATGCTGCGCCAGTCTGTGCCCAGCCGAATGTTGCCGAAGCTCCGTCGGAAAGCGTTTCTAAGGTCGCTGAACCTGGTGCTCCTGAAAAGGTTGACGCACCGAAACCTGTTGTGGCAGAAGAAAAGTGCATTGTCGCCGAACCTGCGGTTTCTGATTCCCCAAAAACAAATGAAAGCCCCGCTGTGGAAGCTGCTTCCGAAAGTCTCGAAAGCAAAGTCGGCAGGAAAATCATGGGCGTTGTGGCTTCGCTGCTGATTCTGCTCAGCATTGTGCTCTTTGGCCGACTTGTGTATTCAAATTTCACCGATGGAATGAAGATTGCCATTATGTATGGCGTCAGCTTTGCATTTGCTGTTTTTGGCATTGTTAAGCTGAGTATGTCGGAAGAAAATAATACTTTTTATTCATGCATTGCAGGCTGCGGTATGGCGGGGATTTATGTTTCTTGCCTGCTGACGTGCTTTTATTTCCAGATGATTGACGTTCTCGGGCTGAACGGCCTTCTTGTTCTGTGGCTTGCGGTAACCTGCGGCTTGGGGAAATACGTCTCGAGGATGTTTTATTATATTTGCAACATTGGGCTGATCGTTGCTTCGTTTGAAGCTGTAAGCTGCCACCAGTTGACCTATGGAACAGTCCTTTATTACATTGGTGTTTCTGTTCTGTATCTGATTGGAAGGACCCGCATCTTTTCTAAAGACTGCCATTTCTTTACCCAGATGCATGTGCTGAGCCTGATTTATGCATTCGGAAATTACGAGCATTTGGCGACTTCGATTCTAATTGCGGTTTTCAATATTGCCGCATTTATTTATGCCCATTTCGCCTATACCAAGGAAACTTCAAAAGACGCGCGTCTTACTCGTACAAATCAGGTTTTGCTGTCAGGCACCTGTCTTATTGTGCTTTTTGCAAGTGATTTTTATGTCGCCCCATACGAATTGGCTGTGGTGGCTCTTCTGAACGGCATTTTAACTGCCATTCAGTATCTTAGATACAACCTCAAGACTGATGCAATCTGGCTAAACTCTTATTATGTTACACTGCTTCTGGCTCTTTGTAGCAATCATGGCTTTTTTAAATATTACACGAGCTTCGTGCCTATGTGCGTGCTTCTGCTGGCTCTCACTCGTTTTCTGGGAAATAAGCATTTCAGATATGCAAGCTTTGCTTTTCTGCTGTTTACTATTTGCAATTACCCGGCCAGGCTGGAATATTCTTATACCTTGGGCTTTACGCTGCTATTCGTGATTTATTACGTATACAGGTATTTAAGAGATTCCTACTGCATGCTGGATAAATTCCTGCTGAGCTTTATGGTTTTGCTTTCTTTGTGTTACGAATTTGTCTATTACAGAACTTCCTGGTTCATCTGCTTTGTTGTTCTGGCACTGCTGAGCCTGTTTTTCAACACGTCGCTTTACCGCAGGGACTACCAGACTCAGACTGAAGAAAAATCCACAACAATGTTCAGCTATCTGTATAACGCGGTATTGCTTGTAACCGGTGTTCTGATGACTCTGTTCTATTTCAGAAGCTTTGAAATCACCGAAAATTTCAGATTTTCAGAAAGCGTTGTCGGTGCAATAATCGTAATTCTGACGTTGATCCTGAGTTCCTGGAATATCAACCATTTTTATTCTGCCAATGTTTCTAAGAATTTCTTCGGAATATATACCGGAGCCAAGCTGCTTGTGGTATTACTAGCTGTTCTGGCCAGGTTGGAAACAGTATCTCTGCTGGTTTCTCTGGTTTGTCTGGTATTTACTGCGTCCTGCATTGCTGCTGGTTTTAAGATTGGGAATAAATCACTTAGGTTGTTCGGGCTTTCTGTAACTCTTATCTTTGTTCTGAAGCTTATTCTCTTCGACATAACTTATAGTTCAGACTATGTAAGGCCGCTGAGCTTCCTGGGCGCTGGCATTGTCTGCTTCCTCATTAGCTGGTTCTACTCCAAACTTGAAAAGAAGCACTGATTTAAATACTTATTAGCTAGTGCTGAATATTAGATATTTGAATCATTATTTCTTCTTGTTTATATTTTTTTCGTAAAATATAAGCAAGATTTAAAACAGAATGAGAAGCTATATAGCCTTTAACTGTCTTATTTAAAGCCTTTGCTAAGGCTTTTACAGATTCCACATAATGGGGTTCTCTTTTTAATAGACAATCTAGAATTACATCTGAGTCAAAAAGAACTTTTGTAATCATTTGTATTTTTCCTCAAGATATCTGGAATAATCATCCTGAGGTAAATCTTCTTCGCTAATTGCCCCAACAGATTTCTGCAAAAAAGGATGCTTCATGGCATCTTGAAATTCTTCATCAGCAACCGCATTATTAGCCTTATTCTGTTTAATGTGCAACTGCAGCAAATTACTTACTAGCTTAGAAAGTGAAGTTCCCTGCTGCATAGCAAATTCTTTTGCAGAATTAATAACAGAGTCTTCCATTCTTAAAGTAAGCTTAGTCTGCATATCGCACCTCTATACGTCATATTTTTATTAAAGCATACGTATACAATAAACAACTGTCAACCCAAAACAAAATAAGCATCTGCTGCCTAACGTCTGAACTAGCTGCTACTTAGAAGAAATCAGGCAGCGCATAGAATTGAATAATAAGAATTCAGTTTATAATGAAGCCTGTAAATTAATGGCTATTAAAGGAATTCCGCCGAACGAAAAGGCTATAAAGCTGTTTCAGTCTCTAAGTGGTTTCAAAGATTCAGAAGCCAAAATTCACGAATGTGAGCTTAATATCGACCAGATAAAAGCCTGGATTGAAGAAGAAAGAATCA
This sequence comes from Candidatus Avigastranaerophilus sp., assembly GCA_045639725.1. GTDB lineage: Bacteria > Muiribacteriota > Ozemobacteria > Ozemobacterales > Ozemobacteraceae > RUG334. The sequence goes on along the minus strand of JAZUDR010000088.1, from coordinate 365 downwards.
GGGCTGAACAACGTGCAGAGGCAGAGCGCATTGAAAAAGCCCGTCAGGAAGAGTTAAGCCGTCAGGAGGCTGAACTCCGGCGTATCGAAAGAGAAAAGCAGATGGCTGCTATTGCTGCCGCTGCCAGACGAAACAAACACATTATTCTAGCTGTTTTATTGTTTATATTGGTTGGCATTGTAATAAATAATCTAATTGAGGAGAACCGCGTTGCTGCCGAACGAGCCAGAATTGTTGCACAGCGTGCAGAAGAAAAAAAACGAGCCGCTGCACAGCGTGCAGAACAGGAACGTATTCTTGTTGCAATGCGGTCCGCTGAAGCAGAAAAAATTATAAAGGAAATGGTAAAATGTCCTGCCGGCAGT
>JAZUDR010000087.1:0-47440 GCA_045639725.1 Candidatus Avigastranaerophilus sp. | reverse complement strand
ATCAAGGTAATCGTTGTTGGTAGCCTTTAATGTATACTTGCCAGCAGGAACAGTATTGAAAGTAAAAGCACCGTTTGCATCTGTTGTTGTAGAGAACTCAGTGCCTTCGAGAGTTACTGTAATATTAGCAAGCTTATCTGCATTAATAAGATTGGCTATTGTACCTGTTACGTCACCATCTTTAACTTCTGGTTCTTCTGGTTCGAGAGGAGTAAGTTCAGAACTGAAAGTAACTGTTGGAACAAGAGTGTATTTGTAAACATGACCACTCCAGGCAAGCTTCATGGCGGTCATTGCAGCAGCTTTGCCCAGAACTGTCTTGGCTTCTTCATAAGCATGATAAAGAACGGTCTTTACAAGTTTATGGGCAAAATCAATCTTAAGAGTTGTGGCAAAGCCGTTTTTAAGTTCAAAATTACCAGTGAAGCGAATCTTTTCTGTTGGAACCTTGATTTCGAATGTATCTTCACCTTCGGTTATCTTGGCACTTTTTACAGAGAATTCGAAATAATTGTAAACGCCTTCAGGAAGTTCTTTTTCGGCTAGGAACTGAGATATGCTGTTGCCAGAAAGGCTAACTGTTCCTTCTTCCTTAAAGGTATATTTCTGGTTGGTATTGCTCTTTATCATTACAGAATTGATAACTAGCTGGATATCTTCTGTATCAGAGTCAGAAAGGAAAGCAAGCTTTATCTTTGCTGCAAGAACCTTTAAACCGGCTCTTACTGTCTGAGCAACCTTATAGGCACTCTTGTTGAAATTGAATTTTCTTTTTGTTACAGGAGCAATACATGCACGTACAAAGTTAGCATCACCCTGAGCCTGGGAATCAGCAGAGATATTAGTACTTACTGGGTTAGAAGAAGAACCACTGCCACCACAACCTACTAAAAAAGAAACAGAAACTATCATGAAAATAGCTAGAATCAAATTTCGGTTCATGGTTATGTACTCCTTAACATCTTAAAAAAATTGGCTCATAAATATATAAGCAAGAATTGTACCTAGTTAGAATTTGTGATATTATTAACTTATCATATGATGTTTTCGAATATAGGGAAAAAAATACAGGGGAAAATTTCCCTTGTTATATTATTGTGGGTGGGGATTTTTTGCCTTACTCCTATATATGCTGCTGTAACAGAGAATGTTAGCATTACTGCTACCGATTATTCTGTCAGTTCTTTCAGTTTTAATATTTCCCCATTAAATAGTCGTAAAAATATATATCCAGAAGCGGCTTCCTTCGATACAACCGGAAGAGTGGCTACCACAACACCTGTGCCTGCTTATACGCACGATTTTATTGCTTGGGATAATGGTTATCCTATTAATGCTTGGACAAGAGTTATTAATAATAAGGCGCAGTCATCTCAAAGATACAATTATCTCCAGATAGCACAGTTCCCATATGATTATTCTACTGTCTCGTTGAGGAATAAGCTTTTGGTATGTGGTATGTCATTACCACCTGCTTCATTATTATATGGTATTTGCAGTAGCCCAAGCGAGATTGTGGATTGTTATGATAGCGATAAAATAGATTCATGCGGTTCCAAAGCATTTGCTAACGTTATTAGTAAAACTAGGGCTTATTGTTTTTATTCATATATGGATGATGACGGTAATACAGAATTGAGAATGACAACATTCATCGGTTCATCATGGTCTACTCCAACAACAATCGGGGACTCATCGTTTGTTGATACCTGGGGAGTAGCGGGCTGCTTAATGAAAAACGGAAATGATGAGTATGTCATTGCTGCATATCCTACAGACGAAAACAATGTGAATATACTCTCATTTAAGGATGGGAACTATAACTCAAGTAAAAATATAGCGGTTGGGATACCTCTCAATAATCCTGTTAGTGGTGCTCAGATTACTATCACCCAGAATCCTAGAAGCGGTAAGGTCTACTTAGGCTGGATAAGTGGCAATAAAGCTTTTTACAAAACAGGTACATTTTCCCCTGGTTCGTCTAATAGATTTTCTTTTTCTTCTCAGGAAACAGAAATATGCTCTATCAGCGATTCCAAGGCAACATATGCTTGTGTAAGTGCTGGTAGTTACAACAATTTTGAAACAAGCTTTACCGTCAGTGATGACGCTGCAATAAGAAACTACTGTCTTTGTGGTGAACATTCTCCTATTACTCAGACTCTTATAACCGAAAGTGGGGCAACTTCTTACCTGAAATATGCCATGGCTTTTCAATACTTTGAAGATGGCAATTATTATTCTGGTTGTGTCTGTTCGTCTGGTTTTAAAACCATCAACTTTTTCAGAAGGCAGTTAGAGTATCCTCAGGCATGTTCATGGCAGGCAGAGAACAAAAAGCTGCACATTGAAGGCCCACCTAGATTAAATACTAAGGTGAATATACAGGTTAAGTTCGCGGAAATGGTTCCTGCTACAACCTTTGCCAGATGTGTTAACTCGGAATTCTGCGGTGGTGTAAGAAACTTTGATAGCACATTCAATGTTGCCAACAATAAGGCTGTTATAGCTAGTGCCAGTGGATGCTTCTTTGCTCTTGATTTTGACAAGAGCATGAATACCAGTTTATTGCCTTCAGAATTGAATACATTTATCAAACTGAAGGAATCTGGAACTGGCAATCAGATAACTCTTACGAATATTGCCAGTTCTTCAGGAAAGCTTGTTTTTAAGCCGTCCAGTGATCTTAAATTGAATACCGAATATGTAATAAATATTGCCAGTGGTGTGGTTGACGCCGTTGGTTCCCAGATATATAAGGATGAAATCCTGAAATTCAAGACCCAGTTTTCTTCTACTCCTTTGGAATCAGATGGAGTTATTGCAATGGAAGCTTTTGCAGATTCCTCTTACAATACTGTAATTGCTTCAGGAAGTGATATTACAGCAAACAAGAAATTATATCTGCGGGTTAATGCTTATGACCCGGCTTTTAATACAATTGATACTACAACTGTAGATGTTAAGAAGAATGGAAGTCTCGTTACAACACTGACTCTTACTCAAAAAACAGCTTCCAGCACTTATTTTTATGGAGAATACCAGTTGTCTGCTCCATTGGATGTTGATTCTGAATGGACATTTCAGACGGTAAACAATAAGAAATTTTTACCGCTTAAGGTTACTTACCCTGTGATGACTCCATTATTACCGGCTTCTGCTGCAGTAAATGTTAATCCTGTAACACTAAGTGCTATTGAAATCTCAGCCAGTGAGGAACTGGACTCTTCAAGCGTTAATTCTGAAAATGTTAAGCTTCTGCAACAGTCGTCGGTTGTGGCCGCTACTGTTGGCTATGATAATGCTAATAAGAAGATTATAATTACTCCCAATGCTTCATTGGGCTCTGAAAAGAACTACTATGTTTCTGTTGGAAATATTATTGATAAAGCCGGAAACAAGCAGGTTACACCTCTTGTATATTATTTTTCTACCAGTGATACTACGTCTCCGATCATAACAACCTGTTTCCCGTCTAATGGAGCAACCCAGGTTACTATTGATTCTGTGCCATATATCGTTTTCTCAGAAGAAATAGCTCCTTCAACAATTACAAAATCTAATATAAAGGTAACCTGTAACGGTTCTGATTGTAATTACTCTTTGGTAACTGCTCAGAATAAGATTTCCATTGTTCTGGATGGTGGATTAAAGGTCGGTAGCCTTTATAAGGTTGATGTATCAACCAATATTACTGACTTTTCCGGTAATCATCTGGCTGTTGCATACTCCTACAATTTCAATACTCAGCCTAAGCATACTGCTCCTGCAGCTATAAATTCTATTATCTTGTATAGAGATTCTGTGCTTACTGACGCTTTCTCTGAAAATGAAAAAATCAGTGCAAGTGCAAAAGTGTATATAAAACTTAATGCTGTGGATGCCGCTACCCAGACGATTGATATTGCTACTGTTGCTGTAAAGTTGAACGGTTCTTTGAATAGAAATATAATTTTATATGAAACAGCTTCAAACTCCGGTGGTATTTTTACGGGTTCATTAGACTTAGCAGAATTGGCATTGTATGGATATCCGACACCGGAGCCGCTGGTTGATAACTATGAAATTAATTTCTATTCGACTCAGACTTCGAGTGTTAACAAAACATTAAATGTAGTATTCCCTAATCTGACTGCTTCAAACGTAAAAACAACAGGAGGCAGTGTGGCAATTAATGGCGCGGTTGATGCCTATGTTGATACAACGCTGACTCTAGAATTTTCTGATACATTGGATGGCTCAACTATAACCGCAGATTCACTAAAATTGGCAAGTGGAAGTGTTAATCTGCCAATTTCATGGACTTTATCTTCGAACAAAAAGTCTATAACGATTACCCCAAATAGTAATCTGCCATTTAATTCCACTATCACATTGAGCGTATTGTATGGTAGCAATGGCATTAAAAGTGAAATCGGCAACCCGATTAAAGGTAGTATGAGTCTTGTTTTTAACACTCAGAAGGAAAAAACAGCGCCCTCAGCTATAACAGAAATAAATCTATATTCTGATTCATCTTATTCTGAAGCTGCCAAAGTTGCTGAAAATGGCGATTTTAATAAAAACGGCATGCTATATATAGAAGTCAAGGGAATCGGTAGCGCAAAGAACACAGTAGACAATACTTTTGTTATCATATCTAGTGGAAGCACTCAGCTGGATAGAGTTGAATTAACAGAGACTAATGTCGATTCCGGAATTTTCAGAGGTATGTATCAATGCTCTATACTTGATGATTGCAATCTTAATTGTAAATCTGAAATATCTACTTCAATATCAAAAAATCTAATAATTACTACACCTATTTTAACTATTTCACCGATTGATGGAGCAATAGATATACCTGCTGCAATAAATCCTATTATCAGTGCTAGTGAGAAAATTGATAAAAACTTAATCAATACAAGCAATATCAGGTTGGTGAGGAATGATAATTCTCAAGAAATAAACCTTACTTATAGTTATAATGAAGAAAACAATAGAATATCAATAATACCTGAGATGAGTCTGAATTTATCAATAGAATATAAATTAATAGTAGAAAATCTGGCAGATATTGCAGGAAATATGGCTACGAACCAAAATGTTATTTTTAAAATACAATCAGGTGGTAATATCCCTGTTAATAGCATAAATACCTTTACTCTTTATGAAAAAGATGATTATACCAGTGAATTGGCGTCAGGTTCTACTGTAACACCAGACGCTTCGTTATGGGCAAAAATAGAATGTTCAACTAGTGACGATACTGTAATTGAATACGTGATGGTTACTGTTAACGTTGGCATGATTCAGAGTAAAAATTATAGAATCATAGAAACAGGTAAAGACACCAATGTTTATCAAGGTAGAATTGATGTTCCAGATATTCAATCAAGCTATTTTGAAGTCTATTGCATGGAACAAACAGACAAAAAAATAGGTTTATACACCGAGCCTTACCCTGTTTATGAACGTTTTTCTCCTGCTTCCGGGACTAGTGATTTGTATTTGAATAATACCATTGTAATTACTGCTAATAAGGATGTTGACGCTACCACGGTAAGCAAGGCAAATATCAGCTTAGAAGGAACTAATCCGCTGGATTATTCAGTTGCAAAGACTAATGACAAAGAAATAACAGTGACTCTGAATTCTGCCTCTATTGCAGATCAGTTGGTCCTAACGCTGAACAGTGCGGTTCGTGATACTTCGGGGCTGGCTTTCCCGCTTACAATAGCAAATTATACTACTAGAAATCAGGACGTAACAGCGTTTGGCATATACTCAGACTCTGGTTATTCTAATGAAATAAGCAATAATGCTAATGTTGATACCAGCCAGATTATATACTGCAAGGTTGAAGCAACAGATTTAAATAAGGATGTTGCAGATATATTGGCTATGAGCTATTCGGTAACTGGTGGGGCTTCTGGTGATTTTAACCTGACTGAGGAAACAGCAGGAATTTATAAGGGTAGTTTTACTGTTCCTAATGCACCTGGTAAGGCATTAGAAGTAGGGCCTACCGGATTTTCTAATAAGAAGACTTTGAACATTGCAGAAGCATTTGCATTAGTTTCTTATTCTCCGGAAGACAAGGCTGTCGGTGTGGCTGTAGATACATGGCCTGTATGGAATTTTAATTACAAGGTTGGTGAAAGTCAGCTGACAGACACTAAATTTGCTGTTTACAAAAATGGAACGTCTAAGGTTACAGGAACTTTAAGCTTAGGTGTTTCCGGTAAGCAGGTCCGCTTCCAACCAGCTTCTATGCTTGATACCAGCACAAAATATGAAATGCGTTTGTCGGCAGATATTGAAAGTGAAAACGGCAAAAAGCTGGGAACTGCTCTTGTTGCAACATTTACAACGCAGGCGCCTCCATTGCCTCCTAGCAATGTATTCACTTTTGCTAACTATTCTGATGAAAGCTATAACGTAGAAACCAGCAGCGTTGCCCCTAATGGAACGCTATACCTGCAGCTTGTAGCAGAAGATACTTCCTTCTCTACCTATGAATCTACACGTGTATTTATTGATTCATCGGATGGAACCTATGAAGGTGTTTCTGCAAAGCTTATAGAAACCAATCCACCTTCTGGAATATTCAGATTGGCAATACCTGTTAGCTTGCCAGAAAATTCCATAATAACAATAACTCCACAAGCGCAGGCAAATAAGTTCATTCAGGTTAAGGTAAACAATCTAACAAAGCTTGTTTCTCTTACTCCGGCTTCTGGTTCTGCTGACATTTACCTGGATGTAAAGCCTTCAATGCTATTCTCTTCAGGCCTGCAGACAAGCTGTATGCCCGCTGCATTGAAGCTTAGCAAATCAAATGGCGAAGCTGTTGCTTATAGTTATAGCTTTGAATCAAGCAATAAGAAAGTTGTGATTGCACCCAATACCAGCCTGACTGCTAGTGAAACCTATTATGTTACAATGAATTCCGGCCTTAAGGATTCGTCTGGACAGGCTATATTGCCGTTTACCTATAAATTTACAACGAAGGCATTGTCTCTAGAAACCTTTAATCTCTATTCTGATAGCGGTTATTCTAATAAGCTTGTTAACAATCAGGATGTGGGTCCCGGGGTTACGCTTTATTGTGAAATAAAGGGAAGTGACATGACAAGTCAGTTGGATAAGCTTGAAGTAGTTTATTCTGCTGCTGATACTTCCAATAGTTTTTGGGTTACGGAAACAGGCAATGCTACTGGTATTTACAGAGGCAGCTTTGTTGTTCCCGGCTCTGTTAATACTTTGATGACAGTATATCCAAAGGATGATCAGGAAAAAGCAATTACGCTGGATATACTTAGCGCATTTGTTCTGGAAAGCTATTCTCCTGCAGATAATGCTGTTAACGTTCCTGCAGACGTATGGCCGACATGGAACTTCAGCCGCAGGATTCCTGAATCTCAGCTTACAACTGCTAATTTCGCATTGTATAAGGTTTCTGACAGTTCCTTGATTGACGGTTCTATTTCTGTTAGTGGCGCATTGGGCAATCAGGTGCGTTATAAACCTAATTCAATGCTTGAAAAAGAAACTGATTATAAAATGGTTCTGTCTGCTGATTTGGAAGATGTTAAGGGCAAAAAGCTTGGAATTAGCAAGACTGTAACCTTTAAAACTCAGCCTCCGCCTTTGCCGCCGACAGGACTTACGTTCAATAATTACATAAACGAAGACTACCAGCAGACTACAACTACTGTAATTGCTGGTGGAAAGCTATATTTGCAGATAAAAGCGGAAAACACTTCAACAACTGCATTGGAAAAAATTAACGTAATTATGGACTCCGATGATGGTGAAACCTATGTGAACGAGCCATTAGAGCTTGTTGAAACCAGTGCTTCCTCTAAGATATTCAGACTTGTTTATCAATTAAAGCCTGAATTGGAAGTTGGAACCAAGCTGACTTTGATTCCTCAGTCTGAACCAGCTAAGTATATTGTTCTTGATGTCGTTGAATCAGCGGTCTTGGTAAATATAGCTCCAGCTTCTGGTTCAGAAAATATTTATCTCGATACTGAATTTTACTTGAGTTTTTCTAACAAGATTGCAGATAGTGATTTGCCAAACAGAGTAAAAATAGCTAATTCAGCCGACGAGTCAGTTGCCGCTAACTATAGCCTTAGTGCGGATGGTATGAATCTTACTATTAAGCCTGTTTCTGCTTTAAAAGCTGGGGAAAAATATTCTGTTTATTCTACTGATTTGTTGGTAGATGGCTTTATGCAGCCTGTAAAGCCATTCAATTGCAGCTTTATTACAAAGTATGAATCAGGGGTTGCTTTGGAATTATATACAGGTATAGCGCCTTGCGACGGTCATAAGGTTTCAGAAACCCTTGAAATAGTAAAGGGGCAGCTTGGAATAGCCTTTTCTACCAGTGATATGCTTGAGAAATCAGTTGAAAGCAGAATTCTGCACTTATCTGATATGAATTATTCTGCTGATTTTGAATTGCAGGAAAGCGCACTGAATTCTAATTTATATGTTGCAACTATCACGGTTGGCGATGAATTTATCGCTCCGCCAATGAAGGCGGAAGTTATGTTCGGTCCGAAGTATCAGTTAAAATTTGATGTTGCCACTAAGACAACACTTGTTTCCATATCACCGGCTGAAAATGAAGTTATCACTGGAAATGCGAATATCAATGCTGTTTATTCAAGAAAGGTTTATACAGAATCTGCAAAGAATTCAACCAGCCTGGTAAATGAAGCTTCTGCAACTGTTTCCTGCAGTCTTATTACTAGTGGTGATGAAAGCAGCGAACTTACCTGGAAGCCTAAAGTTGGACTTTCCAGCAGTTATTTATATGATCTGACTATTTCAGGGTTAAAAGATTACCTTGGGTTGGATATAGACCCGATAAGCTACAGATTTTATTGCGGAAATGAGCATAATATCTATATTTACAGCGACAGCAATTTCTCGGACAAAATTACAACTGAAGTTATTTCTAATTCTGAGATTTATGTTGAAGTTGTTGCATCTAGCAGTTCCGGTCTGAGTGGTAAAGATTTCTATATTGATCTGCTAAGAGGAACGGCAACTGAAACGCTTCGTTTAAAACTTGCACGAGTGGAAGGCTCGGATAGAAGCTTCAGATGCTGCTTGAAGCTGGCAGATACTATGAGCAGTGATGTTCCCGCTTATCCATTAGGATTATATCCTGGCGAATGGGTAAAGCTTAGTGCTCCGCAGCTGACATCAAACGAAGTTCTATTCTATTATCGCTATTCATCGGGAACAGAACCTGAAGTTATCAAGGATATCAGATTTTTCTCAGAAAAGACTTTTGTAAGAAAGGTTACTGATGAAATCAATAATCCAAGTCTTTACATTGAAGTCGAAGCCGAAGATTTGAACTGGTTAACAGAAGATATTACAAAGGTCAGAGTAACTTCTGATGATGATAGAGATGGATTCGAAATAGAACTGAATGAAAATGGAACTCATTCTGATTTGTTCCGTGGCATGATTACGTTAAGTGAAAAAGCTACTGATATTGCTGCAAAGACCTTGAAGGTTTCCTTTGGTAAACGTGTTACTGTTACTTCTGTGACTAATCCGAACGTCAGGCTGAGTGTCAGGTATTATCCTAAGGCAGAAATTATTAATTTCACTCCTTACCCGAGTCCGGCGCGAAGGAACTATGTAAATTTCAGATATTTCCTGAATTTTGCTACAGGTATAAAAATAACAATTTATGACGTAGCTGGTCATAAGATTGATACTATTGAAATGGACGGTAGGGAAGGGGAAAATATTGTTCGCTGGAATTTCCCTAGAAAGCTTGCTAATGGAGCCTATATTTACAGGGTTAAATCCATGGGAACCGGCGACTTTTATACTCACGCAAAGATGGTAAAAGGAAAATTTGCTGTCCTGCGATAATGTATTGACCGTAATTGTAATTATTTGCTATTATTTTACATTATTAATTATTATAAGGAGTTCATTATGGGTCGTGGATTCAGTATGCCAAACGGTTTTAATATGCAGGGTCTGATGCGCCAAGCTCAGAAAATGCAGGAAAAGATACAGAGTGCTCAGGAAGAATTGAAGAGCAAAGAAGTAGAAGCTACTGTTGGCGGTGGTGCAATAAAAGTAGTATTCAACGGTTCTCAGGAACTTGTTTCAATCGTTATTGATAAAGAAGCTGTTGATCCAGAAGACGTAGAAGGACTTCAGGACCTTGTAAAGTCTGCTGTTAATGCAGGCTTGGCTAAGTCTAAGGAAATGGTTCAGAGCGAAATGAGTGACATTACCGGTGGTATGAATATTCCTGGTATGTTCTGATAAAAGCTTAAAAAAAGAGCCCTCGTAGTGAGGGCTCTTTTTTTATTTCTTGCTGTCTATGAAATGGCTTCCGTTGTAGCCGGTTAAAGGCTTATATGCATTCAGGGTCTGTTGCCCGGTTCTGGCATGGACTAACTGCTTCTTTAAATCGTCGCGTTCGTCCTTGGCGTTTTCTGCCACATTCTTTTCTGATTTTACAAGATTTTCTAAGGCTTCAATAACTTTATTTTTGTAGGGTAATAACTGTGGATAAAGCTTTGGAAGCTCACGAATCAATTCTATAAGTGACATGGAATCATAATCGATATTGGCTTTTAAGGTTGCTAATTCACAGAGCAGGTCGTCATGCAGGATTTCTATGTCGTCTAATATTGCTGCACGCATGTCTACAAGATTTGTGAACCCATCTATGCCTGTATTGTTGATTAGAAAGTTTTCGTTGGCTTTGCGTAATTGGTCATAGGACTTAACCAGGCTTTCATAATAGCTCTCAAGTGACATGGCTTATGCTCCTATTTTTTCGAAAAGATTTTGTGAGAAAAGTATAGTTTCTTTGTGTTCTGAATATATTGCGCGACCGCTTCTGTCTACGCCTCTGAAGGTTTCTACAATTGATACACCGGTCCAACCAAGTTTTTTGACTGCATATAGGAACTCAATCGGCCAGAAGAAACCTCTGAAGCCTTTGGGGGCGCGTGGCATATTTTTATCACCTATCATAAGGAAAATAGGGAAGTCTTTTTCTTCGAATGAAGAGAAATACCAGTTGCTGTTATCCCATGCAAGATAGGTGTCTTTCTTGTTTACTGTGAAGACACGTTTTGCGCGTTCTGTGAAATTAATCTTGCCGACAACAATATCTTCGCCGTCAGTTGTTGTTAGCTTTTGTTCTAGCACGTTGATTGTGAACGGTATACCGCGTTTTTCAAAAGCTATGGTTTCCAGCTTGAAAATGGTATTGAATTTATCTATTACAACTGGCTGGCTCTTGAAGCCTAATACCATCTGAATCTGTTTTTCAAGACGGCTGTAATCATCCTGTAATGTCTTGCAAAGCTCTTTGAGGTTAGCGACTTTTTCCTGGTCTGGAACCACGCGAACCATTTCCATTCTGAGACGCTGTTTGCTTTCGAGAAGTTCAGCGCGCTGCCTCTTAAGCATAGCCTGCTCTTCGGCAAGGGTTCTTTTCTTGAAACCTTTGCGTTCAAGGTTAACACCACGTATTTCGTTAACGATACTGCTTAAGCCAAGACCAGTCTTACCCTGCTTGGTTATTTCAAGCAGACGTTCAAGTTCACCAAGAACCATGTCTGCTGTTGGATAACGCAGGTTAGGGTCCTTAGACAGAAGCTTTAATACGATTTGTTCCAGTTTTTGTGGAATGTTTGGGTTGAACTGACGTGGTGGCGGGAATTTCCATTTTGTCTGTTCGATAAAGACTTCCATGGCTCTCTTACCTTTAAAAGGCAGATGGCCTGTAAGCTTTTCATACATGACGACGCCAAAGGAGAATAAATCCGATACTGGTTCTATTGGTTTATTGGTTAACTGTTCTGGACTAGCATAGGCAACTGTGCACATTCTATCCGGATTTATATTCAAATCATCGTCTTTGTTGGTAAATGTAGCAATACCAAAGTCTATGAGACATGGCTTATATTCTGCACCGCGAAGGATGATATTCTGGGGTTTTATGTCGCGGTGTATAAGTCCTTTTTTATGGACATAGCTTAGTGCGGTGAAACAGCCTATGAAAACATTGATATACTCTTCCATGGTTGGAAGAGTCTGCTTGGCGCCGATGGTTGTCATTGAATTCCCTAGCGGAAAACTATCCAGTGACAAACCTTTTACGTAGTCCATTATAAGATAGTTAATGTTATTAACTACTCCCTGGTCTACAAATTTTACTATATTAGGGTGGTCTAATTGACGAAGTATGTCGCCTTCCTGCTTGAATTGATCGAGAATAACCTTATTCTCTGCAACACTTGGCTCTAGAAATTTTACGGCAACAAGCTTTTCGGTAGATAGCTGATAGGCTATGTAAACCGAACCCATACCGCCGCAACCAATGAGGTCAAGCAGATGATAATTAGGTAACTCTGGAGGTTCTACTATCGGCATACTCGCCCTTTACTGTAATTACTTGCCCTGTGAATTCAAATAGTCAATACGTTCCTGAGCGTTCTTTGATATCTTAGAACTTGGATTAAGCCTGATAACTTCGCTCCATTCTTTCTTGGCTTCAGCCATCATATTCTTCTTGAAATAACTGTTAGCCAGGTAATAGTGCTGATTTTCATTGTCAGATTTGATAGACAGTGCTCTTTTATAGGTTTCAATAGCTTTGTCTACGTTATTGTTGCTGTAATACATAAATGCAAGCCAGTCCAAAAGGTCGACATTGTTGGGGTCACCTTCAAGAAGCTTTTCTACTTCATTGATACCTTCACCGGTTCCTGAAGTATACTTGGTCAGAATTTCATCTGCTTCCTTGGCCATATCATTTGAGATAGAATCGTTAGATAAGGCTTCAGAAAAACGCTTGGATGTATCTTCATCTGCTTGGATGGCAGTTGATACACCAGAATTTCTGCCTGTTTTGCTTGTGCTGGTTGATGTGTCTGGGCTTTTATCGCCGCCACCAGCGAATAGGAAAGCTATCAGGGCAATAACAATGACTACTGCTACTGCTATGATAATAATTAATGTTGTGTCCATGTTAACGAGAACCTCCAGAATATCTATAAAAATATACTTTAAATTTCAAATAAATGCTACTGTTTTGTGAAATCTATAACTAAATATTATCGCAAAAGTTAAAAATTAACCTAAATAACCTTTGCGGCGAGTAGGGCGATGGAATTTTTATCGGGAATTCCGTCACTTTGAACGCTATTGCGGTCGAGTTATCTTTTCCTCCACCAGCGTTGGCTCTGTCTATTAATGTTCTTGAAAGCTTTTCTGCTGGAGTATTGTTTATTATGCGTTCCATTTCTTCGCATTCTATCATTGTATAAACTCCATCAGAGCATAGAACGAATTGGTCGTCTATTTCTATTGAAGCTTCAAAAATGTCGGGCTGAATAAACTGCCTTGCCCCTAATACTTTGCTTAATATATTGCGGACAGGACTGACTCTTGCCTGTTCTGGTGTGAGTTTTCCGAGTTTAACCTGTTCGCCGACAATTGAATGATCATTGGTTAATTGCGACAGTTCACCTTTTCTGGATCTGTAGATTCTTGAATCACCAATATGACCTATTATAGCTTTTTCGCCTTTAAACAATATGGCTGAAAAAGTAGTTCCCATCCCTTTGGTCTCTGGATGGCTCTGGGAATAGGTCCAGACTTTCTCATTTACTACAGTGATCAGGTCTTCCATGTGTTTGGTATTAAGATCTTCAAAAGAGTTGTTCTTAAACCATTCTCTAGCTGTTGTAACTGCTATGCCCGAAGCTACTTCTCCGGCATTCTGTCCACCCATTCCGTCTGCAACAACAAATAAGCAGGCTTTCTTTTCTATGGCAAGACCGCTCCAGGGAGCTATTACCAAGAGAGAATCCTCATTGTTTTTTCTAACTACACCAGTATCGGTCTTACTGCTTAGCTTCATTTGATTGTCCAGAATAATTTGGAATCATTTCTTTGATTAAATAATTTTAATGGCAGATATTAATTATGCATTGATAAATACCACATGGTAAAACTATTTATTTTTATTGTATTAGTCAAGAAAAATAAAAAAGACCCGATTGCTCAGGTCTTTTTTATTATTTGCTAAAGGTTAGTAAATAAAATTACTTTTTGCACTTTTTGCAAGTAGAACCGTTAACAAGTTCCTTGAGGTCTTTGCCTGGGATGAACTTGGCAACTTTTTTAGCAGCGATTTTGATAGGTTTCTTGGTCTGTGGGTTAACGCCCTTGCGAGCATCACGCTTTACAGTTGAGAAAGAACCAAAGCCGATGAGCTGAACTTTGTCGCCCTTCTTGAGTGAACCCTTTACTGCTTCTACGAAAGCATCAAGGACAGCCTGAGCTGCTACGTTAGTTACTTCTGCTTTTTTAGCAATTGCTTTTACGAGTTCTGATTTATTCACTTGAACCCTCCTACAAAATTTGGTCAAATTCGATTATACATATATCTTGGTGATATGACAAGTCTAAAATATACTAAAATTCATATTTCTAGAAAAATGGTATGGGGGCTTGCTTTCTAAAGCCGCATTAATAGATATGTTTTGGTAAGTAAAAAAATCTTTACTCCGTGCCTTCTATAATTAATCGGCTTCTTTACATATCTTAGAATATATAATTGCGTAAAATCTAGTAGTCATCAATGTTATAGCCATTTTATCTCCTTGCAACCCATCTTTTGTGCCTTTACAATAAACATTAAAATTGTTAATATTTAAAAAAAGTGTGACTAGTCACCGGAGGATATATGTCTGGTAAGAATAGATTCCGCAGAATATTAGGCTTTTCATTAGTGCTTTACTTCTTATTGGGGGTAATGCTTTTTGTTTGTGAAACAGCTGATGCTAGAGCTGGCGGTGGTCATGGCTACTCCGGTGGTGGCGGAGGCGGCGGAGGCGGTGGCGTCCTCGACGTTATTCAAGTAGTCCGGTTGATATGGAATCTGTTGGACTTATGTTATAGAAGACCATCTCAAGGTATTCCTCTGCTTATAATAGTTTGTGTTATATTATGGGCCGTCTATAAATTTGGCGATAATGCTTATGTTGCTCATACAATACAAAAGGGCAATAATCTGTATTCTGGCGTGGCCGGACAAGTTGCTCTGTCGAAAATCAAAGCCAAGGACCCCGATTTTAATGAAGAAGCTTTCTATGCCAGAATGAGAAACGCTTTCCAGATTGTTCAGAAAGCTTGGTGTGACCGTAATTTGCGAAAAGCAGAGGCTTTCCTTGCTGACGGAACATATGAACAGTTCCTTATTCAGATTAATGAATACAAGGAAAAGCATATTATAGATGTCATGGAAGATTTAACCATTGACTCTACTGTTTTGCTAGGCTTTGAATCAGACAATAACTTCGATTCAATATTCCTGGGAATAAATGCCACTGCTAAGAATTATCGCGCTGATGAAAAGACAAGAGCTTTTGTGGAAGGCGATAAAAGCAGGACAGAATTCTCTGAAGTCTGGACATTTATTCGTAGAACAGGAACAAAGACGCTTGGTAAGCCAGGCCTGATTGAAGGCTTCTGCCCGAACTGTGGCGCTCCTATTAAAATGGGAAGACATGCTAAGTGTGATTCCTGTGGCTCTATCCTTCGCTCTGGTGAACATGACTGGGTTCTTGCTAATATTACTCAGGCTTGCGAATGGTCGAAGAGTAGCAATGCTTCTATTCCTGGTGTTAAGAGATATATGGCTGCTGACCCGTGCTTTAATGTTCAGCACATTGAAGACCGCGTTTCTTTGATGTTCTGGCGAAAGAATGAAGCAGAACGTATAGGCAAGATTGATCCTATGCGTAAAATCGCATGTGATGAATATTGTGAAGCACAGAAGAAATGGTATGCACCAGATAATACCGGAGCAAGAAAATTCTACTCTGATTGTGCTATAGGTGCTATTCAGGTTGTTGCTGTTGATGCAGACAGCAGCCCTGCAGAAGATTATGTTTTTGCCAGAGTAACCTGGAGTGGGGTACCTTCTAAGAAGAAATCCAATGGCGATATTTCTACCAATTTTGGTGCTGTTAACCAGAAGAATATATTTGTTCTTAAAAGGAAACACGGCGTCAGAACCGATGCAAAGACTACTCTCGTCAGTGGTCACTGTCCGTTCTGCGGAGCGCCTGAAAGCAACTCTTTGGCTAATAGCTGTGAATACTGTGGCAACGTAATGAATGACGGCACAAAGGATTGGACTCTTGAAGCCGTTGTTGATACTTTCGACGCTAATGTTTCCAAGGCTTTGCTGGTTGTAAGGGAAGCAGACAACGCTGAAAGACAAAGCAGGGTAAATGCTGCAGCCGCTCAGGCCGGTGGCATGAGACGAAATTACACAGTTAGCGACTATACAAGCGCTATGAATTCTATACCTGCTCTGACTATGATTAAGTGGATGATTGCCATGATGCTGGCAGATGGTCAGATTGATTCAAACGAAATATCATTGATTTATGATGTCGGTGTGCGTCGTGGTATGAGCAGGGAAAAGATTGACAGTGTAATAACTGAAATTAGAGGTCAGAATTCACCAGTAGATTATGTAATCATGTCTACAGAATTGCCTGCTGATGACGAATTGATGCGAGCCATTATAAGAGTTGCCTACGCAGATGGTAAGATTGCTAAGAGTGAAGTAGAAATGCTTCGTTACGTAGCAAAGAAAATGGGCATGTCCGAAGACAATCTTAAGCGTTTGCTTACCGAAGAACGTGTCAATATGTATAGAATGGCAAAGGCTGTTATCAAAGAATCAAAGAATTATAACTAAGTAGCTTTGGGGTTGGGCATTTCCCCCAACTCCTAGCATCAAAACATTATGATAAAAAACTTTACACTGCAGACACCTACGAAGATTATTTTTGGTCGTGGGGCAGTGGGGGCTATTAAACGGGAAATCCCTGACGATAAGCGCATTATGCTTGTTTATGGCTGTAATAGCTTGAAGGCAAATGGCATTTATCATAAAATAACAGATTTGTTGGGCAACAGGCTTGTTTGCGAGTTTTCCGGGATTGGTCCGGACCCTGAATACGAAAAATTACTAGAGGCTGTTAAACTAATAAATACTAACAAGGTTGATTATATTCTGGCTGCTGGCGGCGGTTCTGTGATAGATGCCGCTAAGTTTATCGCCATGGCGGCCCAATATGATGGTGAGCCATGGAATATTGTAGAAACCTTCGGAGCATGTGCAAGGACTGCTTTGCCGATAGCCACTATTGTAACATTGCCCGCATCAGGTTCTGAGGTTAACCGGGACGCTGTTATTTCAAGGGCTTCTAAGAAAGCGAAGTTACCAATGGGGAATCCGTGCATATATCCCCAGTTTTCTATTCTGGATCCTGAATTAACCTTTACTTTGCCTGCTGAACAGACTGCTAATGGAATTCTTGATATTTTTGTTCATGTATTAGAACAATATTTGACTGTTCCTGTAAATGGTAAGCTGCAGGATAGGTTTGCTGAAGGGATTCTTCAGACCCTGATAGAGGAAGCGCCGATTGTTATGAAGGAACCAGCTAATTATGAAGCCCGTTCAAATATAATGATTTCAGCTTCTATGGCTATGAATGGCTTCCTGAGGGCAGGGGTCCCAATGGATTGGGCTTCTCACATGATTAGTCACGAAATAACTTCGTTGCTGGGTATTCCGCATGCAAGGGCTCTGGCTATAGTGGTTCCACCGTATCTGAATTATTGCAAAAATGCCAAGAAAGAAAAGCTTTTGCAGTATGGAAGACGTATATGGGGTATTAATGGCTCATCAGATGATGATTGCGTGGCTCTTACCATAAAGAAGACTGTAGAATTTTTCGAATCTTTAGGCTTCAAGACTAGTTTAAAGGATTATGGAATAAGCAGTAAAGAAATTGAAAAAATAGTTAAGCTGCTTAGTCCCCATAAGATGGTTAAATTAGGCGAAAATCGCAGCATAACGCCTGAGGTTGTTCGGGTAATACTGGAATCTGCGGCTTAATCACACAAAAATATTGATAATTACAGAAAACATAGATATATTTAGCACTGTAGAGGTTATTGCAGAAAATGTTCAAAAAGACTGTTGTCCTTATTAACTCGGTGGCCAGGTCCAGGCAGATTGATGATGCAGGCATGAAAAGCGCCTGTGAACATCTTTGCAAATTCAGGCCATGTGAACTGATTTATACAACAGGTATTGATGATTTTGTATCGAAAATAAAGTCGTATTCTGCAGATTCAGAAACGCTTTTGGCTGTTGCTGGCGGAGATGGCACATTGAATCTGGCTTTGAATGAAATGGCAGAAGATGCTGTTCTTGGTGTTATTCCAACAGGAACAGCTAATGTGGTCGCTAGAGAACTTGGTTTGCCCTCCAGGATACGTGATGCCTTCAAGCTTTTGTTGACAGGTGCTGTACAGAAAATAGACCTTGGGGTCTGCAATAACAAGAAATTTGCATTTGTATGCGGAATCGGCTTTGATGCAGTATGTGCTGATGCCGTTTCAAAAAAATTGAAAACCTGTTTGGGGCAGGCAGCCTATGCTGTTGCAGCAATAAAGACTATTCTGACTTATAAGCCTGCCAGACTTACTATTGAATGTGAAGATGGAAGAGTAGTTGAAGGTGAATTTGCTATTTTCCCAAATATGAGAAGATACGGTGGAGAATTATATTTTGCCCCGGAAGCACGACACGACGATGGAATAATGAATCTGGTGCTGCTTAAAAAATTTAATTTGCTATCTTTGCTGAAACTAGTAAAATATGCATATGGAAAAGGAAGCTTTCCTGATGAAGTTGCTTTGAAATTAACCGGTCGTAGCTTTAAAGTGATAGCCTCAAAACCTACTATGTATGAGTTGGATGGTGAGGTATTTGGTCCCGAAAAAAGCTTCGAGATTGGTGTTAAGCCGCTTAGTCAGAAAATAATGACTACATGAGCGTTTTTCTAACAGTGTTATGGTCAATCATAAAGTGGGCTGCCATCATTGGTGGCAGTTTTGCTTTAGTTGTTTTGCTCATTGTGGTTTTTCATCCGATTTATTTTACCCTCAAGGGCAGGGCCTCTGTTAAAGGTCAGCGTGGCGAAGTAATGCTCAGCTATTTGTTTAATATAGTAAGAATCAGATATATTGCTTCTGTCCACACTCAGGATGTCTGGCTTGAAATCTTTAAATGGCGTAAGCTATTACAGCGCGAAACAGTTCATAAAGCCAGGACTACTGCAACATATAAAGCAGCCGATACTAATGAATCTGTTGCAGATGAATCTGTAGTATATGAAGAACAGGAATCAACAGTAGATAAGGAAGCTGCTACTGATGGATTGGAGACTACTCCTCAAGATTCTCAGTATTCTGCTGAAAAAGAAGAGTTGACTACTGAAGCCGCCGAGTCATCAGAAGTAGCAGAACAAACTCAGGAACCTGATTCGGTGACCGAAGAACCTGCTGCTGAAGAAGCTTCAGCAGAAAATGAAGCACCTATTGAAGAGGTTACTGAACAAGCATCAGAAGTGGCTGAACCGGAATATAAGGTTGAGGCTACGCCTGAACAACTGGCAGAACTGCAGAATATTCTTGAAGCTGAAGAAAAAAAAGAAGAAGCAAAGAAAAAATCTGGTAATGAATGGCGTGACAAGCTTCGCAAATTCAAGAAGGATTTCAATAGAAGATACGATGAATTACGAGGCAAAATACGTCTTGTAAGGCAAAAATGGAAATCCTTGTGGCCAGTTGCAAAGCGCTTTTGGAACAGAGGTAAGAAGGGATTTAAATTCCATGATGCCTCGTTGAAGATTAAATACTCACTTGATGAACATCATCTTACCGGCATGATGTGTGGCTATCTTGCTCCGACAGTTGGTTTTGCAAAACAATACGGTGTTAACTGGGAACCTGTTCCGGTATTTCCCGATAAGCCAGGTGCAGGCATTTATTCTAAGGCTTCCTGGCATATTGATATCAGGCCTTATATGCTTGTCTGGGCAGTTATAGGCTTGCTCTTCGAAAAAAATCTGTATAAGGAATTATATTGGTTATACAAGCTGAAGAAAGCAAAAAAGGCCAAAAAAGCAAAAGAATAACCTGATGCAATGATTGTGTACAATTCAAATTTCGTTTAAACAGTAGCTTTCTTTACTAGAGAGAATGGCTGAGTAAAGAAAATACTTTGAATATAAAGAATAATTTGGTAGAATTAATGAACTACTAGGAGGTTGATGTCAAAATGGCTATCGATGCTTTGATTAAAACTGTATTATCTGAAATGAAGGTTGCTATTAACTCTAAGACAGTTATTGGCGAACCAACTGTTTGTGGAAAATGGACAGTTATCCCCGTTACTAAGGTTTCTTTCGGCTTTGGTGCCGGCGGTGGACAAGGCAAGAACGATGCTAATTTTGGCGGTGGTTCAGGTGGTGGCGCAACTCTCGAACCAGTTGCTTTTCTTGTTGTCAGCGACAAGGAAGTTAAGCTTATTTCCCTGAAGGAAAGAGAAACTGTTTGGGAACGTATACTCACTCCTGAAGTAGGGGAAAAGGTTTATAACAAGATTATGGGTATAGCCAAGGATACTGGTAGTGATAACGCTGCAGAAAAGACCTCCGATGCAGAAGTTGTGGCCGAAAATAAGTAAAGCTGAGATAAGAGGATAAATATCGTGGCTGAAATTAAAGAATTGCTTAAGAAGATATCTCTGTTCAACGGCCTTGAAGAATCTGATATTGAAAAAATTGCCCAGGTTGTAGAAACAGGTACTGTTCCTGCTGGCACAGAATTTTTTAAGGAAGGCGATATTGGCGATGCTTTCTATGTTCTCAATAAAGGCGACGTTGAAGTTTTAAAGAATGAAAACGGAACCAAGAGAGTTTTAACTACTATCAAAGCAACCGATGAAAACTGTTTCTTCGGTGAAATGGCTTTAATAGAAGGCCTTCCAAGAAATGCTACTATTATAGCAAAGTCTGAATGTGAAATTCTTGAAATAGAAAAGAAAAATTTTGATATGCTGCTGCGTATCAATTCATTCATCGCTTTGCGCATTATGACAGCTTTGACCAAGCGTCTGAGAGCTGATAATATAGCACCTGCAACTGCGGCGACCTCAGAAAAGCAGCTTTCAGCAAAGATTGTATCCTTCTTCAGCCCGAAAGGTGGTTCTGGAAAGACTACACTTGCAGTCAGTGTAGCTGCTGGTATTGCAAAATTCTTAAAGAAGAAGGTTTTGCTTATCGACTTGGATTTGCAGTTTGGTGGAATCGATTTCATGCTTAAGCTGAAGGCCAAAAATACAATCGCAGACTTGATAGACAGTGCTTCCTATAAGTCTTATGATGATATTAAGCATGCTATTATAAGCCATGATTCTGGTATCAGTCTGTTGCCATCTCCTTTGAAAACAGAACAGTCTGAAAACGTTGATTCAGGCCATCTCAGAAAGATTATTTCTCTCTGCAGGAATCAGTATGATTATATTATTATCGATACTCATTCCTTACTGCATGATATGACAATCAATACTCTTGATCTTTCAGATTTTATTATGCTTATCATGAATCCTGATGTAATAAATTCTGTGGCTATCCATGATTGTCTGAATGTTATGGATGGTCTGAAGTATCCGAAGGAAAAGATAAATCTGATTCTCAATAGAGCAGAACAGCCTGATTCTATTTCTTCAGAACAGATTGACGGTATGCTCAGCAAGCAGAATTTTAAAATCAAGTATATGGTTCATGAAGACAGAAGAGCCTGTTCTGACTTGATTAATGACGGTAAGATGATGTTTGATAGTAGCAGTCAGGGTAAGTTCAAGAATGATATTGCGAACATAATCACTGGTATTACTGGCGAAAAATTACCAGATGCTGCAAAGTCTGGTGGTCAGAATATATTCTCAAAATTTAACCAGTGGTTAAATAGCTGATATAGCCGATAAAATAATAAAAAAGCACCGTTTATAAAACGGTGCTTTTTTCGTTAAAAATATTTTGCATTTTGTCGATAGCGCAACTTGAAGTGTAGATTCATCACACAATAGGAGCCGCTATGTCTATAAATCTTTATAGAAGAGAATTACAAATTGCTCGCAATCTTGTGACCCTGAGATGGGCGAGTATTCCAGTTATATTTGGTTTTTGTCTTGCATTTATTTTTGGTTTCAAGATGAGCTTTAAGCTTGAACCAATCTATATTATTTGTTGTGCCATAGCTGTTTTTAATCTTTATTTGACACTTCATATATCAATGATTGGTCGCCAGCTTTCTGTTACAAAGGGTCTTACCACTCTTAAGCGCGTTATGCTTAAGGTGCTTTCACAGTTTTTTGGAAGCTTTAAAACCAAAGGACTAAGGGGATTGGCGGGAATACCTACTGTTATTGCTAAGGTAGCTTCAGTCATTTACCTTATGATTCTTGAAACCTTAAAGGATTTTCCAATAAATCCTCTTTCACTGAATAATATAATGCACACCCAGATTCTTTTTGATTTGGCTGTGATTCTTTGTCTTACAAGATATACCGGTTCAACAGAAAGCCCCATGTTTTTCCTTGCAGCTATACCTGTGGCAGTAGCCGGTTCTGTTGTTAACACCAAGGCAGGTATGATTTATGCCGTGCTTGCATGCGGTGGATGGTTTGCCAATTCAATGCTGATTAGATACGGCGTTATGGAACACATAAAGTTTTATGGACCAATTTTTGGTGATTTGCATTCCTGTGATGGTTGGATAGCCTCTTATACCATGGTATCAACGGTTTCTCTCGGTGCCTTCGCAATGATTTCCCATAAACTTACTCAGGCATTTAAGGAAAAGGTTGATGACCTGGATAAATCACTTTATGAAAGCCGCTCAAGCTCTGTTTCTTTTAAGCACGTAGCATTAACTCAGAACAATCCTTGGCTTGTTCTTGATAAGAAGGGCAAGATTCTTAATCTTAAAAGCGATGAAAGTGAACTGATTACACCAGATATGGCCGGTAAAGGCATTGTAGAATGTATTCCGGACCTTATAAAAGCTAATTATGAGTTTACTGCCCAGTCTGTGATGTCTTCTCATGGCTTTAAGAAGCTGAATGATGTAAAAATCAGATTTAAAGATAAATCAGAACATATATATGATATGACTATCAGTTACTACAAGGAATTTGATGGAAGCGACAGATTGATGATCTGTTTCCAGGAAAAAACCTTGGAAGTAAATCGCAAGGAGCTGGTAGATACTCTTAAGGCTGAATGCTCTCATTCCAGCAATAGTATTGAAAAACTGACTAAGGAAAATGCTGAATTACATAAGTCTTTGGATGACCTTGTCAAGATTTCATCTGATAAGTCTATTGAAATAGAAGTTCTTAACACCAAGGTTAACGATATGGACATTGAGGCTTCGGAACAGAATGCAAAGATTTCTGAGCTTATGGACCAGGTTGCCGCTGTAAATGCGCACAATGACCAGTTGAAGGTTGAACTTGAAAATCGCCAGATGATTCTTGATGACGTTTCGGAATTAATGAATTCATGCGGTCAGTTAGAAGAACTTATTGGTAAGGTGGAACGTAAAATCAAGAACCTGTTTGGTCTTGAAAATTCCTGTTTCCATGTTTTTAATTCAGCTGACGCTTCTCATCAGAAATCAGAAATACTTGATATAAGAAAGGTTTCTCCGAGACTTCTGGATATTCCTAGAAATCATCCGGAAACTCTAGACCCGGTTCTGAACGAAGGAAGACCTGTTGTCTTCAGTGCTGAATTCAGACCGGAAAAATCGGCAGCTTCAATAGCAGTTACTAACGGTGACCTTAAGAGAATGGTGGCATTTGTTCCTGTAAAAGAAGAAAATGAATTGCTGGGAATGATGATGCTTGAAAAGTATGGCACCGATGATAATTCTGAAAGCCTCATTGATATGGTAAGCTATTATCTGAAACAGGCTGCTGGAGCAATTAAAGTTGCTATTGATAATCGCAAGGCGCAGAAAAAGAACTGTGAACTTCATCAGGAAATGGTGAAAATTCATAACAAGCTCGATTCTGTTAAGACAATGCTTTTCAATGATTTCGGAAACGATGTAAGGCCCTTTGGCGGATTGCTCTATGAAATCAGTAAACTTATTCCTTTGAGAGATGCTATGCTTGTCAGAATACATACTGACGGAACTACGGATGTATGCTCAAGGATAGACCGCTCTAAGCAGTTAGAGCTTAATGTAATCGAAAATAGAATAATTGAACAGCTTAAGGGTAATTACGAGAATAAGGTTACATTTAAATCTGAAAATGGAATAGATGATTGTATTGCTTACCCGTTAGTTGATAAGAACAGGCTTATAGGGATTCTGATGATCTATCTTAATGACGAGTCTGAAGAAATTGATACTGTAACTATGGATTTCTGTGTGAAGATGCTTAAGATGGAATTTGCTCTTTATGTTCTGAACGAAGAAAGAGAAGTCTGGGAAAGCTTCTACAGTAACAGCATTCCCGCGTAGTAAGTCAGAAACCGCCCCTGCAAGGCCTTCCTCCTTTAAAATACAATTTGTTTTTGATTAAGCTAATAAATGGTATAATGTTTGTCGATAGGTAAATATAGAATAGTTTTTATGGAGTACAAATATGTATAAAAAGCTTTTTGCCTTGTTCATGATTCTCAGTGTTGCCGTTTTATTTACTGGTTGCAGCAATAGCAACAGTTATGATAATGTTCCAAGACCGATTCCCTACTTTATACCAATGGCTGGTGGAGATGGTACTTTTGCTGTTATTGGTTTTAAAGATGAAAAAGGTGCAGATATTGATAGCAATCTTTATAAGGTTGAAATTATTAAAGATAGAAAGTGGGAAGTTGATGTCTATTTAAACGGAAGCACTCAGCCAATTTCCGTTACAGCCGCTGATAATGAAAATAGAAAAAAAGAAGGTAAGGTATACTTGGATTTTAAGGCAAATGGTGACAATACATATGATGTATCTGTAAATGATAAGTCTCATTCAATTTACGAAGCAGACAAGATTATTATTAAAAAATTTGCTTACACAATCGATGGTATGGAATACGAAGTTAAACCTAATGTAGATATTCTTGAGTAAAAAGCTATAAATACTAAAACCAGCGAAGTCAGTTGAAAGGTTGGCCTCGCTAGTTTCTAATAAAAAACCACGCAATGGCTGCGTGGTTTTTTATTTTAGCAATCTGTAGAATCAGAGTTTTAAAGAATTCAGTATCTGCGAAAGTTCCTGAGGGGTTCCATTGTTTTCAATGATTATGACTCTGGGGTCATTGACAGGTTCCTGGTCCTGAGAGAAGAGGCGCTCTCTGGCACGTTCTTCGGTCATTCCACGGTTATCTACAAGCCGTTTTACCCTGATTTCCGGGTCGGCTTTTACATAAATGATTTTATTGCAAAGCTTATCAAGCTTCATTTTGTAGAGTAGGGCAGCATTGACTATTATGCTTTTCTGGCCGTTTCCCTTTTCTGATTCAATGATTCTTTCAACCATTTTTACCATGTTGGGGTGCATGATTGAATTAAGGGTTTCTGTTGCTGCAGGACTTTCAAAAGCCTTTGCTCCAAGCATTTTGCGGTCTATCTGGTTATCTGTGAGTATTTCTTTCCCGAAAGCATCGGTTAACTGCTGAATGGTAGCACTGTCCTTCAGAAGGTCGTGACCAAGGTTGTCAACTTCAAGATTCCTGCCGTAGCCTTTGTTAACCATAAGCTCGGCGAGTGTTGATTTGCCAGCGCCTGTCTGGCCAGAAATTCCTATAATAAGCATCAGTCTATGCTCTCCTGTAAATATACTGAGAATACAGAGCCTTCACCTGGAACACTCTGGACTTCGATGCTGCCACCGTGTTCTTCAACGATTCTCTGAGCCATTGAAAGACCAAGGCCAGTGCCGTCTTCCTTGGTTGTCATGAATGGGTTGAATATATCACGCATCTTTTCGTGAGATATGCCGCATCCAGTATCTTCAAATGCTATTTTTATCCTATTGTCCGGGCAATGTTCAATATAGACAGTAAGCTTGCCATCTTTGCCTATGGCCTGAATGGCGTTGGTCATGATATTGATGAATACCTGCTTTAACTGATCCGGGTCGGCTATGGTCAGTGGGCATGAATCTGTCTGGACTATTTCGAAGGTTATGTGCTGCTTATTCAACTGGTTCTTGATAAGCTTGTAGCAGTCTTCTACAACGTCTACCGGAGCTACTGCAATAGTCTTTGGCTTACCAGGTCTTGCAAAGTCCAGAAGGTTTCCGATGATGCTTTCCAGACGGTCTATTTCGCGCTGTATAATGTCTAATGGCTCGCGACGACTGTCATCTTCGCTGAATTCGCTTTCCAGAAGTTGAACAATCATTTTCATGCCTGTCAGAGGATTACGTATTTCGTGAGCGATACCAGCGGCAAGAACACCTAGAGCAGAAAGCTTGTCGGCACGCATAAGCTGTTCTTCAAGGGCTTCAATCTGGGTTACGTCCTTGATGAAGCATGCGGTACCAATGATTTTACGTCCTGTTTCATCTCTGAATGGGAATGCATTGATTGTAAGTGTTCTGGTTTGGCCTGCAGTTTTGATTCTTAACTTTGTGTTTTCGTGGGTAACCTTGGTTTCAAGAACTTCCTTCATTACCTCGTAAAGCTCTTTGGGAAGGTCTTCGTTGTTGTCATTGAATATGTTCCAGCCTTCGGGGAACTGGTGAGCAAGCATAATCTTTGCTTCCGGATTCGCGTATGTTACGTTCCCTTGTGGATTAAAGATGAGAACACCAGAGTTCATGCTTTCGAGAATACGTTCTGTAAAACCTTTTAACTGAATAAGGTTTTTGAACATTGTATCAATGGAAGCAATCTGGGTAGCGATAATCTGAAGACCGATAATGTCTTCGTCGCGATAGGCGTAAGGCTTTCGGCTACCGATGGTAAGCACCCCGGTAAGTCTTCCTGAAACTTCAAATGGAAGAATGAGAACAGAGTTGAATTCCTGAGTGTAAGTCAGGTAAGGCTTCATTTCTTTGGCGGCCAGACCTACAGGGCCTTCACCGATTTTTATTGTCTTTGGGAAGGATTTTGAAGTGTTGGCTTCGTTACGCGCTTCAAGATACTTGCCATCGCTGCTTATAAAATAAAGAACGTAGGTGTCGAACTTGATAAAGCTTCTGGCAACCTTGCCCAAAGCGTCATATATATTTCTGAAGTCAATGACAGATTCGGCTTGCTGTGAGATTTCATAAAGGGCTGATAGACGTGAGTTCTTGTGGATCATTTCGTTATTCAGTTTGAAATTTTCAAACAATGAACCCATGAAAGGTGTGACAGCTTCAATGAATTTATACTGTTCTTCTGTGAATTCAGACTGGTTTTCGTATTTTATGATTACAAGAAGCGCCTGAGATTTTCCAGAAAGGACTATTGGCCATGCAGAAACAACATGCTCTGGGTAGTTTTCTGAAATTGTGTGCTGATACTCCTGAGAATTCTGCAGTTCGTCATGAAGTCTGATGTATGCTTCGAAGCATTCCTTCAGAAATTCGTCATCAATTTCTGGCTCTTCTGTACCGCTTTGAAAGCTTTTTACGAAAGGAACCATGATGTTGTTCTTTTCATGAGGTGCGAGAATTAGGGCGCCTAATGAGCCTGTAGCAGAAACGACGCTTTCTGTCAGGAAAAGCAAGGCCCTATCAGGTGTGAGGTTGGATATAGCCCGTGAAATTTCACTAAATAAAGAAACCGAAATATCTGTCATATTTTCTTTGTTCATAATAATTAATAATACACCAAATAAGTTGGCATTGCCAATATTAGGTCTTAGGTCTTAGGTCTTAGGATGGAACCACTTTCTCACTCATTCGTAAAAGTTTTGTTTTGTTTACAAATATGGTATAATTCAAGGATATAAAATAATTTAAGGGAGTTTGAAATGGCTAGAACAGCTACTGTAAAATCCTACAAAATGGATACAAATACCCAGAATGTAATCAATTGCTTTCAGCAGATTTGCAAGGTTCCACGCGGTTCAGGCAATGAAGCTGGCATTCGCGAATTCATGATTAACTGGGCTAATGAAAATAAATTTGATAATAATGTAGACGAAACAGGAAACGTATTTATCCGTGTTCCTGCAACAAAGGGCATGGAAAATCGCCCAGCCATAGTTCTTCAGGGCCATCTTGACATGGTTTGCGAAAAGGTTCCTTCAAGTGACCATGATTTTACCAAGGACCCGATTAAGACTATCATTGAAGGCGAATGGATTAGAGCTGATCGCACTACACTTGGCGCGGACGACGGTATTGCCATGGCTCTTGCAATGGCACTTGTAAAAGACCCAGCAGTAAAGCACCCAGACCTCGAACTTCTTTTCACTGTTGACGAAGAACGTGGATTGACTGGCGCAAATGGCCTTGGTGAAAAGGTTTTGAAGGGTAAATACCTGATTAATCTTGACTCTGAAAATGAAGGTGTATTTACAATCGGTTGTGCTGGCGGAAAAGATACTCACTTAGCTCTTGATTTGGAATATGATGAAGTTCCGAATGATTATATCCCGTTCTTTATGCATGTCGGTGGCTGCACTGGCGGCCATTCCGGAGAAGATATCAACAAGGAACGCGCTAATGCAATCAGAGTTATGGCTAGAGTTCTCCAGCAGTTCGCTGAAGTTACTGATGTCAGACTGATAAATATTGTTGGTGGTACAGCTCACAACGCTATTCCTCGCGATTGCGACGCTATTTTCTTCGCTCCTGTAGCAGACAGAGAAGCTATTGAAGCTATTGCCTCAAAGCTTGCTGTTACTGTTAAGAACGAATTTGCTGATACTGACCCCGAAATAAGATTTTCTCTTGATGAAAATTATGAACCAGCAGATAGAAGAGCAATGCTTAGCTGGCTCAGCGTAAAGGTTATGGATTTTCTGAGAGCCATTCCACACGGTGTTGCTTCTTATGTCACAAAGAATAATAACCGTATGACTGAAACCTCTTCAAATCTTGCTACAGTAAAGGTTGAAGATGGTCAGCTTATTGTTCATACAAGCCAGAGAAGCAATGTTATGAGTCGTCGCGATGCTATTACTTCAAGAGTTGAAGCTGTCGGCAGATTGGCTGGCGCTCATGTCTGGAGTGGTAATGGTTATGTTCCATGGCAGCCTGATTTTGAATCTGACCTTGTAAAGCAGTGTCAGGCTATCTATGAAAAGCTTTTCAAGAGCGAACCAAAGGTAGTTACTATTCATGCTGGTCTTGAATGTGGCATTATTGGCGATAAGCATCCTGGAATGCAGATGCTTTCAATAGGTCCTGATGCCGTTGATATTCATACTCCAACCGAAAGACTTTATCTGCCTTCTGTTGGCAAGATTTATGAACTTGTTGCCGCTTTCCTGGCTAATTTAAAATAATAGGTGCGCTAAATGAAAAATAATCGTGTATTGACTATTGCTACTGCTTTTGCAATGTCCTTAGGCCTGGCAACAGCAGTTTTTGCCGATAAGAATCTGACTATTCTCCATACTAACGACACTCATGCACATCTGATTCCTTTTTCTGATGAAAATCATGGAACAGACAAGGGTGGGGCAGTTCGCAGAGCTGGTTTGATAGAACTCATCAGAAGAGAAGTTAAAGAACCGTTGCTTGTTGATGGTGGCGATATTTCTCAGGGCACTACCTTCTTCACTCTTTTCAAGGGTGAAGCAAGTTTCAAGGTTGCAAAGGCTCTTGGCTATGATGCCACAACCATGGGTAACCATGAATTAGACCTCGACGTGGAACATCTTTTGGAACTTCTGGATAAAACAGGCTTGAAGCTCTTGGGATGCAATGTCACATGGCCTGACGGAAAGAAAAATGTTTTCCAGCCATATTCAATATTTGTTAGAAATGGCCTTAAAATAGGCGTTATTGGCAGAATTGGCAAGGACAACTGGGAAGACTGCAACATCAAGATTACAAACAAAATGAAGCTTCTTGATGATTTGGAAACTGTTCGTTACTATGCAAAGAGAATCAGACCTTACGTTGATGTGCTTATCGTAATTTCTCATTCTGAAGTAGAAAACGATAGAAAGCTTGCTGCAAGTGTTGCAGAACTTGATGCTGTAATCGCAGGTCATACTCATGCTGTTATTCAGAAGCCTGAACTGATAAAGCACAATGCTGATGCTGGCGATTATGATAATGGTCTTGGCGGAACTTTATTCACAGAAGCTGGTGAATGGGGGCATTATCTTGGCCGTATCGACCTGACTGTTGATGAAGTAAACAAAAAGATTACCAAGTGGGATGGTCAGCTCATTGAAGTTAAGCCAGAACACGAAGCTTACGCTTCCAAAGAAATCAAAGACCTTGTTGAATACTACGACCAAAGCAGAATTAGACAGGTTAACAGAGTAATTGGCCATACTGCTCAGGAAATTTCCTATAAAAAAGAAAATCGCAGAACTGAACAGATGCAGAACGGCGTTTTTACTTGTGAAGCAATGCGTTACGCTACCAAGGGTGATATTGGTCTTATCAACGCAAAAGGCGTGAGAACATCTGTTGCTGCTGGCGATATCACCGTTGGCGATATTCATACCATGCTTCCATTCGACAATACTGTTATTGTTGTAACCCTTAAGGGCACTGAAGTTCAGAAGATGTTTGACTATATGGCAGCAAGCTGGGGTGACCCGGATGCCACAGAAATTTCTGGCGCTACTGTTGAATTGAATCTGGAAGAAGGCAAAGCTTACAATATCATGATTGGCGGAAAGCCTCTTGATCCGAATAAAGAATACAGAATTTCTACTGGCAGTTTTGTTGCTGATGGAAACTGTGGCGGCGACCATTACTTCGCAAATCCAGAATCTATGCTTGATACAGGTATCCTCATGAGAGATGCAACTATTGCTTATATTGAATATCTCAAGGAAGTACCAGAAGTAGATATTCAGACTATTAAGCTTGTTGGTAAGCCCCAGACTAAGAACTTGGTAAAATAAGAGGATTCAATATGAAAAAGACAGCACTTTGTTTGATGCTTTTCCTGGTTGCATTAGGTTTGATGCCTTGCTTTGCTGCAGATAGAAATATTCGCGTTAACAGGGTTGTTGTAACTTTTTCACCCCTTATTGTTAATAACCTGAATTGCACCCAGAAGCTTTTTAATATATTCGCTGAACTGACTTCTAAGCAGTCAGCACTGGCAAAATCATTAGAGGCTTCTGGTGCACTTTGGTCTATTAGTCAGAATCTTAGCGGTATTCAGCTATCTATAAATTCTTCTTCCAATAAACCGGAAGAATTGGAAGATATTGTTGAAAATCTGTTGAAAGCAGGTTTGCCAAAGGCAGAAAAGATTGTAGAAGAAGGAAATGATAATGCTGAGGCTATGGACAGACTGTTTCTGTTCATGGTAGAACCAGAAAGACAGCGTGTTATAAAGACTAAGCCTGTTAGCGTTTCTTTCTTTGATAATGATGGTAATGAATTGGTTACTCCTGTTTTTGACCTTAATAATTTAACAGAACAGGATGTTGAACAGGCTACCAATAAGGCGGAAACATCGGAATTACCTATTGCTCAGATTTCCAGCTCTTCCGTGGAAAAATATTGGGAAATATATAATAAGGCTGCAGAAACCAATAAGGTTAATCCTTGGATACAGCCTGTTGAAAAGCCGATATTAGCTAAAATATTAACCTGGAATAAATTTTCTCCTGCTAATTTTATTTCTGCAAATTTTGTGAAAAATAAAATTCTATTCAATCCTAATTGTAATAGTTTGCTGAATGTTGAGTTTGTAAATAATGGCACTGGTATTGTGCTGGTTATTTACAATGAAATAGACAACAAGGATTTATATAGTCAGCATCTTGAAATGCTAAAAATGATTGATGCGGCTATGGTTTCTCCAGGTCCTAAGGAATGGCAGTCCTGGTCTTCTAAGCTCTTAGAGGTTATGAGGAATGATATTCGTGACCATAATAAAGCCGCAATGTTCAATGCTTGGCTGAAACACTGGTCTGCTGAAGGTTTTGAAGCTATTCCTGAAAATGTTCAATTTGTTACACCAGATTCAACTCAGGAAGTTGAAATCTTTTCTGATTATAAGCAGCATCAGTTCAAGCTTTCTACAGATTGCTATCCTGCTATTTACGCATGCAAAGCTAGCCATTGCGATAACGGCGCTTACTGTGCTGTTTGCTTCGAAGGGCACGACAGCTTTATTGATGGAATAGAAGAATATGTTCGTTCCGATTTGCAGATTAATGTTCCTGTAACAATCCATAGAAAGCAGGAAAGCAGTATTGTTCTATCCTTCTTTAGCCCCAATGACAAGATTCCAACTCATTTGTCCAAGATAAAGGCAACGATATCTGATCTTTTATATAGCAAATTCAAGATTACAGATTTGAAAAAATCAATAAAGATTGGTGTTTCTGGTGTGTCTTCAATACCTGCCTATCAATTGCAGGGGCTTTTGATTTCCGGCTGGACTACAAATACTGCTAGGTATGAATCTAAGATGGTTAAGACAGAAGAATTGTTTGATATGATTCAGAATGATTCCAATGATGAAAATATATTGAAGACCCGTTGGAACAATCTTACCGCAGCACCTCAGGATAAATCTATTGTTCTTGCTATATTGGCAAGCAGAAACCTTCTTATTGATACCTGGGATAGATAAAACGGACCTTGTGGCCTGACTACAGCACAGTCCGTTAGTGCAACGGCCCCTTGGGTGAAAGACGCTCATGCAGTTCTAATAATGATTTGTAGCCAGGAGTGTCTTTTGCAACAGCATTTAATGAACGCCTTACGAGCTGGATTGCTTCATTTGCTTTGCCTGTTTTATTTAATATTAGTGCAAGATTGTAAAAAGCACTGGCATCAGTGTTGTCCAGGACAAGAACCTTTCTGTATATTTCAGCAGCCTTATCTAAGTCGCTTATCTTCTGGTAGGCAAGTGCAAGATTATTTAAAACTCTGGTTGTGGGCTGTTGATATCTTAGCCCGTCTTCATACTGCCTGATGGCTTCTGACCATTTGGCATTCTTTAAGTAAAGACTGGCGAGATTAAATCTTATTACAGACAGGTCTGGCTTCAGTTTTAATGCCTTTTTATAGCTTTCAATGGCATTATCAATCTGGTTTACCCTGAAATAAGAGGTTCCAATTGTGCTTAGGGCCTGAATACTGAATGGATCCATTTCAAGGATTTTGCTAAATACTTTGATAGCATCAGCAAAACGACTAAGTTTAAAATAAAGATTACCAGCAAATGTAAGGGCCTTCGTATCATAAGGGAATTTGGAAAGGAAGTCTTCGACGGCTTCCTGAGCTTCTTTTAGCTTTCCGACGTTTAGGAAATTCTGATATTTGGCTCTGAGTTCTTCGCGAATTTCGTTAGCGCTCTTTTCTGCTGCCGGAAGTGGGGTAATACCTTTTTCGGGCTGTGCAGCAACAGGCCGAGCCTCCATTATTGGAGCATTTATAGACTCGCTAATTGCGGACCTGACTATCTGTGGAACAATAGGCAGGACAATTTTATCCAGTTTGTTAGCTAGGTTTGTGTAGCTTGGGAATTTCACCAGTTCATTCAGAACAATACCTAATTGGCATGTTGCATAAGTGGCTGATAGCTTTAAGGAGATATCTCTGCTGGCTAGCATGCCTTCTAATTCTTTTACAACATCTGTTTCACCAAGTCTGAACAGGGCTTTTGCAGCATTGGCTTTTGTTCTGTTATCAGAATCATGAAGCATTGGTCTGATGACATTGATGCAGCCTTCACCCAAGGCTTCTTCCAATCCTTCAACGGCGTTTGCTCTTACGCGTGAATCTCTGTCGTGAAGAGCGCTTTGTAAGGTAAAAATAGCATTCTTGCCGCCGATACGACCTAAACTTGTTATTATGGAAGCTCTTAGCTTGGGATTACGTTCTGTTTCAAGCATTTTTATCAGCATATTGCTTGCTGCTGATACTCGAAGTTTGCCTAGTATTATTATTGCTTGCAATCTAACAAATGGAGCAGTATCAGAAAGCATCCTGATTACTGTTTCAGTCTGGGCTTCCTTAGCTCTTATAGAAAAGGCCTTTGCAGCATTTTTGCGAACGTCCTGTTCGTCGTCCTTTAAAAGTGCTATCAGGTATTCTAAGGCGTCTGGGCTGTCAATTACAGATAGAATATATCCTAATGTTGCTCTAACCCATTTGTTTGGGTCGTCTGACATGCTTCTCAGATTGGCAGATAATTCTGCTGTTTTTCCTATTTTGGCTGCCGCTACAAGCGCATTACCTCTTACGCGGTTTGAAGAATATTTAAAGAAAGGCTGGATTAGGCTGAATACTTTATCACTAGGCAGACCGAGCTTAGAAAAGCTTTCTATGGCGTTTGCCTTAACTCTGTCGTCAGGGTCGCGCAATGCCCTGGTAAGTGTTGTAACAGCAGTTAAATCGCCTAATTGCCCAAGAGCGCCGATGATTGCTGCTCTTTTGCGCTCATTACGTTCTCTTAAGTAAAATGCTACAAGCGGATTAGTGGCCTTATGGGAATGTATTTTTGATAAAGCATCAACAACATTCAGAAAAAGTAATTCATTGCTTTCACCTAGGCAGCCAAGTAGTGAGGAAACAGCGGACATATCTTTTATGCGGCCAAGTGCAGTGACGCATGAATATCTTATGTTGGCGTCCAGGTCACTAAGTCCTGCTATCAAAGCATCTACTGCTTCCTTGTTCTTAAAATTGCCAAGAGCAAGAGCGATATTGGGACGTATTTCTTTGTCTGCTTCGTTAAAAGCATTTAAAAGATTCTTAAATGCTGCTTCATCACCGATAGTTGCTAATGCCTCAGGCATGGAACTATCCTGTTTTTCTTTCAAGATGGATTCGGTTAATGGAACGATTGCTTCAGGGTCACCTATTTTACCAAGAGCCTTAGCGCCTTCTTCTTTTAAGCGCTGGTCCTGATGTGATAAAAAGCCTATGAGTTTTCGTGTGCAAGGCTTTAATAAATGAAAACCCTTAGCTAATAAATTCGATTCCAATGTAATCACCTTGGTTGATATAGTTTATGACTAAAAAAAGACTCGCATTAAAGCGAGTCTTTTTCTATCTAGAAGTGAATTAAGCCATTCTAAGGGTCTTAATGCCGACCTTTTCGAAGGCAACTTTCATCTTATTGATTCCATCATCAGTAGAACCAACTTCGATTACTTCACCGACGTCATCCCATACTTTGTGAGAAACCATTTCGCCTTTTTCGTAGGTTTCAGTTACAGAGTATTCTCTGACTTCACTTTTTTTCTTAGAATCATCAGTCTTTTTGATTGTTTTTGCACGTACCATAATTTATCCTCCCTTCATGGAAGTGTACAAAGATAATTTAACATGCAGATACTAAACATGTCAAGATAAGCTTTTGGGTATAAGTTGTTAAGCCATAGCCCAGCCAGCTTCAAAGGCTTTCATATTGAGTTCAGATACTTTGGCTGGTTTATTAGCAAATTTATTGCTGATAACTTCCTTCCAAAGCTTCGGCTCTATCATTGTAAGCTTCTTGGCCAAGACACCAAGTAATATTACATTGAGACATTTCTGATTTCCTAGTGCTACTGCTTTTCCAGCAGCGTCTACACAGATGTTCTGTATTGAACTTTTGCTGAGAATTTCAGGAATGTTTTCCGGATAAACGTCATTGCCTGCAGAGACAGACATTGGAAGAATCTTCTGGGAATTAGTGATTACAATGCCATCTGGTTTCAGGTATTCTGCCCATCTTATGGCTTCTAATTCTTCGAAGGAAAGTACTATGTCTGCTTCACCCTTTCTGATGATAGGGGAGGCTATGCTTTCGCCAAAGCGGACGTGGCTTACAACACTACCACCACGCTGAGCCATTCCGTGTATTTCTGATTTCTTAACGTCGAAGCCTGCTGCCATTGCGCATTCAGCAATGAGGTTGCTGGCTAATAGGGTTCCCTGACCACCGACGCCACAAAGAAGAATATTAGTAGTCATTATTTTGCCTCCTCAGTAGCTTGAGTAATTGCAGCCGGTTTGCAGACTTTTGCACAAAGACCGCAATGAGCGCAAAGTGAATAATTAATTACTGTCTTGCCATCCTGTGGATTTACTTCGATTGCAGGGCAGCCAAGCTTTGTGCACATACCGCATTTAACGCACTTATCATGATTTATTGCGACTTTAAAGGTTTGGGGTTTATAGTCTTTCAGTAAGAAGCATGGACGCTTTGTGATGATTACACTTGGTTCGCCTTTTTCTTCAAGCTTGAGTGCTTCCTTGATAGCTTCTTCAACCTTTGGAAGGTCGAAGGGGTCTACACTTGTGACGTGGTCGACACCAATGGCTTTACACAAAGCTTCAATGTTCAAGGCTTTTGTCGGTTCGCCCTTAAGGGTTTTGCCACTGCCTGGATTCGGCTGGTGACCAGTCATTGCGGTTATTGAATTGTCGAGTATGATTGTTACGTGACAACCCTTGTTATAAACTGTATCAAGAAGACCAGTCATACCTGAGTGCATGAATGTAGATTCACCAATAACAGCAACAAGCTTACCGCTGATTTTTTCCTTCATGGCTTTGCTCATGCCAAGAGCAGCTGTAATAGAACCACCCATGCAGATGATTGAATGCATGGCCTTGTGTGGTGCAAGAGCTCCAAGACTGTAGCAGCCAATATCGCCAGTTACTGTGCAATCAAGCTTGCGAAGTGTATAGAAAACCCCACGGTGTGGGCAGCCTGGGCAGAGAACAGGAGGTCTTACCGGAATCTTTACTCCTGAAACAAGCTTGGCAGAGGCTGGGGCAGGTTTATCAGAAAATTCTTTTAAAGCTTCAAAAATAATATCTGGATTGAGCTCGCCGCAGACAGGGATTCTGTCCTTGCCAATGCATTCAATTCCTGCGGCTCTTACTGCAGTTTCAAGGAATGGGTCGTTTTCTTCAATTACAACAACTTTATCAACTGTTGCTGCAAATTTCTTGAATAAGTCTGTTGGGAATGGCCAGCTCATGCCTACTTTCAGAAATGAAGCATTGGGGAAAACTTCCTTAGCATGCTGGTAGCTGATACCGGAAGTAATGATACCAAGCTTTTTGTCACCTTTTTCTATTTTGTTGAATGGTGATTTGTTGCTAAGCTTTTCAAGCTTTGAAGTTCTTTCTTCCACAGTTACATGCAATTTCTTTGAAATAGCAGGCAAGGTGCAGTATTTGTTCATATTGCGTTCAAAACTGCGTTCCTTAGCTTCTTTGCGTTCATCTAAGGTAACAATTCCTTCAGAATGGGAAATTCTTGTGGTAGTTCTTACAAAAACAGGAGTGTCATATTCTTCAGAAAGCTCATAAGCAGCTTTGACCATGTCTTTGGCTTCCTGGCTGTTTGTTGGTTCAAACATAGGAATTCTTGCTGCCCTTGCATAGTTGCGGTTGTCCTGTTCGTTCTGAGAACTGTGAAGACCTGGGTCATCAGCAGTAACTATTACTAAACCTGCATTTATTCCTATATAAGAAACAGTAAACAGTGGATCGGCTGCAACATTGAGACCGACATGCTTTTGTGCGCAAAGAGAACGGACGCCACCAAAAGCAGCGCCAATAACTGTTTCCATAGCAGTTTTTTCGTTAACAGCCCACTGGGCATCGATTTCCTTATAGGTTCCTAGAAATTCTAAGATTTCGGTTGATGGGGTCCCTGGATAAGCAGAGGCGAATTTTACACCAGCCTCCCAGGCTCCACGGGCAATGGCTGCATTCCCTGAAAGGAAAGCACGGTTACCGTTTTGCTTCATAAGAATCTCCTTATATAAAAATTATTCTTTTGTTACGGTATCTGAAGCTGTTGAATCTTGATTTGAAACCAGGGCTTCTGAAGAGAATGAGGCAATGTCAGTGGTTTGCTTATCTTCAGGTTTAATAGAGTTAGGATCTGTATTAAACAGGTTTTCACCGGTTTCTTCAAATTTAAATACTACATTTAATGGACCAATTGCGTAAGTATCTTCAGGAACAACAGCTATCAGAATTATCTTTCTATTAAGCTCTTTTATCTTATTTATCATGTCATAGAAGGCAATCATCGAACCATAGGACATATTGCCAAAGCTGCCTGTAAGCGGATTGGCAAGCATTCCAACATTTACTACTTCATGATTGATTTCATCCATGAAATTCTGCATTATCTTGGCTATTTCCGTTCTGGACAGCGTTCCATCTATTTCCATTGAAGCAATCTGCTGATTCTTCTGGAAAATTAAGTCGTTGGGCAAGAGTATGAAACGGACATTGCCCAGCTCTTCGCCAGCGATAATGTTTTCTGCTGCTATGGCGCCAAGAACAAGGTCATCTGTGGAACTGGCAATATGGTTGGCCATGGAACCAAGCTGTTCCTTGTTTTCTGTGAAAAATTCTATTTCAGGCTTTACCAGAACATGGCGTCTGCGAACGTGGTCAGAAAGTGTGATAATCAGGTTTGTAATGGCTTTCATTACTTCCTTTGGTTCCTGGCCAGCTTTAATAACAGTTACAGCAAGCGGTTCATCCTTACGGAAGGCTACGCTTTCTGTTTCTTTCAGCTTTACCTGAGTGGTAAGGCGAGCAACGTCTTCTGAAAGAGAGGTTTTTTCCTGTTCTAGTTTATTTTTAAGGTTTTCAAGGGCGGAAGATTCTGCCTGAAGGGTGTCTATATCTTTCTTTAGCTTTTCAATAGAGAAAAGGGCTAATCTGACGTCTTCAGAAAGCATCATGCCTATCAGAAAAGTAGAAAGGGTAATTATAATACCGGTGGAAATAGCTACGAAAAGAGCTGTTACACGCGGTCGCATACCGAAAAGACTGAGGCGCTTTTTCCCTACTACAGTGCCTAGGGCATCACCTAAGTATGCTATAACACCACTTATGATTATTGAAACTAGAATATAAAGCATAATTGATTATTTCTTAATCTTATCGAGCTTGAAACGGTCTCCAAGATAAAATTTTCTGGCTGTTGGGTTGTCGGCAACAAACTGTGCGGAACCAGAAACAAGAATCTTACCAAGGCTTAGGATGTAAGCTCTGTCTACGATCGCAAGAGTTTCGCTAACGTTGTGGTCGGTGATTAAAAGACCAAGACCCTTCTGTTGGAGCTTCAGAACGGTGCTCTGGATATCTGCAACAGCTATGGGGTCTACGCCTGCGAAAGGTTCGTCCAACAAAATAAAGCTTGGTTCTGCGGCAAGCGCTCTTGCAATTTCTACACGGCGTCTTTCACCGCCTGAGAGGGCATAGCCCTTGCTATCGGCAATTCTTCCTATGTCCAGGTCAGTTATTAGCTTATCAAGACGTTCTTTGCGTTCTTTTTCGCTGATATCAATGTTTTCAAGTATGAGCCAGATGTTTTCCTTTACGGTAAGTTTTCTGAAAACGCTGGCTTCCTGAGGAAGGTAACCGACGCCCATTCTGGCTCTTTGATACATTGCTTTCTTGGTAATGTTTTCATTGTTGTAGTATACATTGCCTTCATCAGGTTTAACTAAGCCGACAACCATGTAGAAGGTAGTGGTTTTGCCTGCGCCGTTCGGGCCTAACAAACCAACGATTTCGCCTTTTTTTATGTTAAGGGAAACATGATTTACTACTGTTCTGCCTTTATAGGTTTTGCAAACCTTATCGACTGTGATGGTATCAACATTGGGGTCTGTGTTTTCTGGGAGCTTTTCAAAATTGGCTTCATTATCAGCTTCTTCTGGTGGAGGAGCTGGTATTACACCGCCTTCAAGGCCAATTATTCTGCTGTCCGGAACTTCGATATGCTTTTCTTCCGGTATGATAATTGTTGGGCCAGAGCTAATCTGAGGTTCAGGAGAAGTTTCCTGATTTATTTCTGTATCTTGAGCAACAGGCTCTTCATCAGCTTTTTCTGGAGTTGCATCTGGACCTACGAAAACTGTATTGCTTTCTGCTTCTTCAATGAAATTGGAAACAGGCAATTCATTTGATTCATTTAAATTATTGTTCTGTTCTTCATTCATCGTCTTGGTCCTCGTCTTTGCTATCAGAAGTATCACCTATTTCTGTGAAATTACCAGCAGGAACATCTTCCATGCTATCGTCTATTTCAGAATTTTCACTGTCTAAATCATCATCAGACTTTTTGGCTTTTTTCTTCTTCTTTTTGTCTTTTTTCTTATCCTTGCTCTTGTCTTTCTTACTTCCGTCTGAGCCTGGATAAACTGTGGCATGAACGTTGCCTACAGCAATAGTGCGTTCTTCATCGGGATAATAAAGTATCTTGTTTGCATAAAGCTCAGAGGTCTGATCCTTGTTGGTGCCTTTTTCCTTGCCATTCTGTATGGCATGAGCATGACCAACTATGGTCATCTGACTGGATTGATTCAGATATATGGCTTTGTCACCTGTAGCTGTTATGGTTTCGCTTTTTATGACCACATTATTGCGGCATATGGCCTTTTCTTCCTTGGAAAACATTTCAAGAAATTCACAGGTTATTTCTGAAATCGGCTTCTTTTCATTTTCTTCGGCTTCTTCTTCTGTTTCGCTTTCGCGATATTCTACTTCGATTACTCTTACGTTGCCTTTGGCAAGAAAACGGTCTTCCTTATTGAAAGCTTCTACTTCGTTACATGTAAGGATTAAACGGGTTTTGCTTATGGTTTTGCCATCTGCGCCGTTTTTTTCGCGTTCAATAATTCTGATAACCTTTGGATTGCCTCTGGCAACAAGTCTGTCTTCCTTTGGATAAGCTTCAAGATAGTCAGAGGTTAATACTGTTCCTGGCTGGGTGACCTTTACGTTATCTATTGCTTTTACTACTTCTAGTGACTGGTCATAGATACCACGGTCTGCAGTCATTGTATTGTCTTTCTGCTCTGCTTTTATACCGCCTCTTGCCACATATATCCCATTATGGAAGGTCATCAGCTTGCTTGTGATAACCATATCACCGGTTGTTACCGTGGTTTGGGCTTTTGCTTGGGGAAAAGCAGTTAGGAGCAATGCTAAGGAGATTAGCAATATTCTGGAAATTAGCTTTTTCATTTGTTTGTTCCTGTAATCGAAGATTTGTTTGTTTCCGAAGCGGTAGTAATATTAGCTGACTGCGAACCTGTGTTATCAGCTATTTTACTCGTATTTGTTGCAATATTAGCCGAATGTGAGGCGATATTGCCAAGAATTTTTTCTATGGGCTCTGCAATAGGCAAACCACTTATCGGGTCTTTATCTGAGATAGGTTTCGGCTCTTCTTTCTTTTCGTCCCAGACTCTGATAACGACATTCTGATTTACAATCAGTTCGCGGCTTTCTGTATTATAAGTCATGCCAAGACCTGTAAGAACTGCATTGTCTTTCCAGGCGGTAATTGGCTTTTGTGTGCTGAGTTCTTTACGATTGAACAAATAACGCATTTCTTCGGTTTTCATTCGTTCGTTGTCTGTATTCCAAAGTCTTACATTACCGAAAAACTTGGCTTCAAAAGGAGACTTTGTTGCACTTGCAGCAATGAGGTGACCTGTATAGGTCGCTATATCTTCTTTGAAGAAAAGAACCTTGATGTCAGTGGCTTCCATATTGCTCTGGCTGTCGTCCATTTCACAATGGTCGGCATACATTCTTGAATGCTCAAAACCATTTTCAATCTGACTAACATTAACATCATCCAATGCCATTTTATGCTTTACATAATTACCTTTGGCATTCGCATCTGAATCATCATCCCAGAGAATAATTGCAATAAATGCAACCAGCACGAAACCCCAGAACCAGAAGCTTGATAACAGGTTTTTAATCATTGGATTTTCCCCTGTTCTGCGTGTTCATATCTGGCATGATACCAGCACCAAAGGTCTGGCCGCTTAGTGAATTCCTTTTCGTAAATTTTTGCGATTTTCTGGACTCTGTCACGCATACTTTCGCCTTTTTCCCATTGAATTGGTTCCTGAACTTCCATTATAAAAGTTCCATCAGGCTGGCGTTCTGCAAATATAGGAACTAAAGGCATTTTGCTTCTGACAGAAATAATTACAGGGGCACTATAAAACGAAGCATTGTGCCCGAAGAAATCTACCTGATAGCCATCTTTTCTGGCATTTAAATCCGCCAGGATCGCTACAGGTTTCTTTTGTTTCAGAAGCCTTGTTGCTTCTAAGATATTATTTTGCATAATAACTTTCATTCCATGCTTATTTCTGAAGCTATTAATAAATTCTGTCATTTTATTAAGATTATTTGCTCTAGCTATGACAGACAAATCAATACCAGCTTTTACAAGTTCGTAGCCAAGAACTTCCCAATTCCCGAAATGAGCTGTAAGAAAACAGGGAACCTGACCATTCTTTAAAATGTTCTCAATAATTTCCCAATTCTTGAATTTGCTGTAATTTGGATTCTCTTTGGTGATTTTGTCGTAAAAAAGAATTTCCAATATAGTCATGACAGAGTTTTCCATCATGTTATATATGAGCCGTTCCTTGTTGGCTGCAAATTCTTCAGGTATCTGGCGTCTAGCTTTTTCTACTTCTTTTTTACCCAGGAGGAAAAAAGCTTTTAATAGTAGCTTTTTCAGCTTTGGTATTTTTGAAGTCGGCAATAGAGCTATACTTCGTAAGAAATATTTTATCAGATAGAATCTGATTGTTCTTCTAATTGTTTTGATTTGTTCTCGTGTCATCTGTCTGCAAAGGATCTTACCAGGTCGTCTAATAAACCCTTATTGTTTAGAATAATGTCAACAACCTCTCTAATGGCTCCCTGACCGCCTTCTTTTGATAGGATATAATCTGCGTAAGGTCTGATTGAAGGATGATGATTGGCCGGAACAAAGAATAATCCGACTTTGGTGCCTACGGGTAAGTCATTGATATCATCACCAATGTAGGCTACTTCTTCTGGTTTCAAACCTCTTCTATCCAGGATTTCCCTCAGCGTTTCGTTTTTGCTGGCTATATTCTGGTGCAGTTCTTCAAATTTCAATTCCTGAGCGCGTTTGGTTAAGGCGCCGGAGGCTCTGCCTGTAATACAACCGCAGGCAAGGCCGGCCATATGCCATATCTTCAAACCCATGCCGTCCAATGTGGCAAAAAACTTCAGTTCGATACCGTCATTGCCAAGAACAATGCGACCATCGGTTAAGACACCGTCACAATCAAAGAGAAGTAACTTTATATTTTTACATGCATTTTTAAATGCATCAGCTTGTTTCATTTTTGTTCAACCTTATTATTTATAGATAGTCTAATGTAACATAAATACAAACATTTTTAAAGAGGTAGGCGCTCTTGTTTAAACATTGTTTTAGGGCAGACGGGGTCGGGGGGGATTGGGCATTATGAATGGCTTTACTAATAAAGCAATATATACTAGAATAAGAACACGAGGTACAGCAGATGAAGATTCTTGTCGTTTCAATAAATTATTACCCTGAGCCAGCGCGTATTACAGATATATGCGAAGAACTGGTCAAGAGGGGACACGATGTCACTGTTGTAGCCAATGTTCCTAACTGCCCGCAGGGAGATTTTTACGAAGGCTATCCCGACGGAAGAGTCCGTGATGAAGTTAGAAATGGTGTAAAAATACATCGCTGCTTTACTATTGCCAGAAAAAAAGGCGCTGTCAGAAGAGTTCTGAGCTATTATAGCTATGTTTTTTCTTCTATCAGCTATGTGAGAAGCTTGAAGGACGATTTTGACGTTGTTTTTGTTAATCAGCTTTCTCCCATAATGCTTGCTTATGCAGGGGCAGAATATAAGAAGCTGTTCCACAGGAAAATCTTTTTCTATAG
Source organism: Candidatus Avigastranaerophilus sp. (assembly GCA_045639725.1). GTDB lineage: Bacteria > Muiribacteriota > Ozemobacteria > Ozemobacterales > Ozemobacteraceae > RUG334. Next base: position 3,656 of record JAZUDR010000087.1, on the reverse strand, counting down.
TCAGGACTTGTGGCCTATGAGCCTGACTGTCGGCGGAATAAAAGAGAATTCTCTTGTTTTTAAATATTTTCACCGAGTTTCAGAAAAGCTTTACAAAAGCGCTGATGTTCTCTATGGAACTTCAAGGTCTTTCCCGGCTTATTTTGAGAAGGAATTCGGCATTACAGGCATGAAATATCTGCCTCAGTATGCTGAAGGACTGTTTTCACCAGAACAATGCAGGAAAGCGCCTTCAGAAACTTTTGACCTGATGTTTGCAGGTAACGTGGGTAATTTCCAGAGTGTTGATACCATAATCAAGGCTGCTGCCATGACAAAAGATGATAAAAGAATCAGATGGCACATTCTTGGCAATGGAAGCGAATTAGAAAATTTAAAAGCATTAGCAGACAGTCTGAAGGCAGATAATGTGATTTTCCATGGACGCAAGCCGTTGGAAGAAATGCCGAAGTATTATGCTATGGCAGATGCAATGCTTGTTACAATGATTAAAAACCCTGTAATATCTTTGACATTGCCAGGAAAGGTTCAGAGCTACATGGCTGCTGGAAAGCCTTTGCTTGGCGCTATTGATGGCGAAACAAGACTTGTTATAGAAGAAGCTGACTGTGGACTCTGTGGTGATGCTGAAAACCCAGAACAGCTTGCAAAAAATGCTAGAATCATGGCAGACCAGTCCATGGAAAAATATGCCGAAAATTCCTTTGCATATAATGAACAGTATTTTACAAAAGAAAAGTTTATGAATACGTTGATTGCCGAATTAGAAGGCTTGTGCTCGTAATTTTTAAATATTTTTTGAAAAATCGTTTAATAATTTTAGAAGCTTGTCGATAGTGCGAGCATATGAAAAACAGGAAAAAACTAATTTTTGCGGCTGCTGCTATGCTATTAGGCATGGCTGGTAGCGGATTTGCACTTGATCTACGCCAGTATCAGGGCTATCTATCAGGCAATCGAGGAAAGGCTGCTGTGCAGGAAAAGAAGCAGAGCAACGTGATACCCGAATTTGCAGTGGAAGAACCTACTGTAAACAACAATTATCGAAGCCTGAACGCAGATGCCTACTATGTTACTAGTCAGGAAAATCAATTTATTCCGCTGGGAAACACTCAGCCACGGGATGGGGAACGCTATCTGATTCCTCAGGATACTCGTGTGCCCAAGGAATTAAGACCATTGCTGACAGAACAAAGAACACCTAGACAGGGGCTAGCCCTTAACGGTGGAACAGGTGCAACTTTAGTTCCATCACCAGGTGTATTGGAACCAAATAAAACTGCCGTTGGAATTCAGGTTCAGACCTTCGAGCTTTATAACATCAATAATATCAAATATGAAGATGAAGATTATTTTGATGTAAATCTTAGTGCGGCCTGGGGCTTGGAAAATGGTATGGAAATTGGTTTCGACAAGACCTTTGCAAATCAGGATCACTACGATCTCGAAGAACCATTATATGTTAATCTCAAATATCAGTGCACAGGAAATGTAACCCTCGGTGGCAGTATCAACTGTGATGGCGGGTATCATTCTGCGTGGGTTGCAGCTGGCGTTCCTGTAATCTGGGTTGGTGTTGGTGGTAACTTTGGCGTAAGTGATTACGAACACAAATATGTAAATCCTGAAAAGTTCAGAAGAGCTAAGTACGGCGGATATAATTACGATTACAACAAGGGAACTGGCTATGCCGATAAATTCTTCTTCCTTGTTGGTGGTCTGATACCGCTTAACAATAATCTTCGTTTTGCATATGACTTCAATGGCGACCGTTTCAGCCTTGGCTTCAGATATAATTATTCTGACGCGCTTTATATAAATGCAAGCTATATATCAAACGGTGATTACGAAAATCTGCCAGGCTCTATTGCTCATAGACAGAACCGCAACTTCGTTGCAGGCGTAACAGTAGCCTTCTAACATAAGATAAAAAAAGCCGACCAACCTGGTCGGCTTTTTTTATTCTACATCTTCATGAAATGTATCAGGCCTATCCGGATTAAAGCTTTCGTTGGCATACATTACAGTAACCAGGTTCTCTGTTTCAGATAAGTTGATTATGTTATGTGTGTATCCAGGAAGCATATAAACAGCTTCTATTTTATCGCCGCTGACTTCAAAATTTATAACTTCGTCAGAGCCTATTTTGCGCATCTGAATCAGACCATGGCCTGATACAACGATAAATAGTTCCCACTTGGTATTGTGAGCGTGCTGCCCTTTAGTTACTCCAGGCTTCGAAATATTAACAGAAACCTGACCTAGCTTTTCTGTATGCAACAGTTCTGTGAAACTTCCTCTTTGATCTACCTCCATTTTTAAAGGAAATATTGCTTTTTCCTTGGGCAGGTATGACAAATATGTAGAGAAAAGCTTTTTGGTAAAACTGCCATTTGGGATTTCTGGTATCTGTAAGGTCTTAGGCTGATTCTTGAAGGTTTCAAGATACTTTACTATCTCACCTAGTGTAACTTTGTGGGTAACTGTGACAGCGCAATATCTGCCGGAATCAGATAGTTTTGCTTTAACGCCTTCAAATTCACATCTATGTTCCTTGCCTTCAAGTGCATTGAGCATTTCATCAACAAGGTCATCAATGTAGACTAATTCCAATTCTGTGCTGGGGTCATTTACCTGAATAGGAAGGTCATTGGCAATGTTATTGCAGAAGGTTGCCACGACAGAGTTGTAGTTTGGTCGGCACCATTTCCCGAACAGGTTTGGAAACCTGTAAACCAGAACTTTGGCACCGGTTTCTTTTGAATAATTGAAGAATAGCTCTTCACCGGCTTTTTTGCTTTTGCCATATTCGCTATTGGCAAAACGGCCTTCAAGGCTTGCCTGGATTGAGCTTGAAAGCATTACTGGGCATTTGTTGTTGAATTTTTTTAAGGTATTAAGAAGCTTTGATGCAAAGCCAAAATTGCCCTGCATGAATTCTTCCTGGTTCTGTGGTCGGTTAACTCCAGCGAGGTTAAAGACGAAATCTACATTCTGGCAGGCTTTTTCCAGAAATTCATCTGTTGAATCAATATCATACAGATAAATGTCACCGATGGTAATACCTGGATGTGTCTTATCTTTGCCCTCCATGAGGTTTTTAAGCGCATTGGTCAGATTCTTGCCAACAAAGCCATTGGCACCGGTAATAAGTATATTCATTTGCGCCATACCATCTTGTTTACTATGCCAACATAGGATTGAATGATTTTTACAACCTTCGTGCTGACGTTTTCTTCTACGTAATCGGGAACAGGAATGCCTGTGTCGCCGTTTCTGTTCATTTCTACAGCAGTGTCTACTGATTGTAAAAGGCCCTTTTCATCGATGCCTGAAATGATAAAGCAGGCTTTATCAAGAGCTTCAGGTCTCTCGGTTGATGTTCTGATGCAGACGGCAGGGAAAGGGTGTCCCACTGACGTGAAGAAGCTGGATTCTTCTGGCAATGTGCCAGAATCAGATACTACACAGAAGGCGTTCATCTGCAGGCAGTTATAATCATGGAACCCAAGAGGTTCATGCTGGATAACCCTTGAATCAAGCTTGAAACCACTGGCTTCAAGACGTTTTCTTGAACGTGGATGGCAGCTATATAGAATAGGCATGTCATACTTTTCTGCCATTTTGTTTATAGCTGTAAACAGGCTTGTGAAGTT
>JAZUDR010000086.1:0-8076 GCA_045639725.1 Candidatus Avigastranaerophilus sp. | reverse complement strand
CTCATTCATATTCGGCGTAAGCCGAATCATTCATAATCGGCGAAGCCGATTCATTCACATTTGGCGCGAGCCAAATCATTCATCTTATTGATTCTTAATATACTCTTTCAGTTCGTCTTCAAAATCACTGTAGTCCTTGCCAGTAGCTTCTTCAACCGCTTCATGAACATTCTTGCCACGACCAATGGCCGACAACAGAGTATCGAAGCTCTGTTCCCCATAAAAGTCGGCCAGGCAGCGCATAGCCATATAGGAAGCAACATAGCCGCGAATAACATTGGAGCGGTCTCCGCCACCAATATAAGACGGAACCTGATCTAATGGAATAAACATTTCGTTTTCGATAAAATCATTCTGGAGGCAGCTTTCAAAATCAGGGCGAAGAACGTCAGGTGAACCGTAAGAAGTGGTGTATTCCTGATACTGGGCCAGGCCTTCGTGAACCCACAGTGGGGCGCGATTGCTGGTTTTTAGGTTTATCATGGTATGAGTGAATTCATGAGCCAGCAGCCCTTTTACGTATTCTTCACTCTTATAGCCAGACTTCAATGGAACGAGAATCTGGATGCCCTGAGCGCCTGCTGCCGACCAGTCCTGGCCCTGCTTGTAATAATCATCCGTCAGGAAGAAAATGACATTGATTTTAACATCAGGATTCACACCTATCAGGTTGGTAACATCATAATAGACTTCATTCAATATGTCGAAAGTGATGTCGCCTATGTCGTCGCGCGAATTGCCGGCGAAGGTAATGATGAACTTCTGGTCTTCTTCTGTCAGTGAATCATCTGTTGATGCTAGGAATTCCTTGGCCTGACGGATCATTTCGTCTAAATTTTTCTTGTTATTTTCGTCGTCAGTGTGTTCTTTGGCGGCTTCCCAATGTTCTATGGCATTTTCATAATCCTTGAGCTCAAACTCGCATTTGCCTGCGGCATATAGACCGTAGAAAAATGTCGGATTCTTTTCTAGATACATAAGGATGTATTCAAGAGCCACGTCGTAACTCTGGAGGTTCATCTTGGAAATACCGTATTTGCCTATTAAGTCAATGTCATCCTGTTTCTTGTTAAGAGCATATTCATAATGAACAACGGCATTCTCAAAATCGCCTGTGTAATAGAGCAAATCGCCCCAGATGCATTCAAGACAGAAATTATTCGGGGCGAGACGGTCTATGTCATTTAAGATTGGTTCAAGGTTTTCGTATGGCTGGGTTTTGTATTCTAAGATTACTTTATGAAGAAGGAAAGCTGCCAGATTGGTTTTATCTTCTTCCTTGGCATCTTCTGCATAAGCTTTTTGTTGCAACTGTTCTATTGTTTCTAGGAATTCCTTGTCTACGGAAGATGTGTGTTTCAACTGTTCAAACAACTGTTCATCGGTAGGCTTGATTCCTTCTTTGAACAATACAAGTTGTTGACCGTAGGCAACGCCTAGTGTAAGACACAGAAACAATGTAAGTAATAATGACTTTGTATTCATTGCAACTCTTAGAATTTTAGATTAAAAGAAAAGGCTGGCAACTTGTGCCAACCTTTCGGCTATTCTTATTATAGCAGATAATTTTTAAAATGTAAGTTCGTTTTAAGCTATTAATTTCTTCAGAGTTAGAATGTTGTGGTTGTCTTTGTATTCATAATCAATGGCTGTGACCATTTTTCTGACCATGAATATACCTAAGCCGCCAACGGTAAGCTCCTGAATTCTTTTTACGATATCGGGAGGCTCCTGGGTCAGTGGATTATACTGGATGCCTGTATCTGAAAATATCAATGTAACAGCTTTTTCTTCCGGTAAATATTTTAATGTCAGGGAAGCGTCTCCGCCTTCTTCTTTGTCACAATAAGCATAGCTTGATATGTTGGTGAATATTTCGTCAGCAACAATAAAAAGCTGCTTTCGTGGTTTCCCTTGAATATCTAGCTGATCGAAGATATTGGTCATCCAGAGCCTGATTTTTTCAAACTCTTCTTTTTTGGCTGGAACTACAATTGTATCTGTGCCAGCAAATGTTTTTTGGACTTCTTCAGCCATGACTATTATTCTATGTTAAGGATTTCGTCGAAGCCGGTCATTTCGAATACTTCGTTAACATCTTCTGAAACATTCTTCACAACCATTTTGCCCTGTTCTTCCATAATGCTGTTAAGGGAAATAATAGCACGGAGTCCGGCGCTAGATACGTATTCTACTTTTTCGAAATCTAATACCAGATTCTTTGCTCCATTTAATGCTTCTTTTACTTGCTTTTCGAAATCAGCAGCAGTTACTGTATCAATGCTGCCTTCAACTGATATTGTTAAATTTCCATCAGAATTGTTTTCTACTTTTACCTGCATTGTGGTCTCCTTGTTTGTTGTTAATAATAATTTATAACTATTTTATTTAATTTGCAAGACTAGATATTTAAAAAGCCAAAAAAACAGACGCTTATCGCGTCTGCTTTTTTGCTTTTTATAGGCTAACTTTATAACTGCTTGGTATTGAGGTTTGTTGCAATATCCCCTCATCCGTCTTCTGCTTCGCAGAATCCACCTTCCCCCTGAAGGAGGAAGGCCTTGCCGGGGCGGTCAGACCTGCTTTTCTCGGCCAAAAGCCAAAAGCTAATAGCTAATAGCCAATATCGGCCTATCACCCGCCGAGAGCCTGTTTTACTTTGTCGAAGAAGCTTTTGCTTGAACCAATGCCCGTGGCCTTGGATTCAGGGTCTTCTTCAGCAAGTTGCTTGAGAAGCTCTCTCTGCTTATCGTTCAGTTCTGTTGGTGTTCTGACGAATATCTTGACCAACTGGTCGCCTTCACCGTTTCTATAGGATTTTACACCATAGCCACGGAGTCTGAAGGTCTTGCCTGTCTGAGTGCCTGCAGGAATCTTAATCTTTACGACTCCCTTTAGTGTTGGCACTTCAATTTCACCACCAAGAGCAGCCAATGGGAAGGTAATATCTTTTTCGCAGATAATGTCGTCGCCGATTCTGTCAAAGAAATCATGCTTTCCAACAGAAATGACTATATAAAGGTTGCCGCTTGGGCCGCCCTTTTCACCGACTTCGCCTTCACCACCGATTTTAAGCTTAGAACCGGTTTCAACACCTGCAGGTATCTTAACCTTAAGCTTAGAGGACTGTTTTAAACGACCGCTGCCTCCGCATGACTTACAGGGCTTGTCGATGATTTCGCCTTCGCCCTGACACTGATGACAGGTCTGTTGAATAGTAAAGAAGCCTTGAGATATTGAAACAGAACCGCGACCCTTACATACTGGGCACTGCTTGCGACTTGTGCCTGGTTCTGCGCCAGAACCTGAACAGGAAGTGCAAGATACAGATTTCTGAACTGTAATTTCCTTTTCACATCCGAAAACAGCTTCTTCAAAGGTTATATCAAGGTCATATCTTAAGTCTGCACCGCGACGTGGTCCGTTTCTTCTCTGACCTGATGAGCTTGAACCGCCACCAAAGAAATCAGAGAATATATCGCCGAATATATCGCCGAAGCCACCGAAGCCGCCACCTGGAAATCCGCCACCACCGAAAGCGTTTGGATCGATGCCTGCAAAACCATACTGGTCATAGGCAGCACGCTTATTGGGGTCAGACAGAACCTGGTAGGCTTCGTTAACTTCCTTGAATTTTTCTACGGCGTCAGGACTCTTATTGACGTCGGGGTGATACTGACGTGCAAGACTGCGGAATGCCTTTTTTAATTCAGATTCGCTAGCATTCTTCGGAACCCCTAGCACTTCATAGTAATCACGTTTAGAAGCCATAAATATTCTCCTTAATTAGCTCTTGGCTTTTAGCTTTTGGCTCTTAGCCGAGAAAAGTATGCTTGTCCCCCCTTTGAAAGGGTTATCTTCTAAGACCCCTTTTGTAAAGGGTTATCTTCTAAGACCCCCTTTTGTAAAGGGGGGTAGGGGGGATTTATCCTGCTTCTCTCGGCTATAAGCTATTAGCCAAAAGCCGATAGCTTCTTAAGCCTTCTTGAATTCAGCGTCTACAACGTCGCCGTCATCCTGTGGACCAGCCTGAGCACCGGCATTTGGATCAGCGCCTGGGAAACCACCCTGTGGACCCTGAGGACCCTGAGCTCCGCCCTGCTGCTGATAGAGAACCTGACCGATTTCCTGAGCAACTTTCTGGAGTTCATCAAATTTAGTCTTGATGAGTTCGTCGTCAGTGCCGTTGAGAGCAGTCTTAACTTCGTCAATCTTGCCCTGAACTTTGCTCTTAACATCTGCAGGAACCTTGTCGCCAAGGTCAGTCATAGTCTTTTCGAGCTGGTAAGAGAAGGATTCAGCCTGATTTCTAGTTTCAATGCTTTCTTTCTTCTTCTTGTCTTCGTCTGCGAACTGTTCAGCCTTCTTGATCATTTCATCGATTTCAGTCTTGTTAAGAGCAGAACCGTTGGTTACAGTAATCTTCTGTTCCTTGCCAGTGCCGAGGTCCTTAGCAGAAACATTAACGATACCGTTGGCGTCGATGTCGAAGGTAACTTCAATCTGTGGGATACCACGTGGAGCTGGAGCAATACCTACAAGGTCGAAGCGGCCAAGAGTCTTGTTGCTTGCTGCCATTGAGCGTTCGCCCTGGAGAACATGAACAGAAACTGCTGGCTGATTGTCGGCTGCAGTAGAGAATACCTGGCTCTTCTTAGTAGGAATAGTGGTGTTACGTGGAATAAGAGTAGTCATAACGCCGCCGAGAGTTTCGATACCAAGAGAAAGTGGAGTTACGTCGAGAAGGAGGATGTCCTTAACATCACCAGTGAGAACACCGGCCTGAGTAGCAGCGCCCATAGCAACGCATTCCATTGGGTCTACGCCGCGTTCTGGATCTTTGCCGAAGTGATTCTTGAGAAGGTTCTGGATAACTGGCATTCTTGTTGGACCACCAACCATAACGATATGGTCAATGTCGCTTCTCTTGAGGTCGGCATCGTTGAGAGCGTTGTCGATAGGAGCTTTGCAGCGTTCTACAACGTCTTCAACCAACTGTTCCAATTTAGAACGGGTAAGAGTGATGTTCAAATGCTTTGGACCTTCCTGAGTTGCAGTGATGAATGGAAGGTTGATGTCAGTCTGGGTAGTAGTAGAGAGTTCAATCTTAGCCTTTTCAGCAGCTTCTCTAACACGCTGATGAGCCATTGAATCCTTAGAAAGGTCAATACCGTCAGATTTCTGGAATTCGCCTTCAATGTATTTGATAAGGCTGTTATCCATGTCGGTGCCGCCCAACTGAGTGTCGCCGTTGGTAGAAAGAACTTCGAATACGCCGTTAGAAAGTTCAAGGATAGTAACGTCCAGTGTGCCGCCGCCAAGGTCGAATACGAGGATTCTTCTGTCGCCCTGATTGTGGTCAAGACCGTAAGCAAGAGCTGCAGCAGTTGGTTCGTTTACAAGACGTTTTACTTCAAGATCGGCAATCTTACCAGCGTCTTTGGTAGCCTGGCGCTGAGCATCGTCGAAGTAAGCCGGATCAGTGATAACTGCTTCTGTTACTTTGTCATTAAGGAAAGCTTCTCGGTCAGCTTTAATCTTCTGGAGAATAGCAGCTGAAATTTCCTGTGGAGTAAATTCTTTACCATCGATGTTGTATTTATACTTAGAACCCATTTTTCTCTTAGCAGCTATGATAGTGCGGTCTGGGTTAGTAGTAGCCTGACGTCTGGCTGGTTCGCCGATGAGTCTCTGGCCGTCTTTTGTGAATGCAACTACGCTTGGGAAAGCCTTACCGCCGATTGAATTACCTTCAGCGCTAGGAATAATAACTGGCTTACCGCCTTCGATAACGGCAGCAGCTGAGTTTGAAGTACCAAGGTCAATACCGATAATCTTTGACATATTTATATCTCCTTACAAGAAATTTACTTTTTGTTAACTACGACCTTTGCGCAACGCAAAACCTGGTCTTTGAACATATAACCCTTTTCGAAAACCATAAGAACTTCTTCGTCTTCTTTGTCTGGGTTATTCTGATTCATCATAGCTTCCTGGCAGTTCGGATCGAATTTGTTGCCAAGAGCCTGGATTTCCTTCAGACCTTCTTTTTCAAGCATGTCTGAGAACTGGATAGAGAACATTTCCAGACCGTCCATAACCTTTTTGTCAAGTTCGACCTTCTGGCACTGTTCCATTGCTTTATCAAGAGTGTCCATAACTGGTAGCAGCTTCTTCAAAAATTCTGCAACGCCACGGCTGCGGGCTGCTGCCTGATCATTGGCTGCTCTTTTGGAAAGATTCTGGTAGTCAGCAAGAGCAGTTAAATATCTCTTCTTTACATCACCAAGTTCTTTTTCAAGAGCCTTAATTTTGTCAGCTTCAGTTAATGGTTTTTCTTCTTCTTCTTTGGCTTCAGAAGCAGGCTTGTCTTTGTTTTCTGAGGAAGCTGGTTCCTGGGCTTTTTCTTCAGCAGCTTTGTCTGAATTTTCAGCCTGGGCTTCTTCTTTAACTTCTGCTTCAGGAGCTTTATCTTTTAATTCCTGATCTTCCTGCTTTTCTTGAGTCATCTTTTTTTTCCTCTTCATGAAATCTAACATCTGTGGACTCCATTCATTGCTACCCCCTATCGTAAAGGGCCATCTTCCAAGACCCCCTTTCGTAAAGGGGGGTAGGGGGGATTTAGGTTTGTTTAATAATCCATTTCTGGGTTAGCTACTGGAGCTTTTTCCTTTTCTGGTGCTTCAGCAACCAATACTTCAGTAGTGAGAAGGATTGAAGCTATTGAAGAAGCATTCTGGAGAGCTGAGCGTGTAACCTTAGCTGGGTCAATGATGCCAGCCTTATACATATCAGTATAATCATCAGCTACTACGTCATAACCATAACCAGACTTCTTAGAGGACTTAACCTTTTCAATGATAACTGCTGGTTCAAGACCTGCGTTATGAAGAATCATGGTCATTGGAGCATAGAGAGCCTTCTTAACGATGGTGTAACCGATCTTTTCGTTTTCGTCAGCTTCTTTTTCGAGCTTTTCAAGAACGTGGAGAGCGTTGATGTAGGTAACGCCGCCGCCAGCAACAATACCTTCTTCGATAGCTGCACGAGTTGCGCTCAATGCATCTTCTACTCTGGTCTTTCTTTCCTTCATAGCTGTTTCAGTAGCAGCACCAACTTTGATTACTGCAACGCCACCGGCGAGCTTAGCAAGTCTTTCCTGAAGCTTTTCCTTGTCATAGCTGCTAGTGCTGTGTTCAAGTTCAGCCTTAATCTGGTTAATTCTGTTCTTGAGAGCCTTGGTATCGCCGCAGCCTTCCATAATAGTGGTGAGGTCTTTGGAAACGATAACCTTCTTGGCCTGACCAAGCTGATTAACAGTTACGTTTTCAAGCTTCATGCCGAGATCGTTAGAAACGCATTCGCCACCAGTGAGAACAGCGATATCAGCAAGCATTGCTTTCTTTCTGTCGCCAAAGCCAGGGGCCTTAACTGCTACACAGTTGAAAGTGCCACGGAGCTTGTTTACTACGAGAGTTGCAAGAGCTTCGCCTTCGATGTCTTCAGCAATGATGAGAAGAGGCTTGTTAACCTGAACAACCTTTTCGAGTATTGGAAGAAGGTCTTTGAGGTTATTGATCTTGTTTTCTGTGATAAGAATGTAAGGATTGTCAAGAACAGCTTCCATTCTATCCTGGTCAGTTACCATGTATGGGCTGAGGTAACCCTTGTCGAATTCCATACCATCTGTGAATTCAAGCTGAGTGTCGAAGCTCTTGGCTTCTTCAACAGTGATAACACCGTCTTTACCGACTTTATCCATGGCTTCAGCAATGAGGTCACCGATTTCTTTATCGCGGGCAGAGATTGTAGCAACCTGTGCAACGCTGTCTTTGTTGTCGTCAACCTTCTGTGCGAGTTTGCCGATTTCTTCAACAACTGCTGCAACGGCTTTTTCAATACCGCGTTTTACATAAGTTGGGTTAGCACCGGCAGTTACGTTCTTGAAGCCTTCATGAACGATTGCCTGAGCAAGAACTGTAGCTGTGGTAGTACCGTCACCGGCTACGTCATTAGTCTTTGCTGCAACTTCCTTTACAAGCTGAGCGCCCATGTTTTCAAATTTGTCAGTAACTT
>JAZUDR010000085.1:0-23301 GCA_045639725.1 Candidatus Avigastranaerophilus sp. | reverse complement strand
AAATCCCCCCTACCCCCCTTTACGAAAGGGGGTAATTTATATGGCACCCTTTATAAAAGGGGGTAATTTATGGCACCTTTATAAAAGGGGGAATTTATGGCACCATTTATAAATGGGGGTTTTATTCAGTTAGCGGTTGGGGATGTATTTGCCGTCTTTGGCTTCAAAAACAATGGAACCTGATTCCTGTACTTCAATTCCATGAAGCTGACCTGCTGGTATCTGCAGTCCATAAGGACCATTCTCGCGGCTTAGTTTATATCTAGCAATTTCTTTATTGTTTTCATCGTAGAATATCCAATCAATGGCTCCACGCAGTATAACAACAGATTCACTAGTATCAGGATGGCAATGTATTGGAACGACAGTGCCTTTATCCATAATATTCAGAATTCGCTGGCTATTATCTTCTGGGCTATTGCGAAGGTCAAAATTTGCTCTCAGACGTGGTGACTGCTTAGGCAATTCCTGAAGTCCATTCAAAAACTCATCAGTAAAAATAATCGGTGATTTCTGTTCAGACACGGTTTACCCCCTAAAATTTTCACTCTTTTGTAAGTTCAGATAAACGGAGCAGCAACTCAAGAAGACAGCCATTTTCAACGAATAATGCAATATGCCCATCGCAAAAGCGTTCGCCACGATTAATGAATGTAAGCATAGTTCTGATATTATCTATGCTCATCTTGTTTATAGGCATATTTTTAAGAGCCTCATGATTTTTAAGATATTCATAATCTGGTTCTAACAGTCCTAAGGCAACCTGAACTCTTCCATCGTAATCTGGATATGGATTAAATTCTACCTTTGGTTTTTCTTGTAGATATTCAATACAGGCCTGTAAAGCTTCTTTGTCTATTTTGATTTCTTTTTTCATATCAATAAACCTCTTTGATTCATCTATCATTTTATCTATGCCAGAATAGCTAGCAATCTGCGCATTCAATCCATTAGCAGACAGAATACAAATGCAAATTGGGAAAATAGCTTTATTCATAATAATCAAACCTTCAAAACAGTCTTACAAATATTCAAAGTCTTTTCGACCACGCCTTGATTTTCAGTAAGAATGCGAGTTGCTGCTGCAATCATACTTTCTGCGACCTGTTTATCGTTAATTATTTTCATAATCGCATCGTAGTCGTTTTCTGAACCATCTAATACTGCAATTCCGCCAGCTTGTTTCAGTTGTTCTACGATATCAGCAAAATTGCGGCAATATTTTCCCATCAGTAATGGAACCTTCTGCTGCATTACTTCTAATGGGTTATGGCCGCCAGTTTTATTAAAATCAAGACTACCACCGACAAATGATACAGCAGAGATCTTATATACTGAAGCCAGTTCACCAATGGTATCAAGAATCATAATTTCGGAATCTGAAATCTGAGTTTTTCGACAAACCGTATGATTTTCCTTAGTCAGTTCATTTGTCCATGCTTCTGCTAATGTAATATTACGAGGCGCTATGATTACAGCCAGTTTTTCATTGACAAGCCTTCTGAATAATGGTCTTAGCATATCAAATTCCTCAGGATGCAGAGAACCAAAAACAACGGCTTTTCTCCCGTTCAACCACTGAGAAACGGAAGTCAGATTGACCTGGTTAGTGTGAGTAAAATCAGCTTTCATATTCCCCAAAACGTGAATCTTGCTAGCAGAGACTCCCATATTAGCAAGGCGGTCAGCATCAATCTGAGACTGAACGGCAAAGCCAGTAAATGCGCCAAATACTATTTCTGCAGCTCCCTTAGCTTTTGTATAGAAGTTTTCAATCTTGCTACTAATACGCCCGTTTATTAGCATCAAAGGAATATTTCTTTCGCGGCACTGCTGTGAGAATTCCGGCCAAAAATCAGTTTCGGCTACAAAAACAGCATCAGGCTTCCATCGATTAAAGAGCCTGTTCATTGAGCGATAATTATCCAATGGAAAATAAGCAACGGCATCAGCGATTTTTTTCTTTCTAACGTCTTTTATGACATCAGGATGGGTAGTAGTAAAAACAAGAGTGCATTCTGGATAAAGCTTTTTAAGCTCTTTTGCAAAGCCTAATGCTACCATTGATTCACCCATTGAAACGCCATGAACCCATAAAACTGGCTTATTAGATTTATCTGGAATTTCTACGTTGCCTAAGTAATCGTTGAAGCCTTCCTTTACGCGGCGTGAGTATTTATTAAGAACGGGCGACAGACCTGCAGCGACAACAGTTGCCAATGCATAAAGCCCTCGATAAAAATATAAAACCGACTTAGCTCTCAGACTTAGATTATTTTCCATAGCGTTGAGTCCCGTGGCACATTTGGCCGTTAATATTAATTGAACCTGTAGTCCATGCTTCATGGCGCGGTTTAAAGCGGTCATAGAACCATAGATACTGGTGAGGATATGTCAGAATCAGTTCTTCCATCCATTTTGCCAGTTGAACAGTTCTGGCAACAGTCTTTTCTTCTTTAGTTCCTTCGATATTGGCGTCCACTGCGGGCAAGAAATAGGCATCATAATTGTATGTGTAGCCCTTTCTAAGCGAGAACACAGGAATCAGGGAGGCACCGGTTTTTATGCTCCAATTGGCAGGGCCAGCCGGCATACTTACCCAGTGACCGAGAAAATCCATATAAACCCCATTGGCATTGCCATCCTGGTCTGTAATCATGCCAAGGCATTCGTTATTTTTTAGAGCTTTCAAGGCTTTTACACCGCCTCTATCGCGGTCATGCAAGGTAATACCAGAAAAGCTTCTAAAATGATCCAATAGACTGCCTATTTCGTTTTCTTTCTGAGCCAAAAAAAAGGAGTTCAGCTTATAGCCTTCATTTACAATAGCAGCGCCAAAGTATTCCCAATTACCAATATGTGGAAGTGCCATAATGACGCCTTTACCTTTTTTCAAAGCCTTATCAACATTTTCCCGACCTTTTATCCTGAAGTGTCGTTCGATGTATTGTCGGCTAATTGATGGGTATCTGAGAATCTCACTTCCCATAAGTGCAAAATGGATAAAAGATTTCTTAACGATAAGCTTCACAGGCATTGGAGGCTTTCTATTCAAGCGATTATAAACCCTATCAATGCTATCTTCCATTCGACGTCTTTCGGAACCCCACAATGTCCAAACCACTAAACCAAGGGCTGCAGCCAAAGATGCAGTAAATTTTTCGGGAAGCTTACCAAAAACCTTAGAAATAGCTATTATTGTCTTCTGCAAAATTTCAAGCTGAGACGGCATAGCTTATTTTTCCGGAGTCTTTTCGTTAAGGATTTTAATAATCATATCAGCAACTTTATCATTTACTCCAGGCTTGCCAAGTTGTCTAGCAACTTCAGCAAAATCTTTTTTCTGCTGTTCGTATTTATCAGGGTTTTCTATTAATTCGAAAGCCTTTGCAGCAATATTCTGAGGAGTACATTCATGCTGAATAAGTTCAGGGGCTGCCATTTTATTTAGAATAATATTAGGCAAACCAATAAATTCTGGTAATTTATAGAAAAGTCTAGCCTGAATTTCAGTCAGCCAATTAACTTTATAGCATATAACCATTGGAGTGCCGATAAAAGCACCTTCCAGAGTTGCTGTGCCTGAACTGATAAGAAGAATCTTAGCCATATTCATTATGTCATAAATACGACCTTCAGCCAGAACAATTGGCAAACCGCTTTCTTTCAGTTTCTTACGCAATTCTGCTTTTTTGACTCCAAAAACCACATCGCCTTCAGTGGCAATTACAGGTACTATAAACTGATATTCAGGATATTTTTCATTAATAATTTTGCCCGCCCCGAGCATTGGAGGCAAAATTTCGGTAAGTTCACTCTTTCTCGAACCAGGGCATAAAGCAATAACAGGTCTTTTTGGGTCTAAGCCATATTTTATTGCCGTGTGTTCTGGGCTTATTTCCGGATTTGCAATATCTACCATTGGATGACCTACGAATTCTACGTTTGCCTTAGCGCGTCTGTAGAGATCATAAGTAACTTCAAAGTTTGCAGCAACAGCGGTTATACTTTCGGCAGCATCCTTAACTTTAGCAGGATCCTTAGCAAATTTGCTGGGTGGGAAATAATAAACGGTTGGAATACCGAATTTCTTAGCCTGATGTACAAGCCACATATTGAAGCCTGGATAATCCACTAATACGATAACATCAGGTCTTTCTACTGTAAGGAACTTTCTAATCAGGAAAAGGAGAGGCAATCTAGGAATCTGCTTGATAGCTTCAAAAACTCCTATTGCAGCCCAATTAGTGCTATCACAAAGCATTTTAACTTTGCGACGCTTGCATTGGATTCCTCCAATAGCGTAAATATCGAAGTTTTCATATTTTAATAAAACATCGATTAAAGAAGCAGCGTAAAAGTCACCGGAGGTTTCCCCGGATACAATGAACAGTTTTGGTCTTTTTTTCTGAACTAATTCATTCACTTTATAAACAGCCTGCTTTCAATTTCTGAGCCGCGATTTTTTCGCAGTCGAACATATATTCCTTAAGTAATTTACAACCGTCATCGATTGAAATTCCAGAGTCAATTTTAAGCGGTTTTCCAATATGGATAACAGATTTACTGAAAGGCAACGGAATCTGAAATCTATCCCAACTATGCAGGGTAATTGATTTTCCATAAGCCATGCAAAGCGGGACTATTGGAATCCCTGTTTTCTGAGCCAACATGATAATACCAGGTTTTACTTCGTGTATTGGTCCTTTGGGACCATCGATGGTAAATGCCACTGTAGTTCCTTTTTTAAGCTTTTTTAAAGCTTCCAATAGCACTCTGGTTCCACCTCTTGAAGAGGAACCTCTGATAGTCTGATAGCCAAGAGAATCCAATCCCTTAGTTATCAAATCACCATCCTTTGATAAAGAAGCTATAGCAGCTATATTTCTGTTTCTTAAGAAGTATAAACAGCCTAATAAGCTTCCATGCCACAAAGCCAAGATAACAGGTTCTTTTTTCCCAATTTCTAACGGGTTTTCAAAAGAACAATCAGGCACTAATTTAATACTATTAGCAAGAAAAAGATTGAAAAGTTCCAGTGCAAGGCACTTTAACCTTAAGGAAATAACATATGCCTTATCTGACCATCTATTGTCAGTGTTTCGAATAAGACTGTTGACTTCCTCAAATCTTCTGTTTATCACGATATCAATGCCGCCTGTTCAAGTTCTTTCTTATGCTGAGCAGTATAAAGTTGGTAATATAAGCCCTTCTTTTCCAGAAGTTCTTCATGCTTACCATCTTCAACTATTCTACCCTTATCAATAGCAATGATTCTATCAGCATTAACTACAGTTGAAAGTCTATGGGCAATCATAAATGTAGTTCTATTCTTCATCAGCAAATCAAGAGACTGCTGAATAAGATTTTCTGTTTCAGAGTCTAAGGCACTAGTAGCTTCATCAAGAATAAGAATCTTTGGATTTTTAAGGAACGCTCTAGCAAGAGCAACACGCTGTGCCTGACCGCCAGAGAGATTTACGCCACGCTCTCCAAGAATAGTCTGATAACCGTCTACCAGACCTGAAATGAAGTCATGGGCATTAGCGAGTTTTGCAGCCTCTTCAATTTCTTCCTGAGTTGCTCCAATACGGCCAAATCCAATGTTTTCAGCAATAGTCCCAGCAAATAGATATGTATCCTGAGGAACTAAGCCTATAAAGCTTCTATAGTTTTCACTGCTAAGGTTCTTAACATTTTTACCGTCAATAAGTAATTCGCCAGCAGTTACATCATAAAATCTAGGAATAAGATTTACGAAAGTGCTCTTGCCAGCTCCAGAAGGACCTACCAAAGCAATTACTTCTCCTGGCTTAACCTTCAAATTAATGTCAGATAGAATAGTAACGTCTTCATTGTAGGCAAAAGATACATTTTTGAATTCTACATTACCTTCGCAAGTTTCGAGTTTTTCTGGGTTTTCAGGTTCTTTTACATCAATTTCGCGGTCGATAACCTCAAAAACTCTCTGAGCAGCTCCAATAGACTGAGAAATACTATTGGCATAATCAGAAACGTCTCTCAAAGGCTTAAACAAGGTACATAATGCTGTAATAAAGCTGACTACCTGCCCCGCGTCTAAGGCACCGGTACAAACAAGATGTCCACCATACCAGAAAATGATAACCAGACTAAAGCTGTTGCACAATTCAACTATTGGAGTGGTAGCAGCGTTAATTCTATTTCCGCGCATAGTTTCGCGGAAATTATCTTCATTAGCCTTTTCGTAATTAGTTGTCATATGTTTTTCAAGAGTGAAAGACTTAACAACTTTTACGCCGGTGATATATTCATGCAAAACAGTGTTCAAATCACCAACACGTTCCTGCATACTTCTACCAATCTTTTTCATCTTATGGCTTAGTCTATCAATTAAAACAGCAATAAGAGGAGCAATAACCAAAGACAACAGAGAAAGTTTCCAATGCAAGTAGAATATGTAACCAAGGATACCTATAACTTCAATAGCATTTCGGCAGCATTTAACAGACACATTTACGAGGTTCTGTAAAACACCGACGTCATTGGTTACGCGGCTCATAAGCTGACCAGTCTGCTGTGTTTCAAAATAAGGCAAAGATAATTTTGTAAGCTTAGCAAAACAATCACTTCTGATTTTTTTCAATACGCTCTGAGAAACATATTGCATAAGGTATGTGCTAGCAAAGCTAAACACACCTTTAAGAAACATAACAGCAACAACACTTAGTGATATCCACCTGATTGCAGATTCATTTTTAGAAACCAGAACATCATTCACCAGGTATTTAACAACAGCAACAGGATATACTTCACCAGAAGCGACCCCAATAGTGCAAAGAACGCTTAAAAGCAAAATACCTACGTGTCCTTTGCAGTAGCTTAGAACTCGCTTAAACAGTTGAAAGTCGCTAATGCGTGTATCTTTATTGTTCATTGGATGCATTTAACTCCTTTAACCTGTTTGCAATGTGTTCTGCAACTCTGTTTCCTGCACCAGGCTCACCTAATGTATTCTTTACTTCATTAAGTCCCTGTCTTATACGCTTCTGTTTATCCGGGTCATCTAATATAGCTGAAACTTCCCTAGCAATAAAATCAGCTCTGAACTCATCTCTGATTAATTCGGGAACGATACGTTTATCAGCAATTACATTTGGCAAAGCAATATGTTTTGATTCAATAAAATATTTAGTTAATATTGAAGTAATTATATTGGTTCGATAAACAACAACCATTGGAGTTCCAATAATAGCTGTTTCCAAAGTAGCAGTGCCAGAGGTAACGATGCAGACATCAGCGACAGACATTACGTCATAAGCCTTATCTCGAACTATTTTAACATTAATTTCTGGATGCAGCTTAAGATAGGATTGAACATGAGATTCATCAATGGTAGAGGCTAGTGGCAGTAAGAACTGAACCTTCTTGTATTTATCAGCAATTAAATCAGCAGCCCCTAGCACTTCAGGTAAAATATAGTCTATTTCCTGAGTTCTGCTACCAGGTAGAATGCCTATAACCTTCTGTTCATTCTGGATTTCATATTTTTCTCGAATTTCTTCTTTAGAGGCGGAGGGAACGGCCGTTCCTATAAGTGGATGCCCAAACCAATTGCAGGTCGTTCCACCTTTTTGCCAAATATCAACTTCAAATGGGAAAAATACAACGCATTCGTTAATAGCATTAACAAATTTATTTACTCTACCAGAGCGCCATGCCCAAACTTGAGGCATTATATAATAAAGCACGTGAAGTCCAATAGACTTAGCATATTCAGCTATCATTCTGTTAAAATCAGGATAGTCAATAAGGACCACCATATCAGGACGATTTTTGTTAAGCCATTTTTCTACATCAGACTTAATATGCTTAAGATGTTTAAAATTTTTAATAGCTTCAACAATACCTATAACAGCCATCTCATCACTGCTATGGATGCAATTCATACCAGCCTGCTGCATAAGTTTGCCGCCGATGCCAGTGATTTCAAGTTCCGGAGCAATCATTTTCAGATGCTTGATTACTATAGAGCCTTGTAAATCACCGCTATGCTCGCCAGCTAAGAAAAATATTTTCTTTCCGTTCAGGTTTTGTGCTTGAGAAAGGTTTTCCAAAACGATATCCAATCAGGCATTTAAGCTAAGCTTACACTGAGCAAGAATTTCCAGTGCAACTTCGAGAGCGTTCTTACCATCTTTGTAAGTAACAAGAGGTTTCTTCTTTTCCTGAATGCAGTAAATGAAATGTTCCAATTCCTTGCGAAGAGGTTCAGCTTTCTGAATATCAAGTGCTTCGCAAACAATTTTCTTTTCTTCACTGCTCTTATGGGCCATGGTAATAGTCTGTTCTGCATGGTCAAGAGATATGTATTTATCAAGTTCAAAAACTCTTAGTTTTCTAACTTTATCTTCACTTACTCTAGATGCAGTAAGATTTGCAATACAACCATTCTCAAAAACGATATGAGCGTTTGCAATATCTTCATGTTCAGAAAGAACAGGAATACCTACGGCATCGATTCTCTTTATAGGAGATTTAACAAGTGAAAGAACGATATCGATATCATGGATCATAAGATCAAGAACGACACCAACGTCCTGAATTCTATTTGAAAAAGCGCACAATCTCTGACATTCAATAAAGCGAGGATTTTCGACAAGAGACTGAAGCTTTACCATAGCAGCGTTAAAGCGTTCAACATGACCAACCTGAAGGGTCAGCTGCTTTTCACCAGCAGTAGCAACCAAGTCGTTTGCATCTTCAAGAGTCTTTGTTATAGGCTTTTCAATAAAGGTGTGAATATTATTCTGTAAGAAATACTTAGCAACGTCATGATGCAAGAAAGTAGGAACAACAACAGTTACAGCTTCTACTTCCTTAGCTAAGTCACGGTAATCCTTAAAATATTTTACGCCGTATTTTTCAGCAGCTGCCTTACCTGCTTCTTCATTAACATCAGAAATACCAATAAGATTGGCACCTTCTATTTCATGAAGAATTCTAGCATGATGCTGTCCGAGATGGCCAACACCGATAACACCAATATTTACAGGTTTTTTCATTAGTTACCTCTGTTAAATAACAACAATACAAATGCCTGCTTCATCAGCAGCTTTAATAACTTCTTCTCTATCAAGGAAAAGAGTCTTACCTTCTTCAAAAGCCAGACATTTTGCCTTAGCATTTACAAGAGAACGTATTGTTTCCATGCCAACAGTAGGAATGTCGTATCTCATATCCTGCTTTGGTCTGGCAACTTTAACAACAGTGACATCACCATTACCGAGCTGTCCACCACGAGCTATTGCCTTATCTGTACCTTCAATAGCTTCAACAGCAAGAATTACACGGTCTTTTACAACGATAGTCTGACCAATATCCATGCCAGCGATTTCTTTAGCTATTTTATGACCATATTCTATATCCAGTTTTTCAGCGTCTGTTGGCTGACGTTTTGTCATAACGCCTTTTTCTGGCAATAATACAGACAAGAATGTAGTAGAATCACAAACGTGAATACCTTCTGTTTCAAATTCCACACAAAGTTGACGTAATAAAGCGTCATCATTGTTATTTTTAACTTTTGATAAAACCTTCAAAAATCTAGCATCAGGCTGGATATTAGTAAACATAGTGGTCTTAGTAACACCACCTGCCATGACCATTTTTTCGACACCGGCTTTTACGAAAACATCAATCATACTTTGTAAACTACCGACGTTGAACCATTCGATATGGTCTACCATACCTTCTATTTCTTTAGAGGTTTCATTGTTAATAGCAACAGCAATTACTTCATAACCGCTTTTCTTAGCAGCCTTAGCAAAATACTGTGGAAATCTTCCGCAACCAGCTAATAATCCTATACGAGACACTATGTCTTTCCTCGCTTTTCTACTTTATGATAGGCAAAAGCAATGCACATCAGCAAGCATTAGTCTTGAGATTATAACACGATTTTAAAATAAGTCTAACTAAAAAATATTCTGTTGAATATAAATAGCTTACTCTTCGTCGTCAAAACTGTCATCAGAATCGTCATTTGAAGGTTCTGAATCGCTATAATTCTGGTAATTTTCAGAATTCCTCTTCTTCTTACCAGTTCCTGGAGGGTTCAGATTTTTAAGAAGAACGCTTAAATCAGGTTCTTCTTCATTTTCTGTTTTTACCCACCAAAGATTGCGACCAGTAGAAGAATCTTTGCGTCCACAGATATCATCAAGATTATATGTGGCTTTTCTTCTATCAGCGAAGCCAATGATAACCTTTCTGGTAATATAGTTGATATCCATTACACGTCCGGTTTCTTCACCGACAACAACTTCAGCAGTTATTCTCGGGAACTTGCCATGGAAGGAAGCATAATATTCATGTTCGTGAGCAAGACAGCATAGAAGTCTACCACAAATGCCGGAAAGCTTCGCTGGATTAAGGCTCAAATTCTGTTCTTTAGCCATCTTTGTTGAAACAGGATAGAAAATATTCATAAACTGTGAGCAACAAACAGGCTTACCGCAGCAGCCAATTCCGCCAAGAAGCTTGGTTTCGTCTCGAACACCAATCTGGCGCAATTCGATACGAGTTCTGAAAAGACTTGCCAGGGATTTCAGCAATTCTCTAAAGTCGACTTTGTTATCGGATTTGAAATAAAGAATCAGGCGGCTACAGTCAAAAAGATACTCAGCTTTCAAAAGCTTCATTGGCAGCTGATGTTCTTCTATTTTCTGACGGGCCTGTATGAAGGCTTCTTTTTCTTTACGGCATAAATCCTTTAATTGAAGCCTGTCATCATGATTAACCACTCGAACAAATTCAGTAACAAATGGTGTTTCTTCATCCAAGTCGGCTGGTCTTGTTTCTGTAATTCTCAAGACACGGGCAACTTCGACACCATGCTGGGTATTAACGATAATATCCTGTGTTTCCTGAAGTTCAACATCTTCTGGCTTTTTAAACCAGTATACAACAGACAATTTTCTTAGTCTGAGGGCTAAGTATTGGGTCACGCTTCGGGTCCTCCGATCTGCGTTATTACATTTTCTAGAATTAATAAAGGCTGTATATATCTTCTCAGCAAGCTTATGCTATTTCCAAGCATTTCTATACGTGAGCGTAGCAAAGAATAGCCTTCCACCTTTGCCACTGTAATAATATCCTCTTTACGGTCAAGGTTCAACAATAAAGTTTCATCAGCACCTACTGCAGCCATGAGAGCGTCAGTATACCAATTCATAAGGCATACAAAAAACTTTTCCAACTGGTCGCTTCCCCATTTTGAAGCTGCTGTCGAAATCTGAGTTTCAATATCCTTAATTACAGCTGAAGGATACGATTTCTTACTTTCTGCAAGCAGAGGTTCGAGACTCTTTTCAATGAAAGAGCTTGCTGAATCAACTGTTTTCATGACTTCCTGCGCAAAAAGAAGTGGGAAAGCATTTGGCAAACCCGTATTCATAAAAAGTGAACGGCAAATAGCTTTTCTAGCAGCCAACAAAGGCTGATAAGCAATCTGTTCCAACTGCCAGGCTTTTTTCACAGCATCTTCCAAAGTTGTTACAGATGAAAAATCATTCTCTATAAATTGAGCGCACATCTGTAGTTGCAAAAGATAATTAGTGTGAGCTCGTTTAATACCAATTATTTCAGGGTCATACACGAAATCCTCAGCCATTACCAATGACTGTCCGAAATTTCCTTCAGAAAGAGCATAACAAGATGCCGCAGCTTCAGCAGTCATATTAAAATCTGCTTTAAGAATTTCCCTCACCTGCTGATGAGACGGTGTATTAAAGCGAACTATTTCAGAACGGCTTAAAACAGTTGGCAAAACAGCACCAGTATCGGAGGCAAGCAAGATGAACAAACTATGTGCAGGAGCTTCTTCAAGTGTTTTCAGCAAGGCATTCGCCGAGGATTGATTCAATTTATCAGCTGGATCAATAATAAAAACCTGCCATGTTCCTAAGGTTGGCTTTAACGTAGCCATATCCTGTAATTCTCTGATCTGGTCTATTTTAATTTCATTTCCATCGGGAGTAACATATCTGACATCTGGGTGAGAATTATTATTTATTCTCATGCAGTTTTCGCATTTGCCGCAGGAGTCAAGCTTACCGTTTTCGTCACGGACAGGTTGGCTGCACTGGAGTAAAGCAGTAAAGGCCTTAGCAACAACCATTCTGCCAACAGAAGGCTTTCCTGCAAAAAGATAGGTCTGAGCAATGCGACCACTTTCAAAAGAACGCCTGAGAATATCAGAAGGCTGTTCTTGCAGTAATATGTCGGAGAAATTATTCGTTTTTCTTTGCATTGCTGCTATTCCGGATAAAGTAAAATACGCTAATAAAAACCATTACAACGAGCATTATAGCTGCAGCAGTCTGTATGCCTCTATGAGGAATATCGGCCGCCAAAATTGCAATCAAGCTAAAGCATGTGGAAACCATCCAGAGGAACTGAGTCGTCTGCTTTTGAGTAAAGCCCCTGCGAAGAAGTCTGTGATGTAAATGTCCTTTATCAGCCTGAAAAATAGGCACTTTTTTAAAATAACGTCTAAGAATTGCAAAAACAACATCTGCAATAGGTAAACCAAAAGCTATTATAGGAATAATGAGTGGGAACAAAATAGAACCCTTGGCACCACCAGCCACAGAAAGAGCAGCAGTCATAAATCCAAGATAATATGCACCAGAGTCACCCATAAAAATTGAAGCTGGGAACACATTATATTTTAGGAAAGCCAACAAAACTCCCATCAACGATGCAGACAAAGCAAGCAAATTATTCATAAGCTGAGGATCCTGTTCATGAGGCGTCATAAGTCTAACAGCAAGGAGAGTTGCAAGAGCAATAAAGACAATGCCTCCCGCCAAACCGTCAACCCCGTCAACCAGATTAACAGTGTTGGTAAGCCCAATAATCCATAAAAGAGTCAGCGGATAAGTTAGCAAACCTAAAGCCAACATGCCCTGTCCAGAAACAAAGTTAGTCATAAAACTGATTTTTACGCCAAAATAAAACAGGATACAGCAGCCAATAATCTGACCAGCTAATTTTATTTTTGGCTTAAGATCCATAAGGTCATCTAAAAAGCCTATTAAAAACACAAAAGTGCCAGCAATCATCACGCCAAAAGTCGGAATGCTTTCAGAAAGGAAAGGCAAAGCCCCAACAAGGCTGCCAAGATAGATTGCGAGACCGCCAACACGCGGAACAGGCTTCGTATGAATTTTTCTTCCCCCTGGCCGGTCGACAAGACCCAGTTTCAAAGCGGCACGACGAACCAGCGGCACCAGCAACAGCCCCGCCACACATGATATAACAAAAGGTAGAAGAATTTTTTCCATAAGCAGAAGGATTATATCACAAAAATGACTTTGTTAAAAGTCTTGAGCACAATTGTGCCTTAAGGTAGTTGGTGATATAATCTAGCCATACAAGGAAAATAACAATGGACAACATAGTTGAAACATCATTCAGACATCCAGTTGCAGCAGCAATCATATTTGGTATTACTTTCATACTGATTTCTTTCAGGCGATTAAAATTCTTACCTATCGGCAGACCATCAAGTGCATTACTTGGAGCGGTATTAATGGTCGCTTTTGGGGTAATGACTCCGAAAGAAGCCTACGAACTAGTAAACTGGGACACAATATGCCTATTATTAGGTATGATGATAGTCGCAGAGCACCTTCGTTCAGCCGGGCTCTTTGAAACGATTACCTCCAAGCTGGAAAGCTTTAACAAGCCCTTTGCGCTTCTGACAGTTGTCGCATTTTCAGCGGCTATTCTATCTGCTATTCTTGTAAACGACCCTGTCTGTGTTGTTTTTACGCCATTGGTTCTTCTGCTTTGCCATAAGAAGCACCTGAATCCCCTTCCTTTTCTGATAGTATTGGCAACTAGCAGCAACATCGGTTCCTGCCTCACTTTGACAGGCAATCCACAGAATATGATTATTGGCAGCATATCAAAACTTGGCTTCATACCGTTTATGAGCAAAATGTTTCTGCCTTTCCTTGTTGCAATGGCTATCAACCTAGGCCTTGCATGGCTATATTATGGGAAAAAGCTAACATTAGATTCTGCTACTCCAGAAACCAAAGCTGCTGATGCTGCTATTACTGAAGCGGAAGACCACCCGTTAAAAACCCGCAGACTGAGAATTGGATTATTAGGTCTGGTTATCACCTGTATTGGTTTTATTACTGGGTGTTCAATGGCTTTTTCTGCATTAGCCGGTGCAGTCATAGTAATAACTTTCCACAGGAAGGATCCGGGTGAAATATTTGCTAAGCTGGACTGGTCATTATTAATGTTTTTCTCAGCCCTGTTTGTAGTCATTGGTGGATTACAGACAAGTGGTCTCGCAGTAGCTATCGCAGACTGGTCTTTAAAGCTTATCTCCGGTAGTCTAAATCAGCAAATATGGATCTTTTCAGGAGTTACACTCATAGGTTCAAATTTGTTATCTAATGTTCCATTTGTTCTTTTAGCTTCTAATTCAGTCCCATCATTAAGCAATCCGGAATTATTCTGGTGTCTGCTTGCTTTTGTAAGCACAATTGCAGGGAATCTGACAATATTCGGTTCTGTAGCCAACATGATTGTCGCCGAAACAGCTGGAGATAAATGTAAGATTTCATTTTGGGAATTTGCACGCTTCGGTATGGTATCGACTATTTTATGTCTGATAGCAGGCATTATAATATTAAGTCTCATACTTTAATATCTGTTCAATCAGATTGGAATGAATAATATGCCCACAGATAATTCCATAGAACAAAAATATAACTTGATGACCCAAGGGTCAGTAGAACGGCTCATTTGTTCTTTGGCTGTTCCAACAATTCTGATAATGCTCGTTACAGCACTTTACAACATGGCCGACACTTACTTCGTAGGTCAGATAAATGACTGTGGAACAAGTGCCACAGCGGCTGTCGGCATATCTTTTTCCGTAATGTCTGTAATCCAGGCAATTGGTTTCTTTTTTGGTCAGGGCTCAGGGAATTACATGTCACGAATGCTGGGAGCAAAAGATTATGACTCAGCATCTTCCATGGCCGCAACAGGCGTAATAACATCATTCACATTTGGACTTGTGGTTGGAATTGCCGGTTTATATTTTCTTGACGATATTTCTTTATTTCTTGGTGCAACTCCAACAGTATTACCCCATGCGCGAAAATATCTGAAATACATATTTACTGCCATGCCATTCATGACAGGCTCATTAACCCTGAATAATCAATTAAGATTTCAAGGCAGTGCCTTTCATGGAATGATTGGTATGATGAGTGGTGCTGTCATCAATGTAATCCTAGACCCGATTCTTATATTCTGGTTAAAACTAGGAGTTGCAGGTGCAGGCCTTGCGACCTTCATAAGTCAGAGCTTCGGCTTTTTCATGCTTTACGCAGCAACAGCATATAGCGGAAACGTCAGAGTTCACTTATCTAACTTTTCACCTAGTTTCGAACGTTATATCGAAATATTCAAATGTGGTTTTCCTTCTTTGTGCAGACAAGGAATGGGCGGCATTGCAATGCTTTGCCTGAACAAGGAAATCGGTATTTATGGCGACGCAGCAATAGCAGCCATGGCAATTGCCAGCAGAACAGCACATATTGCTTTTTCAGCATTAATCGGCTTTGGTCAAGGCTTCCAGCCAGTATGCGGTTTCAATTATGGAGCTAAGTTATATGATAGAGTGAAAAGAGGTTTTTGGTTTCTAATGAAGGTTGGAACCTCTTTATTGATGGTCTGTACAGTTATTATCTTTATCTGGGCTCCACAAATTATAGCATTCTTCCGAGCTGATGACCCAGAGGTTATCAGGCTAGGCGCATTGGCATTAAAAGCTCAATGCATGGGTTTCCCATTTATTCCATGGTTTACGTCCTGCAGTATGATGTGTCAGATAACAAGGCAGACAGGAAAGGCAACCTTCCTTGCTGCAGCCAGACAGTGTTTATTTTTCTTACCTGCCTTATTTTTGCTTTCACATTATTATCAATTGAACGGGATTATTTATACCCAACCGGTAGCTGACATCCTGAGCTTTATTGTTTCTGTGCCAGTGGGAATAATAGTGTTGAAAGGATTAAAATAATTAATTCAAAGTTTTGAATAGCTACTGGAGTGGTGTTTAATAGAGGTTGGGGAAGGAAATCCCCCCTACCCCCCTTTACAAAAGGGGGTCTTTTGATTGCCCATTTACAAAAGGGGGTCTTTGGATTGCCCCTTTACAAAAGGGGGTCTTTTGATTGCCCCTTTACGAAAGGGGGTCTTTTGATTGGGGATTAGAAAACCTTGAATTCAGCCGTTTTTTCTTCGGTGGTTGCGATTGGCTCAATAAGCTTTGTAAGAATTTTAGCAGATAGAACATCTGAGTTTTCAGTATTGAATGGATCTTTTTCTAGTCCCTTGTAGCTAAGCTTTAAACGGATTTCCTTACCTTCTTCTGCAGCCGACAAAGTAAGCTTTATTTCTGGATTTATATTTTCATCACAGGCAGGAATTAGAGCTCTCATAACCAGTTCTTCAACTGCAAGCTTAACATGATTAAGCTGATTTTTGTTAAAGAACTGCCTTGTTGCAAAGCTTTCCAAAGAACCAATCATTTCATAAAAATCGAAGGACTTCGAATTTATTTCCCAGTTCCAGTCTCTTATTCTAAAAATGAAATTCTTAGTCTTTTCCTTTTGTGGATTTTCAAAAATCTGCTTAGGAGTTCCCTCTTCGTAAATTACGCCTTCATCCATGTAGAAAATTCTAGTAGATACATCTCTTGCAAAACGCATTTCATGGGTAACAATCATCATTGTCATGCCCTGCTTTGCAAGATTGCTTATTACGGCAAGAACTTCAGAAACCATTGTTGGGTCAAGGGCAGAGGTTGGTTCGTCAAAGAGAATAATATCGGGATGCATAGCAAGGGCTCTTGCTATGGCAACACGTTGCTTCTGCCCACCAGACAATTCATCCGGATAATTATCTGCTTTACTCTTTAGCCCTACAGTATCAAGTAATTCCAAAGCTTCCTTGTGGGCATCTTCCTTTGAAACTCCTAGCAAATCAATAGGTGCCATCATGACATTTTCAATAATAGATTTGTGAGCAAACAGATTAAAGGACTGAAAAACCATACCCATTTTCATTCTAACCTTAGAAAGATTAGACTTGGGATCCATTACATTCACGCCATTTACGATGATTTCACCGGAGGTTGGAGTTTCCAGACGGTTTAAACAACGTAAAAAAGTCGATTTCCCTGTTCCTGAAGGTCCTATAATTGAAATTACTTCACCTTTTCTTATTTCTGCATTTACATCCTTCAATGGTGTAATGTTCGGGTAAACCTTTTTCAGATTTTTTACTGTAATTATTACGTTATTATTTTCCATATCAGATTATAAGACCTTTCTCTTTATATTATCCACAAGACTCATTTTCTCGGATTAACCTTTGTTTCAATTTTTGTTAGCGCTGTTGTCATCAGGTTTGCAATAATAAAATAAATAATAGCTGTTACAATCAATGGGAAAAATGCTTCCATTGTTCGTGCGCGAATAATGTCAGTAGCTTTTGTGAGGTCTTGACCTGCAATATAGCCTACTATTGAAGTCATTTTTACCATACCAATGAATTCGCCCTTCATAACAGGTAAAAAATGTTTTGCTGCCTGAGGGAAAATTACCTTAAAGAAGCTTTGAATATTAGAATAACCAAGTGCCAACGCTGCTTCATTCTGACCTGCATCGACGGCTTCAATACCCGTACGCATCATTTCTGATACATAAGCACCGAAATTGATAGCAAAACCTATTATCGAAACTGCAATGGGACTTACATCAACTTTTCCAAACACTACGTAATAAAGAACCATAAGAAAAACAACGGCTGGAATGCCCTGAATAATTCTAACAAAAGCAAAAGTCAGCTTATCAATGAATTTGTTTTTGGTTCTTCTAAGCATGCAAAGGCAGAAACCAATAATAGAACCAAGTATTCCTGAGCAGACAGAGATAAATATTGTCACCCCAAGACCATTTGCAATCAGCTTCCAGCGGTCTTCAACGATAAATGTTCTGTTAATACTTGCTTTCAAACCTTCCCAAAAGCTTTCTTTGACTTTATAATCATCTTCACTTTCTCCGAGTAAATCGGCTTTTTTTACAAGGAATACAGGAGATGAATCATAAAAAGGTATCATATCAAGCATTTGCTTGCGTTCTTCAGAAATGCTTAAACAGCCCAAAGAAGCATCTGCCTTCGAAGATTGAATAGAAGCAATTCTACCATCAGAATTGCACATAACGAACTCAATCTTCATTTCTAATGCCTTACCTAGTAAAAGTGCCAGATGAACTTCATATCCTGCCAATTTATTATTGCGAACATATCCCATAGGAAAGCATCTGTCATCCATGGCAACACGCAATATTCCATTAGTCTGTGGCCAATCCTGTTCAGGAACAACCTTCAGCAATTCGTTATTGCCCAACCAGATGTTATTTAATCTGCTTAAAGTGCCATCAGCCTCAAATTCATCAATAATCTTCTGTATCTTTGGAGTTAATTCACTACCTTTTTTCAAACCGATTGCATATTTTTCGCTAACTGTTCTAACAGGAGAAATAGCCAAATCAGAATTCTGAGCAACAGCTGCGGCAACAATAGGATAGTCTTCTACAAAAGCATCTATTTTATTACCTCTAATGGCGATTATTCCATCCGAAACTCCGCCATTAAATTCAATAAATTTCTTATCAAACTTCGGATAACATTTTTTTATAACATCATAAGTGTTAACACCAGCACACCCACCTATTCTCGCATCATAAAAATCAGAAACATCAACATATTTTCTTTTATTATTAATTTCATTATTAGAATTTCTGACAATAAATACCGGTGAGCTTTCCAAAAATTCAACCATATCAACATTTTTTTTACGATTCTCGGTTATAGACATTCCACAACCAGCCACATCAGCCTTATTAGAAGAAACATTGTCTATCAAACTGGAAAACTCGCAAAAAGAAATTGCCACATGCATTTTCAATTCTTTAGCAACCAGAAACACTAGATTTGGTTCCAAACCAATTATTTCATTTTTTTCACTGAAGTAACCAATGGGTTCACTATCAGCAGAGCAGCAATATCTGATTACACCATTTTCACCAGACCAGTCCTGTCTTGGCATAACCTTTAGTGAATCATCTGTTCCCAGCCATATTTTCTTGAGTTCATCAAGTTTTCCGTTTTTTTCGAGCTTTTCAATTTCTGTTCTAAATTTATCAGTTAAAACATTATTTTTTGCAAAAATCAATCCGAGATATTCTTTCTGTATCAATTCCGGCAATATTCTTAAGTCACTATTCCTTGCAGCAAATAATTCCATAACAGGCTTGTCAAAGCAGAATGCGTCAATTTTGCCTGTTTTTAAAGCGAGAATACCGTCTTCTATTGATTTATAATTTACAAAATCAGAAATAGAAGGATAATTATTTTTAACGCAATCAGAAGTAATGGTGCTTTCCTGAACTCCGATACGCTTACCAGATAAATCAGAAACACTTTTATAATTATTTTGCACCACACCATCACAGTTTGCTTTAAAAGCAAATATAAGCATAAAAATGGCAATAAAAATTATAATTTTATATTTATTCATTTAATTCCTTTATAGCATAAAGTTATTCAATCTTAAATTTACGGGAAATTGAATTTATAACTTTTTTGCCTCCACCACTAGTGATGATAGTAATGCTCACAATTAAAATTATGAGTGTAACACTTCTTAATATTTTTTCTGTTTATATCATCTAACAAACGTATTCGGCAAGATATTCATTAAATTATGTCTTAGCTTTATTCGTATTTTGTTTTAAATACGATTTCAGTATGTTTACGCCCCTCCTTCCAGGTTATCTCACCTGGAGTAATGCAACCAGGTTTTGGACAAACATTCAAACAAAGCAGACAACCGACGCAGTTTTCTTTTTTAAGTTCAGGTCTGCGCTTGTCTTCATTCCATCGAATAGCCTGATGCCCACCGTCAAAACATGAAATATAGCATCTTCCACAACCAAGGCACATTTCACTATTAAATTTCGGTTGAAGAATATAGTCTCTGTTTAATTCTTCTGCCGGAATGATATTATTTAATGCACAACCAATAAATTCATCAAGTTTTTCATACCCTCTTTCATCCATAAAGTGCATCATACCACTCTTTAAATCTTCAACTATTCTGTAACCATACTGCATAATCGCTGTGGTAGCCTGAACAGTTCGACAACCCAGAGCCAGGTATTCTGCAGCATCTTTCCATGTTTCGATTCCACCAATACCCGAAAGTTCAAGCCCTTTTATGCCCTGTAAAAGCTGAGCGCAGAAACGAAGAGCTATAGGTCTGATAGCAGCTCCTGAATAACCGGATATTGATGATTTGCCATTTACAACAGGCATACCGGTCATATTTTCAAAATCTATATTTGTAATAGATTTAATTGTATTTATAGCGGAAATACCAGCGGCACCATTTTCCAAAGCTACCTTTGCAAGAGAAACCATGTCAGTGCAGTTTGGTGTCATTTTTGCAATAAAGGGAATCTTAGTAACAGAAGTAACTGCCTGACAATACTCTTTAAGCAATTCAGGGTTAGTGCCAACATCAGAACCCATAGCGCTGGTAGCCATCTGAGGACAAGAAAAATTACCTTCAATGAGCTTTGCACCACATTGTTCTGACATTATAGCCAGTTTTTTCCATTCTTCAGCATTAGAACCCATTATAGTAGCGACAGTGATATGTTCTGGGAAATCATGATTAAGCTTTGCCATGGCTTCGAAGTTTTCTTCGGGTGTATGCTGAGAAACCTGTTCCATATTTTTGAAACCAACCCATGGAGTGTCTTCTTTGGTGACAATATCAAATCTTGGAGAACATTCATCCATTGCATATGGTCCAACCGTTTTAAAGAAGCATCCACCCCACCCTGTCTTATAGGCCTTAGCTACCATTTCATAATTAGAACCAACAGGAGAAGAAGAAAGGAAAAATGGATTTAAACAATCAACGCCTAGATACTTTATAGTTAAATCTTTTTTAATCATTGTAAATACTATTCCTTTCTTATTTCAGATTTTCCAGATATTTCATCATATAATCAGCTGTTTCTTTTGCGGCCTTAACTGCTTCAACAACAGTCTTTGCGCCATGGACAGCATCTCCTGAAGCAAAGTATTTTCCTCCAACCATGCCATCTTTAGTAGCCAATAACCCTGCCTCTGTCAGAATACTTTTCTTATCTGGCAAGTCAAGAAGTGATATTTTCATACCAGTCGCAAATACAACAATATCAGTTGCTAATGTCAGTTTATTTGTTTTATCCTTGTAGCCTTCAAAGCTTACGGTTTCTACAGAATCCTTGCCAGACACACAGATAGGAGCCATTTCAGTTATCAGTGAAATTCCTCTTGAAACAGCATTGCATATTTCTTTCATCTGAGCGGGAGATTCTTCCAAAGTTCTCCTATAAACAATTTTAACGTCCGAAGCCCCGTAAGTTTTAGCTGTTATAGCGCAGTCCATGGCCACATCGCCACCACCTACGACAACAACCCGTCTATTCTTAACAAAATCACAGCCTTCTGTTCTGAATTTTCTCAAAAAATCTACAGCTGAATAATTTCCACGAAGTTCTGCGCCTTGCAGCTTCGGCAAATCAAATCCCCACAAACCGATTCCCACAAAAATAGCATCGTAAGTTTTTTCTAAGCTTTTTAAATCAACTTCAGTAACTTTTTTATTAAAAACAAATTTTACACCAAGTTTTTCGATTTGCTTCAAATCAAAATCAAGAATTTCCTCAGGCAATCTTACAGGAGCAATGCCATATATTACCATGCCACCGGCTTTGGCTTCTTTTTCAAATATAGTTACATCGTAACCATTCACAGCTAATTTCGCTGCTATGGTCAAGGAAGACGGACCAGCTCCAATACAGGCAATCTTTTTATTCTTCTTTTCCACAGGAGCTTTCAAAACCTGCATATCATATATCTTTTCCTGTTGTGTA
The DNA here is from genome assembly GCA_045639725.1 of Candidatus Avigastranaerophilus sp. Classification (GTDB taxonomy): domain Bacteria; phylum Muiribacteriota; class Ozemobacteria; order Ozemobacterales; family Ozemobacteraceae; genus RUG334. The sequence continues at coordinate 1,225 of JAZUDR010000085.1, read as the reverse complement.
ACAAAGCTTTGCAGCATACCAATGCGTATTGGACGTTCCAAGCCTTGAGCGGAGCAGGCTTTTTCGCAGAATTTTTCGTGCGGACAAGTATAAGCACAGACAGCACCAAGTGGATTATTTTCTCTAATTGTTTCTGCGGCACCTTTTATGTTTCTCAATCTGACAGAACGAATAAATTTAGCAGGATCAGTTCCGGCAGGGCAATTTTTACTGCATGGAGCATCAAAACAAAGCAGACACCTAGCGGCCTCTTGCATAGCAATCTTAGGACTGATATATACAGCTTTTCCGAGATTTTCTAAATTTGTTTTTACAACATTGCTCATACCAAATACTCCGTAACATCTGAAATTAGCATTATCTATGCAATTGATTATACTATACTTTACAGTTCTTATACAACAATTCTGGAAATAGTCCGAACCTATTTATTAGCTATGCATCATTTTCTTGGATTAAGCATAGTTTCTATTTTTGAAAGAAATGTTGTCATCAGGTTGGCAATAATAAAGTATATTACAGCAGTAACGATCAAAGGGAAAAAGGCTTCCATTGTTCTTGCACGAATAATGTCCGTTGCCTTTGTAAGGTCCTGACCGGCAATATAGCCTACTATTGAAGTCATTTTTACCATACCGATAAATTCGCCTTTCATAACAGGCAAGAAGTGTTTTGCCGCCTGAGGGAAAATTACCTTAAAGAAGCTTTGAACATTAGAATAACCTAGTGCTAACGCCGCTTCATTCTGACCTATATCGACAGCTTCAATACCAGTTCGCATCATTTCTGACACATAAGCACCGAAATTGATAGCAAAACCGATTATCGAAACAGCAATCGGACTGATATCGACTTTCCCGAAAACCACATAATAGAGAACCATCAGGAAAACAACAGCAGGAATGCCTTGAATTATTCTGATAAAAGACAAAGTCAACCAGTCTATGACTTTATTCTTTGTTCTTCGAAGCATGCAAAAGCAGAAACCGATAACAGAGCCAAGAATTCCAGAGCATACAGAAATCAGTATAGTTACTCCAAGGCCATCGGTTATCAGTTTCCAGCGGTCTTCGACAATAAATGTTCTGTTAAAACTTGCCTTCAGACCTTCCCAAAAGCTTTCTTCGACTTTATTATTGTCAATTTCTCCGAGCAGATCAGCTTTTTTGACTATGAATACCGGAGATGAATCATAAAAAGGTATCATATCGAGTATTTTCTTGCG
>JAZUDR010000084.1:0-4551 GCA_045639725.1 Candidatus Avigastranaerophilus sp. | reverse complement strand
CAGCCTGAGTATCAGCTACAGCGTTCTGAACGGCAGTCTGAGCAGCAGCCTGAGTGTCTGCTACAGTGTTCTGAACGGCAGTCTGAGCAGCAGCCTGAGTGTCTGCTACTGCATTCTGAACGGCAGTCTGAGCAGCAGCCTGAGTGTCTGCTACAGTGTTCTGAACGGCAGTCTGAGCAGCAGCTTCTGGAGCTGGCTGATGGTGAGCTGGAGCAACTTCTGCTGGAGTAGCAACAGCAGCGTTAGCACCCATAGCTTTGTTATAAGCTTCTTCACCGTAAACATTGAAATAAATAGCACCGTCGGCAACGATTGCGCTCTTTGGAAGATTGTTCTTTACAGCTTCGAAATCAACATCAAGCTTCTGAGAACTACCAAGAGAACTGGCCTGACCTGCAGGAAGAGTGTAAGCACCAACAGTTACGTTAGAAACGCTCTTGCTGATTCCCTGGAAAGGAATAACAGTAGGATTCTTGCGTTCTTCGTTAGTCTGTGGATCAACCTTCTGCTTGAAAGTATCAGAATTCTGAACTGAAGAACTCCAACCTTTTTCATAAGTATAGGTTACCTTATCTGGTTCCTTAGTGGTGCTGCCACCAACATTCTTTTTGGTCTTACCAGTTTCGCGATGTTCGATTTCTTTCCACTGATACATTTCAACAACACGTCTCATTGAAAAGCTATCTTTTACCTGAACGCCGAAATCATCATCAGAAAGTGATTCAGTAGTCTTTGCTGCACCAGCAAAATGAACGAGCTTACCTTCAAGGCTAGCATTTACTGCATCAAGATTAGCTTCCTGAACATTATCCTTAGCAAAACTGATTTCTTTGTATCTTCTTACAGAACGTCCTTCGTTCCACCATAAGAGAATAATGGCACCAAGAACCATTACAAAACCGATTACAACACCCCTGAAAGCACTACCTAAGCGGCTAAACCAAGAGGTGGTTACAGCTTCTTCTGACATAAAAAACTCCTAAAAAAATAATAATTTATAATATCAAAATGATACGGCGCGCAATATACCACTAATCAATTTATTTTGCAACTTTTATCACAAAGTCACCCCTGTTTAACCCAGTCTAATTCTTTCATACAGCCACTTTACACAAATTTATACATTAAAAATTTCCACAAAAAAAAAGCACGCATACGCGTGCTTTTTCTAAGTCTAACTATTTAAAATCTCAGGGCTTCTGAGCGCCAACACCAGCCATTGCACCAAATACCTTAAGAGCATCTTCTACTGGATAATAGTTAGCAAACATTGAAACCTTGCTATCAATTCTTCCAACCTGATTCATACCCATGGCAGAGCGAAGCTGGTTAGCTGCAGAGTTTGGATCAAAGTCAGTAGTTTCAGAATACTGAAGATTCAGGTAACCGTTGAGATAAGCCTGGTTCAAGCAACCCTTCAAAGCAGAGAAATCAGTTAATTCTTTGTTGTTGTCTGAAGAAGAAAGTTCATCAACATCATCGAAATCCTTGGCCTTAACATAAAGACCTGTGCCAGAGCCTGGCAGACTGAGGTCACCAATTTTATTCATGATAAATACATTGTTGTCAGAAGTGTTTTTCTTTTGATCTTCAACTTTTTTATCATGTTCCTTGAAGCCTCTGTCCAATGCTACACGTGTTGTGAAACCAAAGATATTGTCATGAACAATATGATTACTGCCATTCATATATCTGTAGGCATACCCCATGTCACCAAGGTCTTTTACTCTTGTCCAGGTGAAAAGAACTGTGTTGTTGCAGAATTCAACATTATTCAGCATTGGATCGGCAGTTAAGCCTCTTACTTCGCAAGAAGCCATACGGTTATTAACAAATACATTGTTCTTAATAACCATGTTGCCATCTCTTACACCATACTGAATAGCATAATTACCGCCATTAACAAACAGGCAGTTCTGAATAGTCAGATTACCAGAAAATTCACCTCTCAGAAGAGGGGTAGTAATTGTGTAGGTTTTATCATGACCATCAATAGCAGTACCAGTTGTTGGAGGAATAACAAGCATACCGGTCTGGCATCCTTCCGGTTTGCCTTCAACCTTATGATACCCATTGGAAGTACCACGATCCAGAATAAGACCATCTACTACCATTGTGTGCTTCATATCACTCAAGTTGATATTCAACAAAGCATCAGAACCTAGTGCTCCACTTGTTTCATAGCTACTTCTAAGGATTGTCTGGTGAGCAAGAACGTCACGGCTTGAAAAATCCTTGGAATAACCACCGATAAGATTAACTGCTTTGCCTTTATGGCTATTTTTATCACCAATATCATAATGACCACAGTTTAAATTACCAGTATAAACACCTTCTGCAATATGGATAGTGTCGCCTTCTTCTGCATTATCAATAGCCTTTTGAAGATTCTTGATAGGATTAGACTGACTATCGCCACCTTTTTTGGAACCTGTTTCTACAGAAACCCAGATATCTGCTGCAGAAGCGGCGGAAACTGTTAGTGCCATAGCAAAAAGCACTGCCAATGATTTAATGTTTTTCATAGTTTTGTTTGCCTTCTTATTTATCCGTCCCGAGATTGGATTTGTTTGCCTTCTTATTTATTCGTCCCGAGTTTGGATTTGTTTGTTTCTATTTATTCGTCTCTGTGGTGGATAGTACCATACATATTTTAAGAGTACAAGTTTTTTGTTTAGAAAAAGTTTTCACTCTTTTCTAGTAGTAAAAGTCTTATTTAATCTATGTTATGGAACTATTTTGCTACGGCCTTGGTTGCAAGAAATGCTTTTCTTTTTGCTGCGGCTGCAAGACGAATTTTTCTAGCTTTCAAAAGCAAACTAACAATTAAAACCAATAAAACGACAGCGCAGACAAACATTGCAGAAGACATTATAGGAATATTACTTACCCACGCGCATCCTATAGCAATCAAAATTGTTACTACAGTGAACATTCCGCATAATAAAGCTGTGCCACATTCTTCAAAATCCTTAAAAAAGGCAACAAAATCTCCTATTCTGGTCAAAGGAGCGAAAATCAAGTATAGTCCGAGAAAAGACAAAATAGCACAACCAAGTCTGGCTAACCATACAGAGGTAGTGTTTCCTCCTTCCTCAAGCTTGAAGAAGCTTTTCTTAGGTATTATGCCATTTCTGATTTCGAAGGTCTGAATTGGATCATCTTTTGATGAACCAAGCCAGTTATTTTTCTGATTTGCAAGTATTGTAACTTCAGGAGGAACAACTGTCCTGAATGTAATCTTTATATCACCGATAATAGGCTTTTCAGGATCAGGCTCACAATAGTTTTCTACTTCTCCGCCATTAGCACGGGCCTTAGCCAGTTCCTTTTTATTATAATCATCTATCTGCGGGCTATAGTAAATTGTATCATTGTAGAAAATAGCGCCTTCCGGAACCTCTACCGTTTCTTCATCAAGATATGCCCATTCGCTTTCACCTACGGTCTTAAGTTGTTCACCATCTAATTCATAAGCGCCGAGCTTTACTTTGTTTGCATAAAAAACAGCCGGCTTGAAGGGCAATGCCTTTAAATAATTATCGTGCCCTTCTCCAAACATAAATTTGCTGGAATCAATAACATCACTAACCCATTTGGCATCATAGTAAAAGCCCTTAGTATCCTGTATCTGATCTTCAGATATTTGTTCAGAAGACATTTTTGTAGTTTCAACCCACTGAAATACTTCGACTTTTCTATAAAGTCTGATACTATTCTTGACCTTTACTTTAAAACGATCATCTTTTATTTCTTCATCGCATTCTGTCTGGCCAGCAACATATACAAGCTTTCCATTATTTGCTTTATCAATAGTCTCTAGATAAGCTTCAACACAATCTGTTTTTGAATTTTCGTTAGCCTCATAATTATGAGCAACAACCAAATCGTTATAAAACATTCCAACAACCGAAGCACAAAATAGACAGAAACCGAAGAAAATCTTCAGATAGTGCCCAGTCAAACGTGTGTTTACGTTATCTTCTTTTTGTATCTGTTTAGCCATTTAATTATTAATCGCCTAACTGTTCCTTCAAAAAATGGAAAATAAGACTTGGAGTCAATGATTTCATGCAAGCATCTGTTTTCAGCGGGCATACACGCTGACGGCAAGGTATTTTTTCGCATCCTGTAGCTATTACAGGTGTAAAATTCTTATTCAGCGCTCCTGTTCTAACCATATCAGTAGGTCCAACAGGAACTATTGTCGGAGTTCTATACAAAGCAGCCAGATGCATGGTTCCAGAATCATTGGCGATAACAACCTTTGCACGGCTTAATAAAACCCCTAAGGCCATAAGATTTGTTTTACCGGCAACATCAATAACAGAAACTCCAGAATCTTTTGAAATCTGTTCTGCAAGGTATGTTTCGTTTTTTCCGCCAGTGACAACAATCTGTAATTCCGGATATTTCTTTGCAATCAGCTTGGTTAACTCTGCAAAATATTCCGGAGGCCAGCGTTTTGCTGCCCCAAAAGCAGCTCCTGGAGCCAATAGAATAAACTCTTTTTTTGAATCAATATCAAATTTCTTCGCATTTTCTTCCCAA
>JAZUDR010000083.1:0-16695 GCA_045639725.1 Candidatus Avigastranaerophilus sp. | reverse complement strand
TTATTTAAGCTTTACAGCTTTTTCGTTGGCATGACCTTTGAAGGTTCTAGTCGGAGCGAATTCACCCAACTTGTGGCCAACCATGTTTTCGGTAATGAAAACTGGAACATGCTTGCGACCGTTATGAACGGCGATAGTATGACCTACGAATTCAGGATATACAGTAGAACTTCTAGACCAAGTCTTAATCTGGCGCTTTTCACCAGCTGCGTTCATTTCCTGGATTCTCTTTACGAGTCTAGCGCATACAAATGGAGCTTTCTTAGCCATTGTGTTTCTCCCTTACTTCTTTCTTCTAGAGATGATAAGTCTATCAGTCTGATTCTTTCTCTTTCTGGTCTTGTAACCCTGAGCAGGTTTACCCCAAAGAGAAACAGGAGTTCTACCACGGCTAGTCTTTGCTTCACCACCACCATGTGGGTGATCGCATGGGTTCATAGCAGAACCACGAACGAATGGGCGGATACCTTTCCATCTAGTTCTACCAGCTTTACCGATAGTAACATTCATGTGGTCGATATTGCCAACACGGCCGATAACGGCGCGGCAGTCGATGAGAACCATTCTCATTTCGCCAGATGGCATGTTAATCTGAGCATATTTGCCTTCTTTACCAACGAGCTGTGCAGAAACGCCGGCAGATCTAGCAATCTGAGCACCTTTACCAGGCTTGAGTTCTACATGGTGAATTGTTGAACCCAGAGGGATATTTCTGAGTGGGAGACAGTTGCCTGGGAGGATGTCTGCGTTGCTACCAGATTCGATAACATCGCCAACCTTGATGCCTTCATGAGCGATAATGTATCTCTTTTCACCGTCCTTGTAGTTAACAAGAGCGATGCGACAAGTTCTATTAGGATCGTATTCGATAGTAGCAACAACGCCAGGAATACCGTCTTTGTTGCGCTTGAAGTCGATAATACGATAGAGGCAGCGGCTACCACCGCCACGATGACGGAAAGAAACGTGACCATGATGGTTGCGGCCACCAGTGGTTTTGAGCCATTCACACAGTGGTTTATATGGTTCGTTAGTAGTGATATCACTAAAATCGAAACCAGTCATAAAACGGCGTGAAGGAGTAATTGGTTTATAAACTTTTAAACTCATGACAATCTCCTATGCAATCAGGCAATACCTTCGAAGAAGTCGATCTTGTCGCCTTCCTTGAGGGTAACTACAGCTTTCTTCCAAGAAGTAGTGTAGCCCTGGAAAACACCGCGTCTCTTTGGTTTGCTGACAACGGTAGTAGTGTTAACTTTAATAGCTGTAACGTTGAAAATAGCCTTCAAAGCGTCTTTGATTTCGTTCTTGTTGGCATTGTTAGCAACTCTGAACTGATAAACGCCATCAGCCATATGGTCATAGCTTTTTTCTGATACGATTGGCTGTATAATTATATCTTGAGGAGTTTTCATTTTACAAGAGCCTCCTGGAGAGGTTTAACTGCTTCAACATTGATAGCAACTTTGCCATACTTGAGCAGGTCTACAACATTTACATTCAGAGGAGTAACAACCTTAACGCCCTTGTAATTGGCTACAGCGCGCTTAGTGCTTTCTGAAATTGCGGGAACAACAAGGAGAGCCTTATCAAGCTTGAGGGCTTCCATGAATTTAGAAACATCTTTAGTTTTGCCGCTAGCAAAATCAAGGCCTTCGATAACGCGAACATCGCCTTCCTTAGCAAGGATAGAGAGAACGCCTTTAATAGCCTTGTCTACGGCCTTCTTTGGAGGACGCTGATCATAAGTCTTTGACTTTGGACCAAAAGCGATACCGCCACCAATGTGAAGTGGAGACTTAATGTCGCCCTGTCTAGCACGACCAGTGCCTTTCTGCTTGAACATCTTTTTAACGTTGCCGTTAACTTCGCTTCTAGTAAGAGTGTTAACTGTGCCGAGACGTTCGTTATTAAGCTGAGACTTTACGATATCGTTGATGTTCTGTGGATGAGCAACAACAGCAAAGATCTCATCATTCAAAGTAATTGAACCATTTTCGGTTCCATTCATATTAAAAATTTTGGTTTCCATGTTTAACTCCGTTCATTATGCCTGCTGTCTGACGATTACCAGACCATTAGCAGCTCCGGGGATGGAACCTCTTACCAAAAGAAGGTTCTTCTGTTCGTCAATCTTTACGACCTTGAGGCCTTTGATTGTGCGGCGAACATTACCGAACTGACCAGGTAACTTTTTGCCCTTAATGGTGCGAGCCATATCAGTAGCGGTACCCATTGAACCAGTAGCTCTCTGACGGTCAGACTGACCGTGAGTAGTCATAGCGCCGCCGAAATTATGACGCTTCATAGCGCCTGCGAAGCCTTTACCCTTGCTGGTTCCAGTGACTATTACTGAGTCACCTTCTTTAAACATTGAAACATTGATTTCACTGAGTGGTTCAATTGCTTCAAGTCCGTCAGCGGGCAAGCTTCTTACGAAACGGAATGGCTTAGTACCAGCTTTTTCAAAAGACATGCGCATTGGCTGATTGAGTAATTTCTTTACTCTTTCAGGAGCTACTTCACGGTAGCCAACCTGAACGCTGTTTTCACCCTTGCGGATAATAGTGCAAGGACCAACGCTAATAACAGTTACTGGAACTACATTTCCATCATCTGTAAAAATCTGGGTCATACCAACTTTGGTGCCCAATATTGCCTTAACGCCCATAATATTCCTCCTAGTTGCCTTCCTGTATTACAACATCTTAATTTCGATGTTAACGCCAGAAGGAAGGTCCATGTTCATAAGTGAGTCAACAGTCTGACCTGATGGACTCAACAAATCCAAATTACGTTTATGAATTCTCATTTCGAACTGTTCACGTGCATCTTTGTTTACGAAAGGTGAACGAAGAACTGTGTATTTGCGGATTTCGGTCGGCATTGGGATGGGACCGGAATACTTAGTACCGCTATTCTTAACGGTAGCGCAAATCTTAGTGACTGACTCATCAAGTAAACGATGATCGAATGCTCTAAGAGTCAAGCGCATTTTTTGTTTGGCCATTTTACTATCTCCTGTGATTTATGACAAGTGTTTTTTTCAAATATTTTCAGTAGCTGTAAAAGCAGCTGGCTGACAATATGAATTAACACCAAGTATTCGTTCTATTACTGACTTTGGCGCTTCATCATAGTGCAAAAGCTCCATGGTGAAGGTTGCACGACCCTGTGAGAGAGATCTCAGTTGAGTCGAATAACCAAACATGTCTGATAGCGGTGCATGACAATCGATAACTCTGATATCATCACGCATTTCCATGTTGATTACTTTACCGCGTCTAGCGTTCATGTTACCAATTATATCGCCCATGTATTGTTCAGGGGTTTCGATTGATACCTTCATGAACGGTTCGAGAAGCACAGCTTTGGCGTTTCGTAAAGCGTTCTTAGTGGCTTCGAGAGCAGCGATTTTAAAAGCAACTTCGTTACTTTCACCTTCGCGCTGGATTGCACTTGTGCAACGAATCTTTACATCAACTACCGGAAAGCCTACAAGAATACCATTATTCATAGCATCTTGGCAACCTTTTTCTATAGAAGAAACAAAAATATTTGGCAAATCCTTTAGAAGTTCGCTGTTAATGCCATTTTCGAAGACAAAACCTTTTCCTCTTTCAAGGGGTTCAACTTCAACATTAACACTTGCAAATTGATTTTTTCCACCAATCTGACGTTCGTAAACGCATTCACCGATACCTTTGTCCTTGATTCCTTCTTTATAAGCTACCTGTGGTTTACCAACGGTTGCTTTTACGTTAAACTCACGCAGAATTCTGTCTACAATTACTTCAAGATGGAGTTCACCCATACCTGAGATAAGAGTTTCACCAGTATCTGTATCTATCTTAGCTTTAAAAGTCGGATCTTCATTCATAAGAGCTTCGAGAACTTCAGTAAGATGAGCTATGTCACCCTGAGTCTTTGGCTCAATTGCAACTGATATAACTGTGTCCGGGAAAGTTATTTTTTCTAGAGTTGCCATATCTGGAGCGATTGCGAGTGTATCTCCGGTAGCAACCTGCTTCAAACCGACGACAGCAACGATGTCACCAGCGGAAGCACGGGGAATATCCTGGCGCTGGTTTGCATGCATTTGCAGGAGTCGACCGATTCTTTCTTTTCGGCCTTCTCTAGTAACATTGTAAACGACTTTTCCAGATTCGATACTACCTGAATAGATTCTCATGTAGCACAGTTTACCTACATGTGGATCTGTAGCAATTTTGAATACGAGAGCAGAGAATGGAGCTTCTGAATCACTTGGTATTTCAACCTGTTCTTCTGTTCCTTTCTTGAAACCCACTGCTGGTGGAATATCAAGTGGAGAAGGCAGATAGTAAGCTACTGAATCAAGTAAATCCTGAACACCCTTATTTTTGAAAGCTGAACCGCAAAGCATTGGAACTATTTCATTATCTATTGTAGCTTTACGAATTGCTTTTCTGATCAATTCCAGTGGAACTTCTTTTTCTTCGAGAGCCAATTCCAGAATTTCATCGTCGAAAGCACTGATAGTATCAATTAAGCTTTCTCTGGCCTGTTTTGCTTTTTCCAGATATTCACTTGGGATATCTATAGTTTTGAATTCAGCACCGTGTGATTTTACAGATTCATCGTCCCAAACATGAGCCTTCATTGTAAGAAGATCAATATGACCGATGAAAGAATCTTCAGCACCCAATGGAAGAACTAATGGTAATGGTTTTGCGTTTAGCTTTTCTTCTACCTGACCAACTACTTTTTCGAAGCTGGCCCCTATTCTATCCATTTTATTAACGAAAGCGATGCGAGGAACTCTGTATTTATTAGCCTGGCGCCAAACAGTTTCTGACTGCGGCTGAACTCCAGCTACTGCACAGAATACTACAACTGCTCCGTCCAATACTCTGAGTGAGCGTTCTACTTCTGCTGTGAAATCAACGTGACCTGGGGTGTCGATTATATTGATATCGCAATCTAACCAGTGACACTTTGTCGCTGCGCTTGTGATAGTGATACCACGTTCCTGTTCCTGTATCATCCAGTCCATGACAGCAGTACCTTCGTGTACTTCGCCGATTTTGTAGGCTTTTCCAGTATAGAACAAAATGCGTTCGGTAGTAGTTGTTTTACCTGCGTCTATATGAGCACAGATACCGATGTTGCGTAATTTGTTCATGTCTTGTGTTGCAGTCATTTCAGGATACCTTAGCTATTGCTGTGACTATAGGATTTAATCAAACACGGAAGTGAGCGAATGCCTTGTTTGCATCAGCCATTCTATGAACTTCGTCGCGTTTCTTCATGGTTGCGCCGGTATTGTTGAGAATATCATCGAATTCTCCACTGAGGCGTTCAGCCATAGATTTTTCCTTGCGAGCTCTTGAATTCTTAAGAATCCAGCGGAAAGCAAGTGCGATAGCACGGTCTTGTTTAACTTCGATCGGAACCTGATAGTTAGCACCGCCGATACGTTTACTTCTAACTTCAACGATTGGCTTTGCAGTGTCAACAACCTTCTTGAAGAGTTCAAGAGCATTGTCTTCTTTTCTCTTCTTGCAAGTCATATCGATTGCATCATAGAAAATCTTGAAGCCGATAGATTTCTTACCAGCATACATAAGATTATTGATGAATCTAGTAACAAGCTTAGAATTGTAGACTGAATCAGGAGTTAATTCTCTTTTAGAAATGTGACCACGGCGTGGCATGAGTTATTTCTCCTTATTTCTTAGGGCGCTTAGCACCGTATTTAGAGCGAGACTGCTGACGATTTGCAACGCCTGCACAGTCAAGAGCTCCGCGAATGATGTGGTAACGAACACCTGGCAAGTCCTTAACACGACCGCCACGAATCATAACTACAGAGTGTTCCTGCAAGTTATGGCCGATACCTGGGATATAAGCAGTAACTTCGATTTTGTTAGTAAGTCTGATTCTTGCAATTTTACGAAGAGCAGAGTTTGGTTTCTTCGGTGTAGTAGTCTTTACTACAGTGCAAACACCACGGCGCTGTGGACATTTGTCTAAAGCGGGTGAATTAGATTTGTACTTTACAATCTGTCTAGACTTACGGATAAGTTGATTAATTGTTGGCACGACTAATACCTTCTCCTATTAAAATTCACACGACATACTGTCATGTGGCCAATATATACCTTTTGTATAGATTGGTTCAAGGATATTAACACTTTTTTAAATATGTGTCAATGACTTTTCATCCTTATTTCATAAATAATAAAAAGTTTTTTAGATAAAATATTGTGTACACAAAATTATTTTGGAGTAAAAAAAAGACAATAAAATTTTTTATTGTCTTTTTTTTTATTTTTATATGAGAGATGGCAAAGTAAGTCGAAAGTCAGAAGCAAGATATTATTTTATACGAAGAGAGAATAAAGTGTGTTGCAATAGGCTTTTGGCTGTTAGCTAATAGCTTTTGGCCGAGAACATGCCGTTCGAAGCCAGAAGCAAGATATTATTTTATACGAAGAGAGTATAAAGTGTGTTGCAATAGGCTTTTGGCTGTTAGCTAATAGCTTTTGGCCGAGAACATGCCGTTCGAAGTCAGAAGCAAGGCATTATTTTATACGAAGAGAGTATAAAGTGTGTTGCAATAGGCTTTTGGCTGTTAGCTAATAGCTTTTGGCCGAGAAAGCAGACCACTTAGCACTTCGGGCTTCAGAGACATTTAATCAGCACTCGAATTATTTTACAGTAACGAGTTCGTATTCTTTGGTGCCGAGACCTAGCTTGATACCATGTTCAATACCAGCCTGCCATTTTGTATTGGGACTAATTGTACAGAAATGATCATGATGGTCTTCATGATTCTTTATTTTTTCATCAAGAATACTTCCTGGTATTGCTGGCATTTTATTTACCATTTCAACACTGGCAACATCAATTGCAATAGGATCGAAAGATGCAAACATACCAACATTTGGAACAACAGCCAAATCGTTTCCGCCATAGCAGTCACAATATGGAGAAACATCAACAGCAATATTTACATGGAAATTTGGTTTACCATCAATAATTGCCTTAGTATATTCTGCAATCTTCTTGTTCATAATGTCTAAGGCTTCGTCAAATCCTGGTGTAATAGCATCTCTTATACAAGCACCGACGCAGCTACCGCAGCCAAGACAATTATCATGGTTAATAGAAGCCTTTTTATTGGTAATTGTTATTGCATTATTAGCGCAGTTTCTTTTACAGATTCCACAGCCAACGCACTTAGACTGGTCAACCTTAGGTTTACCACTGCTATGCATTTCACATTTACCAGCTCTTGAACCGCCACCCATGCCGATGTTTTTCAAGCATCCGCCAAAACCAGCCATTTCGTGACCTTTAAAATGATTGAGGGAAATAATGATATCTGCATCTACCAATGCACGGCCAATCTTTGCTTCCTTTACATATTCCCCACCCTCTACTGGAATGTGAGCTTCGTCGGTTCCTTTGATACCATCTGCTATTACAACATGACAACCAGTTGCAAATGGAGTAAAACCATTTTTATAGGCAGCATCCAAATGATCTAAGCCATTTTTTCTTCCGCCAACATAAAGAGTATTACAATCGGTTAAAAACGGCTTACCACCCAATTTTTTAATTATATCAACAAGAACAGCAGCATACTGGTGTCTCAAAAAAGCAAGATTACCCGGTTCGCCAAAATGGATTTTTATAGCTACGAATTTATCTTTGAAATCGATTTTTTCGATTCCTGCAGCTTTTACAAGACGACCAAGCTTTGCTGGTAAACTATCAGCAGCACTATTTACACGCATATCGGTAAAATAAACTTTGCTCTTTTCCATAATACCATCCTTAAAAAATATATCTCTATAATAACAAAAAAAGTGCTACTTGCGTAGCACCTTTTTTGTTAAGTCTTAATTAACTAATGTTAATTATTCGTCTTCTTCATCATGAAGATTTGCATTATCGGCCTGTGTAATGAAGAGTTCGCTTTCGAGTTCGCTAAGATCCTTGCTTTCCTGTTCAGCGATTGCATCATACATTTCTTCCTTAGAAGTATCTTCAACTTCTTCTACTTCAACTGGGAGGTTCTTGTAATCGATGTTCTTCAATACTGACAAACCAGTACCTGCTGGTATGAGCTTACCAATAATGAGGTTTTCCTTGAGACCCTTGAGATAGTCAACCTTAGACTTGATTGCAGCCTTGGTGAGAACTCTAGTGGTTTCCTGGAAGGATGCAGCTGAAATGAAGCTGTCAGTAGTAAGAGAAGCCTTAGTGATACCCTGAATCATCGGAACACCTTCTGGAGCTCTCTTGCCCTTTTCTACAAGGCTGCTGACCTTTTCTTCAAATCTTCTGACGTTAACAGATTCATTCTGCAGGAAGTTAGAATCACCTGGTTCAGTGATGACAACTTTGCGGAGCATCTGTCTAACGATGATTTCAATGTGCTTATCGTTGATTGTAACGCCCTGGTCTTTGTAAACTCTCAAGATTTCTTCAATCATGTATTTACGAACAACTGGGAGACCTACAACCTTAACAAGCTTCTTAGAGAATACCTTACCATCAGAAATCTGGTCACCTGCTTCAACATATTCGCCGTCATGAACGAGAATATCAGCAGAACCCATCTGCATACGAACTGGCTTTTCGATACCAGTCTTTGGATCCTTGATGATAATGGAGTTACCAGTCATCTTGATTACGCCAGTATCTTCTGCGATAACAGCTTCTTTCTTTGGTTTGCGAACTTCGAACAATTCTGCAACGCGTGGCAAACCTTGAACGATATCTGTAGTCTTTCTAGCAGAAGCGCCCCACTTAGCAAGAATTTCACCGGATTTAACCTTAGCACCGTCTTCAATTCTGAGTTCGGCACCGTCAACAATCTGATGAGATTCACCAGGCTGAACGATAATGCTCTTGATTGTAGCCTTGAGCTTACCTTCCTTAGAGAATTCATGATCAAGAAGAACAACACCATGGTTGTCAGCTTTAAGAACTGCCAGCAACTGACCTTCCTTAACTTCCTGACCGTCTTCAACAATAAGAGCACCATGAGCAACCATTTCTTTGGTGATGCTGTATTTCTTTTCGTGAAGAACTCTCTGAGTAATCTTGATACCTTCAGTATCTTCAGTCTGACAGTAAGTTTCGAATGGAATTGGTGTAAGAGTCAATTCGCCATCCTTCATTACTGTTGGTGGGAACTTGAGAGTCAGGTTAGATGGATAGCTGAATTCTACGCCGCTATATACAAGAATCTTTTCGATGATTTCTTCGCAGATAATCTTGTTGTAGCCATAGATGTAGTTAACCTTACCAGCGATTTCAGATACCATTGGACCAACTTCGCTAACAAGCTTATCACCAGCCTTAACAACCTGACCATTTTCAACGTTGATTTCAGCGCCAGTTGGAACTGGATACTGAACCTTGAGACCGTCTTCGCCAATTACGTTAACAGCAAGCTGTTCGCCCTTAACGATATAGATGTCTCTCAAAGCAGCACGATTTTCATCGATTGTAGCATAGAGTGCTTCATCAATTAGAGTGCCAGCTTCAGCAACAACTTCTTCGGTTTCACGGTTAATTATGTTTCTAGCAAGGGTTGCATCCTTGATAATTTCTTCGTAATTATCAGTTACAAGATTTACGCGGCATTCAGACTTAATCTTAGCGATTTCAGCAGTACCATCTATTTCGGCCTGAATGAAGAGCTTAGAAGTAAGTTCGCCATTTTCTTCAACGTCGCCACCGTTAGCAATGCGGCAGTTTTCCTTAGGTCTAAGGATTACACCACGTGGAACATTGTATTCAATTTCCTGTTTAACGATAACACGTTTGCGGTCTAAGGTCTTGTTAACATTAGCCTTTTCAGTAATTACCTTAACAACACCTGAGATTGGAGCGATGAGAGACAAGGTCTTGTTCTGTTCGTCAATCTTAGCAGCCATTTCACCCTTGAATTCATAGTCTTCAAGAGCTTCTTTAGTGATAGCAATCTTAGTGCCACCGGAAGAAAGGGCTACGGTGCCGTCACATTCAGAAATTACAGAGAGGAGTTTCTGATCTGGAACAACTTCATCGCCGTTCTTAACGTTGAGAATCAAGCCACAGCTCTTAAGAGTTGCATCCTTAGCTTCCTTAACGCTCTTTGGCAATGCGTATTCTACTCTTTCACCACCCTTACCATCTTCTGGGAAGATGAATACGATACCGTTTTCGCTAATAACCTGATTATTCTTAATGCGGATATTTTCGAACTTAGCGATACCAGAGCTTCTAGAGATAGCTGCGTGAGCCTGACCAGAAGATTCAGCAATTAGGTTACCAGCAAAGATGTAATCGTTGTCTTCAACACGGAGAACAGCGCCCTGAGGAATCTTATAGTCTTCAACTGGGAAATCACCAGTCTTTGGATCGAAGCCCATAACAACCTTAACTACTGCATCTTCAGAAACAACCATACCGTCTTTAATTTCGACGTTTTCGAAAAGGATTTCACCCTGAACACCACTGACGATGCTATTTGGGTTGTATTCTGCTACTGGTGTGCCTGGAGTAACCTTAGCGCCTTCTTTGATCTGCATTTCAGCGCCAACTGGAATAGCAAGTTTTTCTTTGCGTTTATTCTTATTGATGATAGTGAGGTAACCACCAACAACAACGTTTCTAGTGCCCTTATCGCTGTCAGACTTATCGAAGGTTTCCTGACCAGAAGTGATTTCAAACTTAGAGCGGTCTGAAACTCTGGCAATCTTCAAAGTAGACAGGCTAACAGTACCAGCTGAACGAGACTTGATGTAAGAACGCTGAGCCATTGCAACACCACCGGTGTGGAATGTTCTCATTGTCAACTGGGTGCCTGGTTCACCGATGGACTGAGCTGCGATTACGCCAACTGCTTCGCCAACGTCTACGAGTCTGCCTGTAGCAAGGTCGGCGCCGTAGCACATCTGACAGATACCAGTCTTTGAATGACAGGTAAGTGGAGAACGCATAACGATTTTGCTTCTAACCTTACATTCAGTGTAGCCAGATTCGCGCATTCTGTTGAGAACGTATTCGTTGAACTGTCTGTCTGGTCTGAGAACAAGGTAGTTAGTCTTCGGGTCGATAATCTGTTCAGCACAAACCATTTCGGTAGTGATCTTATCGATAGGAATAATAACTTCGCAATGATCTTCAATATCCTTAGCGATATCATCAGTGCAGTAGAGACCTGCATCACAAACGATTTCCTTGTCACCGTGCTTGAAGGTGAGAACCTTACCGGTTTCATAGTTGATAATCGGCTTGGCAAGAACTCTGCCTGTAATACGTTTGCTGATCGGAACCATGATGTCATCGATCATGATGTTGTTACCAGTTCTGTTCTGTCTGATTGCAGAAACTTCAACACCGTTTTCAGTGCCACAGTCTGCACAGGTAATAACAACGTCGTGAGCAACGTCAACAAGTCTTCTAGTAAGGTAACCAGAGTCTGCGGTTCTGAGAGCGGTGTCAACGAGACCCTTTCTAGCACCGTATGTAGAAATGAAGTATTCTGACTGGTTCAAGCCTTCACAGAAGTTAGACTTAATTGGGAATGCAAGAATATCACCACGTGGATTTGACATCAAACCACGCATTGCAGCCAACTGACGCATCTGATCCCAGTTACCACGGGCGCCTGAGTAAGCCATCATGTAAACTGAGTTGTAATCGCCGTATCTAGCGTCATCTTCAAGAGTATGGATAAGGTCGTCTGTTACGTCGGCAGTTGTCTTAGTCCAAACTTCAACTTCAGCCTGTTTCTTTTCATCGCGGCTGATTTCGCCCTTAACCCATCTATCACGGATCTTAGCAACTTTGTCGTCAGACTTAGCAATAATGTCAGCCTTCTTCGGTGGTTCAATAAGGTCCTTAATAGAGATTGTAATACCACAGGTTGTAGCATACTTGAAGCCGAGAGCCTTAAGAGCATCCAGAGTATGGTCAACAACAAACAAATCATATTTGTTATATACCATCTTAATGAGAACAGGAAGGTTACCCTTCTTAATCTGCATATTCTGGAATGGGAAATCTTCTGGCAAAGCGTCGTTCAATATTACACGACCGATAGTGGTCTTGAAATATTCTTCGCCTTCTTCTTCCTTGAAGCCGCATACAAGTTTCTTCTTCAAGTAAATTGGATACTGGAGGTTGAAAGACTTAGTGTCATAAGCTGTGCGAGCTTCTTCAAGGCTTGAGAATACCTGAGGTCTGTAAACTACGATAGACTTAGCGCCAGAAGCAGTGAGTTTTTCAACGTCTTCAGCATTATTGAATTCGTAGCCAACCTTAAGTTCGTCATTGATTTCTTCAGCAAGCTTGAAATCGCATGGGCGACCTTCGTTGAGAAGGAGCTGTTTCCACTTCATGCCCTTGTCGAGCTTGAGAGTCATCTTTGGATAATCCGGATAAGCAGTCTTTTCTACAGAGAGATAGAAGAGACCAATGGTCATATCCTGTGTTGGAACAGAAATTGGTTCACCGTTAGCTGGCTTGAGGATGTTGTTGCAAGCCATCATAAGCATACGGGCTTCGACCTGAGCATCAAGCATCAGTGGAACGTGAACAGCCATCTGGTCACCGTCGAAGTCAGCGTTGAATGCTGTACAAACTAGTGGGTGAATTCTGATTGCCTTACCTTCAATAAGAACTGGTTCGAAGGCCTGGATACCAAGTCTGTGGAGAGTTGGTGCACGGTTCAGGAGAATTGGATGGTGTTTGATTACTTCTTCGAGTACGTCCCATACTTCATCTCTTTCGCGTTCAATCATCTTCTTAGCACTCTTGATGTTAGCAGCAATACCCTTAGCCTGGAGTTTCTGCATTACAAAAGGCTTGAAGAGTTCAAGAGCCATCTTCTTTGGAAGACCGGCCTGATGAATCTTAAGGCTTGGACCAACAACGATAACAGAACGGCCAGAGTAGTCAACACGTTTACCAAGGAGGTTCTGTCTGAAACGACCCTGTTTACCTTTGAGCATGTCAGTCAAAGACTTGAGAGGTCTGTTGCTTGGGCCAGTAACAAGCTTGCCACGGCGACCGTTATCGATAAGAGCGTTAACAGCTTCCTGAAGCATACGCTTTTCATTCTTGATAATGATGTCTGGAGCCTGAAGCTTGATCAATCTCTTCAAACGGTTATTTCTGTTGATAACACGTCTGTAAAGGTCGTTGAGGTCTGATGTAGCAAATCTACCACCATCCAACTGAACCATTGGGCGCAGATCTGGTGGAATAACTGGGATTACATCAAGAATCATCCATTCTGGGCGGCTGATAGACTTAGAGAACATCTTAACCAGTTCCATACGTTTGAGAAGGTGAGTTCTCTTAGTACCAGTAGAGGTCTTAAGCTGATCAGTAAGTTCTTTTTCGAGCTTCTGAAGGTCGATTTCAGCGAGCAATTCCTTGATTGCTTCTGCACCCATCTTTGCAGTGAACATATCGCCGTATTTTTCGCGAAGTTCACGGTAACCCATTTCACCGGCAGTTCCTTCTTCTGGGAGAAGCTGCTTCTTAGAAAGTGGCAGGTTACCTGGATCGATTACGATATAGCTCTGGAAATAGAGAACCTTTTCGAGGTCTCTAGCAGAGATGTCGAGAAGAAGTGCAATGTAGTTTGGGCTGCCCTTTGAATACCAAATGTGACCAACTGGAGTAACCAGCTGAATGTGACCCATTCTTTCTCTTCTAACTGAAGAGTTAGTGATTTCTACATTACATCTTTCGCAAACGATACCTTTATAGCGGACGCTCTTATATTTACCGCAGAAACATTCGAAGTCTTTCTGAGGCCCGAATATCTTTTCGCAGAACAGACCGTCACGTTCCGGTTTATGCGTACGGTAGTTAATAGTTTCTGGTTTCTTTACTTCACCATAAGACCAAGATCTTATTTTTTCAGGAGAAGCGATGCTAACTTGTAGAGCATCGAACTTGTCCATATCTAACATATTATTATGTCTCCTTCCTTATGCTAACACCGGATAGTGATTATTCTTCATCAGATGAATCAAGATCTTCATCTTCTTCATCTTCATCGCTGCCTTCACCGAAAATATCTTCTTCATCCATATCAGAAGTATCTTCTGCCCAATCGTCTTCGTCGGAATCAGCGAGCATTACACGTTCTCCGCCTTCATCAATAGTAACGTCTTCAGCATTCTTCTTGAGGTCCATCTGGAGACCGAGAGACTGCAATTCAGATACAACAACCTTGAAGGATTCTGGGATACCAGGCTTCATAATTGTCTTACCCTTAATGATGGTTTCGTAAACCTGAACACGACCTTCAACGTCGTCTGACTTAACAGTAAGAACTTCCTGAAGAACGTGAGCAGCACCGTAAGCTTCGAGAGCCCAAACTTCCATTTCCCCGAATCTCTGGCCACCGAACTGGGCTTTACCACCGAGAGGCTGTTGAGTAACAAGGCTGTATGGACCGGTTGAGCGGGCGTGCATCTTATCGTCAACCAAGTGGTGCAATTTGATGATGTACATTACACCGACCATAATCTTCTTGTCGAATGGTTCACCAGTTCTACCATCGTAGAGAGTGGCCTTACCGTATTCGTCAACAAGATGCAATGGATCTTTTTCATTAACTTCTTTGAGCTGGTCAAATACGAAGTCTTCGTTCTTAACAACGTGATCGTATTCGATATGGCTAATCTTTTCTTTACCCTTAGAAGTATCGATTACTGTGAATACGTTTCTACCCTTGTTGAAGCAAGATGTAGCATAACGTCTGTTCTGGTGCATTGCAGCCCAGCCAAGGTGAGTTTCAAGAACCTGACCAACGTTCATACGAGAAGGAACGCCGAGTGGGTTCAGGATGATATCAACTGGTCTACCATCAGCAAGGTATGGCATATCCTGAATTGGAACGATTCTGGAGATAACACCCTTGTTACCATGTCTACCAGCGATCTTATCGCCGACTGTAATCTTACGCTTCTGAGCAATATATACACGAACGAGCTTGTTAACACCGTATGGTAATTCGTCGCCCTTATCGCGTTCGAAAATCATGATGTCAACAATCTTACCGCGTTCACCGTGTGGAACGGTGAGAGAAGTATTTCTAACTTCACGAGCCTTTTCACCGAAAATAGCTCTGAGGAGTTTGTCTTCTGCAGTGAGTTCAGTTTCACCCTTTGGAGTTACTTTACCAACAAGGATGTCACCGGCTTCAACTTCAGAACCGATTCTGATGATACCGTTTTCGTCGAGGTTCTTAAGAGCTTCTTCACCAACGTTTGGAATGTCGCGAGTGATTTCTTCCGGACCAAGCTTAGTGTCACGTGCATCGGTTTCGTAGTCTTCAATATGGATTGAAGTCAGAACGTCGTCAGTAACCATTCTTTCAGATACTGTGATGGCGTCTTCGTAGTTATAGCCTTCCCATGGCATGAAAGCGATTAAGCAGTTTCTACCAAGAGCAAGTTCACCATTTGAAGTGGATGGACCGTCGGCTAATACGGTGCCAGGAGCAACCTTGTCGCCAATCTTTACGGTTGGAATCTGGTTGATACAAGTACCCTGATTAGAACGAACGAACTTCTGGAGTTTATAAGTATCTACTGATTCCTGCTGAAGTCTAACTTCATCAGTTACAGCTTTAATCTTAGAGAGATAAGTAATATCGAGTGGCTGACCAGCTTCGATAATGATTTCGCCTGTAAGTTCGTCTACGATAGTATCCATGATCTTGCGACCCTGAATCTTACGGAAAGCAGCTTCAGTTACAGGAATCTTTTCATCATCTTTGCGGCGGCTTGGGCGCTGAATCTTTACGCATTCTGCGTCAACATAGCAAACAGTACCTTTGCTTCTGCTGAGAACAACGGCGCCAGAGTCGTGAGCGGCCTTAGGTTCAAGACCAGTACCAACATAAGCTGGTTCAGTCTGAATCAATGGAACAGCCTGACGTTGCATGTTTGTGCCCATCAATGCGCGGTTGGCGTCATCGTGTTCAAGGAATGGGATCAAAGCAGATGCAACAGAAATCATCTGAAGTGGAGAATACTTCATGTATTCGATTTCAGATTTTGGCAAGTAATCGAATTCGTAGTCATCGCTGTAATACTTGGCTGGAATTCTATCGTCGAGGATGCGACCATCATTGCTGATGTAGCAGTCTGGCTGACCAACTTTATAGCGGTCTTCATCATAAGCATCCTTATATTCCATATTTTCATAATGGATAAGGCCAGTCTTCTTGTCTACTTTGCAGAGAGGAGTGGTAAGGAAGCCGTAATCGTCAACCTTTGCAAATACTGCCAAGCTAGCGATAAGACCTGCGTTTGGACCTTCAGGAGTTTCAATAGGACAGATACGACCGTCATGGGTTGGGTGAACGTCACGAACTTCGAAACCAGCTCTATCACGTTTGATACCACCAGGACCAAGGGCAGAAAGTCTTCTCTTATGAGTAAGTTCGGCCAATGGGTTGTTCTGGTCCATGAACTGAGACAACTGAGAACTACCGAAGAATTCATCTACAACTGCAGATACTGGTCTAGTATTGATTAACAGTTGTGGAGTATAGCTATCGAGGTCATGAATTGTCATTCTTTCCTTGATAACACGTTCCATTCTGGTGAGAGAAATACGGAACTGATTCTGGAGCAATTCGCCGCAGCGTCTGATACGTCTGTTAGAAAGGTGGTC
>JAZUDR010000082.1:0-2998 GCA_045639725.1 Candidatus Avigastranaerophilus sp. | reverse complement strand
AGCTTAATAGCACCAATCTTAATAGGGATAGAAAACTTAAGCCATTTCATGCCTGACGGGAGTTTGATTTCAAAAGCAGAATAGCCTTTTCCGTCAAGGAAGTTCTTTACATCGTATCTTGTGTTCCATTCAATATCAACGCCTGGAACCTTATAATCACTATAATCCTTACCAGGAGAGTTTCTGAAGGCCTGTGAAATCTTTGCCTTTACTGTTACTTCATAGGATTTTGCGCCTTTATCGGTCATGAAATCAACCAGTTCGTCGAGCTCTGTTTCACCGTTCGGCTGCAATTCAACCTTAGTAAGAACCATTTCCTTTTTCATGTCTTCGGAAAGATTCAACTGTTTGTCTGTTCCGAAGTTTTCACTCTGTCCCATTGTTGAAGAGCCTTCATTAGCAGGCATACGAAGCTTAATGCCAAGATCGTCCTTGGTAGCCTTATCAGGATCAACCTGATTTATCTTTTCTGAAAGTATACGCATTGCGCGTTCCAGAGAAGCTTCAGCAAGAGAGGTTGCATGGAGTCCTCTGATGGACATTGAGGTCTGGCGACTTTCTTCAATAGTTCCCGACATAAACATTGTGGATGCAAAAATGATTACAGCAAGAACACCGATTACGATTATAAAAGCACTACCTGCTCTGTTTTTCTTATTCTTATAAAATGCTTTCATTCTGCACCTCATTTATATTTTATCGGGAAATTCTGGTAGACCTGCTTAAAGTCTACGTTTCCACTGTTGCTGTTCATAGCAATGGGATTATTGGAAAGAGCCTCAGCAATCTTACCCTGGTCTGCCTGCTTAGCTAAGGCCTGCATGGACTGATAAGCGTCACGAACTATAGCCTTCATATTACCGCCGCCAAGTTCCTCCGGTAATTTGCTAACAGCTTCAATATACATCTTGTAGGCTTCTTCCAGCTTCTTTTTATCACCGGAAGCTTCATATAAAGCACACAGAGAAGCATAAGCATAAGCCGTCAGATAATCATTATCCTTGCCTTGTTCAAGAGCCTGCTTTATGCATTGTTCAGCCTTAGCAAAATCACGGCTTTCTATAGCACCATTGGCTTCACAAAGGTAAAAGTTGTGTTCGGCTTCATACATGGCTTTTTCATCACCAGTAAGGTTCATCGGTGCTTCTACATTAGCCATGCTTCTTTCGACAGCCTTCATGGCCTGTTCAATTTCATCATTAACAACCTGTTCTGGTGAACGTTCTGAGAACCAGCCAGAAGAACCGCTGGAACTGCCTGAGCGCATACCACCGGATGGGATACTGCTTTTACCATTTTTATCGGCTGTTCCAAAATTGAATACATTTTTACGATGAACCATGCTCTTCATCTTTTCCTGGCTTATTCTCTTACCGCCCTTCGGGCCATTGGTAAGAATCAGTATAGCTATGACCGGAACAATCATAACAAAGCCAGCAACAACCAGCAGAGACATGTCACCGCTTTCTATCTTTTTAACGAGTTCTTCTATATTAAATTTTGACTTATTTTCGCTCATAAATGTACCTAATAACAAGACATTATTTGGTACATTATACTATGAACACCACAACAAAGACAACTTTTCTTATGTAAAACCAGTAAACAATGAATGAGGCCTTCGGCCTGTGAATTAATCGGCTGCGCCGATTATGAATGATTTTGCTTACGCAAAATATGAATGAGGCTACGCCTATTTCTTTAATATGCTTCGCTAAACAGACTTTTTTAGAAGTAGTTGGCTTACCTGCTTAGCGTAGCGTATAGTAGCTATAGCAATAGCCTCATTCATATTCGGCAAAGCCGAATCATTCATCGAACGAAGGTTGCATTCATAGCCGAAGGCTCATTCATTATTTTTGTTGATAATTGCTAAGCGGAAGCCGATACGGTCACTGCGTGTATCAGCATAAAAATTGCCTCTCTGCGCAGAACGGCATCTGGACGGCCTGCTGTGCCAACTACCACCACGGGCGCACTTTCGTCTGAGGGCTTTATCCTTTTCTGATTCTTCCTCAGGGATATCGCCTAAGTCAAAATAATACATGCTGCTGCACCATTCCCAGACATTGCCATGCATATCGTAAAGTCCCCAGTCATTGGGCTTTTTCTGACCAACCTGATGTGGATGTTCTTCAGAATTTTTTTCATACCAGGCAACTTCATCTAATTCTGGCAGACTGCCTTTTTTGGCAGTAAGATTCTTACCATTATTCAATGCAGTTGTGGTGCCTGCTCTGCAGGCATATTCCCACTGTTCTTCGGTTGGCAGCCCAAATCTCATACCATCAGGAAGTAACTCGTCAGCCATTTCATTGAGTTTTTCGCAGAACGCAACAGCCTGACCCCAGCTTACATTAGTTACTGGGTATTGAGCATTGGTATGTCTTGAGGGATTTTCACCTGTAACAGCCTGATATAGAGCCTGAGTAACAGCATATTTCGAAATACAGAAAGGTTTAACATCGGTCTGATATTCGCCTTCATCAGGCTGATGCCCTACTTCACCACCTATACCCAACAGTGCCCAAAGACCAACTCTTCCGGCGCTGCCCATTACGTAGTGCCCCTCCGGTATGTCTACCATACTCTCTAAGGCCATTACGAGAACGGCTTTTTCTTCTTCCTTCAAGGAAGAGCTCTTAACCTTTGCGATTAGTTGTTCTGCTGTTTTTGATTGAGTGCTCATAGTTATAAAGTTTTTGGATTTGGTTGTATATTCGGGTTTGGTGTGGAAATCCCCCCTACCCCCCTTTACCAAAGGGGGTTCTAGGAAACTACCCTTTACCAAAGGGGGTTCTTGAGAACTGCTCTCTACCAAAGGGGGTTTTGGAGGATTTCCAGTTACAGGTCCAAGTCTTGTAGTTGTTTGTTCATTTTTTCGTTTTCGTCTATGACCTTGTTCAACTGTTTTTTAATAGCTTTACCGTCATAGCCTACAATACTGGCTGCTTCTGCCACATTGGCCTTCTTGCGCAGATTTTCGTAGTCAGTTTCA
>JAZUDR010000081.1:0-2530 GCA_045639725.1 Candidatus Avigastranaerophilus sp. | reverse complement strand
GGGCAACTTGTCTTCCTAAGACCGCTTGGCCTCCGACTTATAGAGCCTCTTGCCCCATGCATACCGCGTCTATTGGAACTGCCTGGCATAACCATAATAAGATTAGTGCCCATTTTGGAGATATTTTCCTGAACAGAGTTGTAGGCTCCCTGTCCAAGCGCTACCATTCCAACAACAGAGGCAACACCAATGATAATGCCTAAAGCAGTCAGGAAAGAACGCATCTTGTTTCTGTTGAGGCTTATGAAAGCTAATTTAATAATTCCTAGGAATCCCATTATTTAGCCCCCTCGTCATATACTTCTGTTCCAGGCTTCTTATGTTTTTTGATTTCTTCAGAAGCAATAAGAACATTATTATTGCGAACGTCCTGAACAATCTGACCGTCAACGATTTTAACCATTCTGTCTGTATATTCAGCAATATCTGGTTCATGGGTAATCAGAACGATTGAAATACCTTTTTCACGGTTCAATCTCTGGAAAATACCCATAATTTCGATGCTTGAATAAGAGTCAAGGTTACCAGTTGGTTCGTCAGCAAGAATAACAGATGGATCATTGCAAATGGCTCTGGCAATTGCAACACGCTGCTGCTGACCGCCGGAAAGCTGATTTGAATGATGGTTTTCCCTACCCTTCAAACCCACAGATTCAAGAGCAGCCATAGCCCTCTTACGTCTTTCTGCAGCTGGAACACCGGCATAAACCATTGGCAATTCGACATTTTCTACAGCGCTGGTTCTAGAAAGAAGATTGAATCCTTGAAAAACAAAGCCAATCTTTCGATTGCGAACAAGAGCCAGTTGGTCCTTGGAAAATTTGGAAACGTCTTCCCCTTCTATGTAATAGCTGCCAGAAGTTGGCTTGTCGAGACAGCCAAGAATATTCATTAGCGTAGATTTACCAGAACCAGAAGTGCCCATGATAGAGGTAAATTCATGCTTATAAAACTCAACATTAATACCTCTAAGGGCATGAACGGAAACCCCATCCATCTGATAAATCTTTCGCAGGTCTTTGACCTGTAACAAAACTTCCTTAGGTTTTTCTAATCCCATGACTATTTCCTCCTAAGTTACATTCTTGGAGGTGGACCACTGCGACCATTCTTTTGGGTTCCAGTTTCAATACCAGTTACCCCAATAACAACCTTATCGCCTTCTTTTATTTCGCTGCTATCAAGAACTTCAACAAAGTCTGAATTCTGGAAGCCCATGGCTACAGTCTTGAGTGTTGGCTTTGCAGTATTATCTGGTTTTACCCATACAAGAACCGAACCAGTAGCAGTTATATTCTTCTGAGCAGCCTTCATTTCCTTCTTCATTTCTTCGCTAGTCTTTACATACATAGCCTTTGCCGGCATACGAAGGACATTTTTCTTTTCACTGATAAGTATTTCTGCATTAGCAGTCATACCTGGCTTCAAAAGGAGTTCTGGATTGTTTACATTAACCATTACAGAATATGTAACAACACTTGAGCTTTCATTTGGAGAAAGTCTTACCTGATGAACAACACCGTCGAAGGTTTTGTTCTTATAAGCATCAACAGTGAATGTTACCTTCTGACCTTTTTCTACAACACCAATATCAGTTTCGTCTACAGCGGTATCAATCTGCATAAGGCGAAGGTCCTGGGCAATTGTGAAAAGCTTTGGAGCCTGATAGCTAGCCTGAACAGTCTGACCAACATCGACGTCTCTTGTGATTACAACACCGCTGATTGGTGAATAAATCTTTGTTCTGGCCAAATCAATTTCTGCCTGAGCAAGCTGTGCTTCATTCATGGCAATACGCGCATTCTGGCTTTCGAGATCAGCATTCTGACCTTCAATCTGAGCATTGATAGACTGAATCTTTGCATTAGAACTCTGAAGGCTTGCTTTGGAAGATTCTAATGAAGCTCTTGCAGTATCACGGCTGGTTTCTGCAGAATCCAGTTCGGACTTAGCAATAAGCTTTCTGTCATAGAGTTCTTTAATTCTGTTATAGTTGCGTTCAGCATCCTTGAGAGATATTTCAGCCTTTTTAAGATTTGCTTCGCTGGAAACGATATCAGACTTGGCAGTAATCATAGAAGCCTGAAGATTCTTAAGTGAAGCATAAATACCAAGCTGACTAGCCTTTGCGCTTTCAAGGTTAGCTTTTGCCTGAAGAACCTGTGTTTTTACAGTAGAGTCATCAATTTCAGCAATAAGCTGATTTTCTTTTACTTCATCATTGAAATCAACATAGATTTTAGTAATCTTACCGCTGACTTCTGTGCCGACTTCAACAGTATTAAGAGCAGCCAGAGAGCCTGAAGATGAAATAGAATTAACAATATCGCCCTTAGTGATAGAGGCTGTGGTAAAAGCAAGAGGTTTTTTACCAGAATTAGCAACAACAGCCCATACAATCAATCCAATAACTACAAAAATAGAAATTAATATAGCAACAAATTTTTTCATTAAAAATCTCCGTTATTCTACAGCTTCAAATTCAATATCAAGCTTATCTGATTTCTTTTCCAAATCCTCTTCAATAGTT
>JAZUDR010000080.1:0-9142 GCA_045639725.1 Candidatus Avigastranaerophilus sp. | reverse complement strand
CCCAGAGATACGCTTCTTCGCTCTTCGGAGACAAAGAAATCAAATGATTACATTCTCCGACAGCCAGGTCATATCTACCCTTCTTCAGATAGCACTGAGCAGACAACTTAGCAATTTCAAATGTATCAGCATTATTCAAGTAAGCTGAGTGTCTAACCTTCTGAAGTTCTTCCAGACAAGTGTCCCAGTCTTCCTTCTTGAAATAGCTCTTAGCTTTACTAATCATAGAGTTCTTGGTATAGATAGGAAGATTCTTTTTCATCTTCCATGCAATCCATGCCAACAAAACCAGAATAATGACAGCAAAAGCCATTGGAGCATGTTTTGCACTTGATGCTGCTAGTTTATCACCTATTTCGGGATATTCCGGGTCAGAATCATATACTTCAGTAAAGTATTTATATGCTCTTTCGTTATCGTTAGCGTCAAGATAAACACAACCAAGGATAAATTTTGCACGGTTGTTTTCTGGCTGTTTACCAAGCTGTTTAAGACCATATTGTTCTGCTTTTTCGGTATCGCCTGTTTTATAATAAGCTTCTGCCAAATAGCTGTCCAACTGAATATCGTAATCAGCGGGAAGTGATTTCAAAAGCTTTATAACGTCTTCATATTCACCAGAGTTACGTGCATCAACAGCCTTCATCCAGTTGGCCTTGTCTCTATCCATTTCATCGATTTTCTTTAATAGTTCATCGATTTCGGATTTATGACTATTTAAGGTCTTATCTTCAGCAATCAATGCCAAAGCTTTATTAAGCTGAGAAACACAGGATTTATAATTTTTGTTTTCAAAAAATTCAATACCACTATTTTTAAAGCCTAGCAGGACACCTTTACGTTCTTCGGCAGTGGTAGGAATGTCTGGCATCCCAATAGCTTTTAATAGAGCTGCTTCTTTGGGAGCCAAATCTGCAAGCATCTTCTTAGCTTGTGGATTTTCAGGATATTTTTCCTGAAGCTTTAATAAAACTTCACGAGCGTCAAGCCAACGATCGTTTGCATTAAACCCCTTAGCCTTAGTAATGAATTTATTGATATCTTCATCATCAGCAAATTGAACAAATGCTGTCTTGATAGCTTCATTATCTGGTTGAATTTCTTCTGCTTCCTTAAGCAAAGACATTGCCTTTTCATGATTACCAGACTTTTGGGCTTCTGTAGCTTCTTCAAGAATACCATTAACGCGATTATCCACGTTTGCCTTTATTTCTTTCAAGAATTCTTCAGCTTCTTTTTTCTTATCAAAGTTGAATTTTCTTGCATTGTCGCAGTAGCTCTTGGCATTGCGCAATTCGCCTCTTTCAAAGGCCATTTTGGCAGCATGATAATAGAGTTCGCCCATTTCCTTAACATCATATTGAGAACGATGTCTGGAATTTCTTTCTATCAAATCCTGAGCAGCAGCATAAGCCTCGTCATTTTCTTCAAGCTTAATATGCTTTTCGATGAGCTTTAATCCTACCTTCAAATCGCCAGGATTTACTCTAATAATTTCATCCTGCAATCTGGTTATTTCATCGTTATTGGCTTCTTTTTCAGCCTTATCAAGATCTTCGTTAAGAACCTTCAAATATTCTTCGGCATAGGTTGGATTAGATGGTTCAACCCCATTAGCCTTACGAAGCATCTTCGTCATATCTTCTCTCTTGCCAACTAAGCGAAGTAGACGAGCGGCATTAAAACAAGGTTCTCCCCACTTAGGCTCTAATTCCATAGCCTTTTTCAAGAGTTGAACGGCTTCGCCGTGTCGACCGGCTTCTAAGGCTGTAAGCCCTTTGCGATTGAATTCTTTTGCTTCATCGCTTTGGGCAAAAACAGGAGAACAGAAACACAAATCTGCTGCTAAGGCAGAAACAATTATAGCTGATATGGTTATATTATTTTTTAAGCGGCGCATGACTTCCTCGAAATTTCTAAGTATGTCCGCCTATAGTTTATGATATTTTAGAAACTTTTGCTAGTGCTTTTAGTGCACATCTTCTAACATCTGGGTCAGCGTCCCCTGTAAGCTCCTGTAATACGTCATTGAACTGCAATGCGCCAATTTCTCCAAGTGCCCATGCTGCAGAAGATCTCATCTGTTTATGATTTGACTGAATCATTTGCTTCAAGGTTACAATGGCACCGGTTCCACCAAGCTTCCATAAAGCTGTTGCTGCATTGCTACGAACACGATTATTCTGGTCGTTCAGCAATGGGATTAAAAGTTCGACAGCCTGTGCATCATTCAATAAGCCGATTGCTTCAACAGCATTAGCTCTAACTCTGGAATCAGAATCCTTCAAGCCCATAGCCAGTAATGGCAAGGTCTGTGGAATAGCTGACAAGCCTAAGCATCTAACAATCATAGCTCTATTTCTAGAGTTTTCTTCTCTGGTATATTTTTCGGTAAGTCTGGCCATGGCAACATCAACGCTAAGCTTTAATGCTACAGCGATGATTGTTTCTCTGATAGCTGGTTCTTCTTCACGTATAAAAGCATCAACAAGGTGTGCAATTACTCGTGGTGAGCCTACTTTTTCAATACTGAGAACAGCACGGTTTCTAACAGTTGGAGATACGTCGTTCAGTAAGCCAACCAAGAGGTCTAATGAACGTTCTTCCTTGATTTCACCCAAAATATAAGCAGCTGAAGCACGTTTTCTTGTATTGGGAGAACGCAGTTCATCAGCCAGATTATTGAGACCGAACCTAATGCCTTTTTCCCACAAAGCCTTAATAGCATTAGCTCTGACTCTGTTATTGGAATCCTGAACCAATGACTTTAAAACATCAACAATTTCAGGACCATTAATATATCCGAGAGCTTCAGCAGCATTTGCTCTGACTCTGTCGTCATTATATTCAAGGAATGCTCTCAACAGAGGAACAAATTCAGCAGACTTATAGTTACCAATAACCATAACTGCTGTAGCAACAAGTGAGGTGTCTTCTTCTTCTCTTAAGAATTCACAAAGAGCGTCCTTTACGAACTGGAAATCTCGATGATTAAGAGCATACAAAGCTTCATGACGTAAAATTCCATTCGGAGAAGCCAGATATGTTACAATCATTTTCAGCACTTCTTCACTATTTGTTCTGGAAGAAGCCTTCATTGCAGCAATAACAATTTCGGGGCGTCCGTCGCGCAATGCCTCAAGCAGGAACTCATCAACATCTGTCATATTGTATTTAACAATACTTTTTAGACAAAACAAACGAACACTTTTATCTTTATCCTGGAAAAGCTTCTTTAATGTTGATTTATCCATAACCTAGACATCCCCTTAATTTGATTCTGTCTCATCTGCTAATGAAATTTCAAAATCTCTCAATTTTTCAGAAAGGTCAGAAATGACAACCTTTTCTGGCGTAATAGAAGCAAGTTTGAAGCTGGTACTGCGAACCTTGGTTCCGACCTTGGTGAGCAAAACTTCATCAGAACTGCGAAGAATTGCAACCCTATCGTTTCCAACGGTAAAGAAACCATGATAAGAGATATCTGGTTTTTCTATTACTTCTTCAATAACTTCCTGAACAGCTTCAACGATAGTAACAGGCTGTTCTATTTCCTTGAAAATATTTCTGCTGTTTTTGTATGGATATACTGTATTAGCAGCAAATCTATTAACAATATTCGGAGAAAGCTGTGGATAGGTCGGCTGGGCAATAGGAGCTGCCGGCTTAATTGGAGTTCTGGCTGATGCACCTTTTTGTGAGCTACTTGAAGTTGCTCTGGCTGTAACAGTTGAAGTTGCAGCTGCACGTTTCACACCCTGCTTTTCCAATTCCTTAGCTCTTCTTGCTGGTCTGAGAACGAAGGTATCAAGAAGCAGAATAAGCAATATACCTGCGCAACCGCAGGCAACAAGCTTATTACCCTTAATTAACTCAATTAAGCTTTGATCTTTTTGCTGCATAGTATAACCTCGATATTAAGGCAAGAAAAAGGTTGAAAGGGTAAGCTTCATACTGATATTACCCTGCTTATCGGTGATTGGAGGAACTATTTCCAGATTACCAATCTTTACAAGACGTCCCATGGCATTTTCTACCTCCCACAGGAACTTCTTCATTTTATTGTATTGCCCGGAAACAGTAGCCCCAAACTTAAATTCAAGATACTTTGATGTATTTGAAAGTGTAGGAGCATCGTAAGTAGAATTCTGAATCAGAATATCTAATGCTTTTGCTTTGCGCTGAACCTGTTCAATGAACAAGGTATAGCTATCACGGTTTTCAAGAAGCTTTTCGAATTTATCGTTTACTTCTTTGGTTTTTTCCTTAAGCTGTTCTTCAATGCTCTTTACCTGGTCAATTCTAACTTCCAGGTCATCCTTAGCCTTAGCAATCTGGCTATCAAGAGAAGCTATTTCAGCATTCTTTTTGACTACTTCATCTTTCTGACGCTTATTTGCTGAACCAAAGAAATATATCATCACCAATATACCAGCAACTATCAGCCCGTATGTGACAACTCTTTCAATTGTAGATTGTAATTTTGTCTTCACAATATTATTCCTTTATCACTTTGCTGTTGGTTTATACTGGAAATCAAGAATGAAGTTCACAATAATACGTTCAGCAACAACGCCACTTTGATTACTCTTAAGCATTGCCTTGAATTTGCCACTACGGTTAAGTCTGTTACAGAATTCAAGCATATCCTGAATTGTTGAGGCTTCACCGTTGATAACAAAAGGAACAGACAAGTCGTTCAGTTTCTTCGGATTAAGATCTCTGATGATTACGCTTTCCGGCACACAAGCTTCTAACGATGTGAGAAAAGCAACAGCATCGGTTGCAGGAGTATCAAGATTACTATTGATAAAATTGATACTATTAGACAACTGATTAATACTAGCAGTAGGCGGTTGCTTAGCACTAGTTTCATCAATAATCCTTCTTAATTCACTGTCTTTCTGACTAATCTGCTTATCAATCTTGGAGAAAGCAGCTTTATTTTTGATTGTAGCAGCACTAATAGACATTATTGTCACAGCAATAACAATAATAGCGATAACAATGCCTATATTGTCACGTGGCGCGCTTTTGTATTCTTCTGGAAGCAGGTCAAACTGGTATTTCATATTAACTTACTCCCTCATAAAGCAACCACATGCTGCAGCCAAGGAATTCTTTTCTGCATCACCAACAAGATTGCCATTAGAATATAATTGATACAAATCACAAATCCTTCTTACAGGTGTATTAAGGTTAGCGGCCAGCATTACGCTGATATTTTCAAAATTAGCACCACCACCAGAAATAATAACTTCGTGGATGGTAAATTCTCTGAACTTAGTGAGATACAATTCAATTGCACTGAATATTTCACGGCAAAGAACGGCAAATACGTTCTTAATAACTGTATAGTTATACTGAACATCCTGTTCCGGTGTGAATTCTGGCAGGAAGAATATTTCATTGCGCTTAAACTGGTCAGCATCTTCTTCTGTTACATGGAAGTGACGGCTAATCTGGCGAGTAAAGTCATAACCACCGACTGGTCTGTTCTGCATTGCTCTAAGCATGCCATCCTTGAAGATACCGATAGAAGTAGATTCATGACCAAGCTGAATGAGGCAGATATTCTTGCCTTTATTATCTGGGCTGATAAGATAATCTTCAATAAGGTTAGCAGAATTGAGGAAATTAGTATCAACAGCCACTGGATTCAGACCAGCCTTCTGCACTATTCCACCAATTTCAAGAAGATTATTTTTAAGAATTGCCATAATATAAGTAATTTCGTCGTCTTCGAAATTACCTATAGACTGATGAATAATATGCCAATTGTCGAAAGGCAAAGGCATGATTGGTTCAAGATCTTCCTTTATGGCATCTTCAGTTTCTTTTGTCGAGTATCTTGGAGGAGCTACCATCAATTCAGAAATTGCGGTATGGTCCGGAAGCATTAGAAGAATATTTTCGTAAGACAGTCCAGCTCCTTTGATAAGAGAAGCTATATTCGCTTTAACAGGAACGGCATCCATAATCGGAAGCTCGATATAGGTAGAAGCAACGTAATCTCTCGGAGTATTTACAGACAAACACTTTTTGAGATGAAGCTCGCCTGGTGACGCTGATTCAAACGTCAATAACCGAGTTTCATATGTTCCTACTTCCAGGACTGTTTTAATCTTAGACATTTATTAATTTCCCATGTGGATAGTAATATATTCTTCTACCGGAACTTCCCCGGCAAGTACTTTATCAAGACAACAACCAGACAAGGTTCTTACCTTATGGTCTCTCAAATATCTGTGGAGTTCCATAGTAGTCTTACGCTGGCTGATCATTTCCTTCAATTCGTTGTTAACTTCAATAACTTCATACAAACCAGTTCTATCGCGGAAACCAGAATTGTTGCAGTTCTTGCAGCCAACACCTCTATAGAGTGTATGACCTTCAAGGTCCTTCATTTCAAGACCGAGACAGGCAGCAACATAAGGAGTAATTTCAACTTCAGTCTTACAGGCTGGGCAAATCTTTCTTACAAGACGCTGACCAACGAGGAGACAGAGAGCTGAAGCGTAGAGATATGGGTCGATACCGATATTTTCAAGACGGCTGATGGTTTCAATAGCTGTATTAGCGTGGATGGTTGAGAAAACCATATGACCTGTTAATGCAGCCTTAATTGTAATTTCAGCAGTTTCATAGTCACGAATTTCACCGACGAGTATGATATCAGGGTCAAGACGCAATATAGAGCGGAGACCTTTTGCGAAGGTCAAAGAACGATTCGGGTCGTTCTTGTTTTCCATAACCTGCATCTGATGAACGCCTGGAATCTTAAATTCAACAGGGTCTTCAACAGTAATAATCTTTTTCTGACGGCTGTTAATGAGAGAAAGTGCAGAGTAAAGAGTTGTAGTCTTACCAGAACCAGTTGGACCGGCAAGCAAACACAGACCCCAAGGACGACCGATGTTGTATTCGAAAACATGAAGGTCGTCTTCTGCAAACCCAAGGCTCTTAAGATTAAGATTAACACGACCAGAGTCCAATACACGGATAGTGCAGTTCTGACCATAAATAGATGGAAGAATAGCAACACGGAATTCGATGTTCTGGTTTTTAACTCTTAGCTTAAAGTTACCATCCTGAGGCATGAAGCGTTCTGTAATGTCAAGATTGGACATAATCTTGATACGTGAGATGATAGCCTGATGAGCAGCGCGTTCAATAGGAAGAATATCGTAGAGAATACCGTCGATACGATATCTGACCTGAATAATCTTTTCAAAGGCTTCAATATGGATGTCTGATGCACGCATCTTAACTGCATCGAGAATAATCTTGTGAACGAGGGTAACAATTGCTGTCTGATCTGATTCACGCTTTAATTCTTCGAGGTTAGCATCAGTATTCTTGGCGGCTATACCATCCTGATAGGTTGAAGTTGTGTTATTGCTGAATTCAAGCTTAACATCCTTCAACAAATCATCAATTGCAACGTTTTCAAGAACGTTCTGCGGACGATAAAGCACATCGTTTATTATGTGAAGAATCTGGCTCTTTGTGGCCAGAACCCACTTAATAAACATAAAGCCTGTTGCCATTTTGATACTATCAAACATTCTAGTGTTTGTAGGATCGAATACGGCAATAGTCAGTGACTTCGGTTCTTTGCGGATAGGAATAAACTTATAGGTCTTGATTAAGCTTTCAGGAATCTGCTTAACCAGTTCATTGCTGAGTTCAAAATTATCAAGGTTAAGGAATTCAATACCATGCTGAGTAGATAAGCCTCTGAACAAAGTTTCTTCAGAAATAGCACCGTCTTCAATAAGAATTTCACCAATCATCTTGCGGGCGATTGGCTGGCGCTTTAAGGCTTTATCCAACTGTTCGTTGGTAATAGCATTCATCTCGATGAGAATTTCACCGATTCTTTTACGTTTTAAGAAATCATTAACCATGATATTATAGTTTATCCTTCCTCATCCTTATCGGCATAGCTTTGTAATAAATTAACTATATTTATAAATAATTATTGCTGGAATAGTTTTATATCAACATAATCCATTGAATTAGAAGCAACTCCACCAGGAGCATCAGAAATGCCTTTGTAATTGAATGGATTTACAAAATAAGTATGATACGTTGTAGTGCCTATAGCATCTATATATGCAAAATTATCATTAATGATAAATTCATTTACATCTCCACCATACCAACAACTGCCGGTAGCCAGTTCCAATTGAGAATAATCTAATTCTACTCCTGTTGCAGGGTCTATAAGCATTGGCTTTGAGCTTAGATATTTTATATTGTTTCTTCTTACCCAGATACCATTAATATTCTGCAGTGGCCCATTAACAAGTTCATCGAATGGATCATCTTTACCAGATACTATATAGCTAGGATCCGTATCTTTTACCTTTACATTAACTCTGATTGGACCACGCTGGTTATCTGCTCTGAACTGATTTATGGCTTTTCTGATAGTGGCAAGATTGTTCTGAAGGACAGAGGTTCGCGAGTCAATGATATAATCGTTGTAATATGGAATAGCCACTCCAGCAAGAACGGCTATAATTGCGACAACAATCAAAAGTTCAATAAGAGAAAAACCTTTTTTATTCATAATTTATTCCTCACCAATCTTCATAAAGAGTGCCATCAACAGAAATATTGAAGCCACGTCTGGTATAATAGTCATCAGCATCAACAGTATTTGAAGCCACACAGGAAACATCAAAAACACCTTCCCAGAAAGGTTCTGGTCCTGGTATACCCTGATTTCCCATTCCAAATTCTGAATCAGTAAATCCTCTACTTCCACTACCATCACTAATGCCACCAGCAGGACCATCAGAACGGAGATTGTAGGCAGCACGGCAAGTCCCTGAGGCCACATGAATCAACCAGCATGGACGACCAACAAATGGGTCAACAGGAATATTGTCAAGATATCTTCTATGTTTGAAGTTTACCGTCTTTGTTACACCTTTTATATCAACAATGATTTCCACATCTTCGCTATCATTGGTCAGTGATTCCAGTCCTCTAGGACAAAGCTTGCTGAAAGGAACATAGTTAAGATTATCATAACCAATCTGTGTAACAACAGCATTGCGGCAATCTCTTCGGTAAAGATTAATAGCTTCGCGCATGCGTTCCAAGGCAGTCTGAAGTTCATCTTCCTTAG
>JAZUDR010000079.1:0-17421 GCA_045639725.1 Candidatus Avigastranaerophilus sp. | reverse complement strand
AACCCCGTTGGTCGAGAATCGGCCAACATAAATACCTACTTGTACTATTTTGTAAATCGTGATAGATTTTTAGCGAATTTGTTTGGAGGTAGCCCTATTTATGGCAGAAGAAATTAAAAACACCAGTGCACAGGCTCCTATAGATGAAGCTAAGGCCTTGGCAGAAATAAAGAATGTTCATAAGAAAATAATGTCTGAGATTGGAAAGGTTTTCATTGGTCAGACTAAGGTTGTTGAAGAAGTATTATATGCACTTTTTGCAAAGGGCCACGTTCTTTTGATTGGTGTTCCTGGTCTTGGTAAGACTTTGCTTGTAAATAGTCTTGCAAAGCTTCTTGACCTTGATTTCAAACGTGTGCAGTTTACACCTGACTTAATGCCGAGCGATATTATCGGTACTGAAATTATCGAAGAAAACACAAAGACTGGTGAAAGAAACTTCCGCTTTGTAAAGGGACCTCTGTTTACGCAGATTTTACTTGCAGACGAAATTAACAGAACTCCTCCAAAGACTCAGGCGGCTCTTCTGCAGGTAATGCAGGAACGCAAGATTACAAGCGGCACTACTACATATGATGTAGAAGAACCCTTCTTTGTTCTGGCCACTCAGAACCCAATAGAACAGGAAGGAACATATCCGCTTCCAGAAGCTCAGTTGGACCGCTTCATGTTTAATGTCCGCCTTGAATATCCACCACAGGAAGAAGAAATAATGATGGTTAAGGCCACCACCTGCGGAACTATGGATGATTTGCAGCCGGTTATAAATGCTGCAAGAATCAAGGAGCTTCAGGAAATGGTTCGCAGAGTTCCTGTTTCTGACAGAGTAATTAAGTATGCTGTTGCTATTGCAGAAGCTACCAGACCAAATCTTAAGACTTCCAGCGATTTTGTAAATAACTATATTACATGGGGTGCAGGTCCACGTGCCAGCCAATATCTTATTCTTGGCGCAAAAGCAAGAGCAGTTCTTCAGGGACGTTATTATGTAGCCTGTGAAGATATCAGAGCTTTGGCTACTTCTGTTTTACGCCATAGAATTATGCTTAATTTCAGCGCAGAAGCTGAAGGAATCACACCGGATTCTGTTATTGAAAAGATTCTTAAAACAGTTACAGAACCAGCAGCTTAAGGCTTAGTCGAGAGTAAATAGATGGATAAGACCCGCAAAATATCCAGATTTCTTGATCCAGAGCTTTTAGCTTCTTTATCAAATCTGGAAATAAAAGCCCGAACAGTCGTGGAGGGCATGATAGAAGGTCAGCATAAGAGCCCGTTTAAAGGCTTCAATGTTGAGTTTTCTGAATATCGCCAGTATGTTCCTGGTGACCCTTTGAAGGACATCGACTGGAAGGTTTATGGCCGCACAGACAAATTCTACATCAAGGAACATGAACAGGAAACAAACCTTTCTGGTTACATGATTCTTGATACAAGCGGTTCCATGGCTTATAAAGGTGCAGGAAGCATGAGTAAGCTTGATTATGCTTCAACTCTTGCTGCCTCACTTTCCTATCTGATGCTGAAACAGCAGGACTCAGTCGGTTTGTTGACTTTTGCTGACGGTATTGAAAAAATTATAAGACCACGCACTGGCATTGCCCATCTTAAATCTATTTGCAACGAATTAGACAATATAAAAGCTACCCAGAAGACTAATATTGGTGAAAGCCTTGACGTAGTAGGACAGACCATGAAAAAGAGAGGCATATTCGTTATGTTCTCTGATTTAATGGATAATGCTGATGTTATTATAAACAAGCTTCGACAGCTTAAAAGCAG
The DNA here is from genome assembly GCA_045639725.1 of Candidatus Avigastranaerophilus sp. GTDB lineage: Bacteria > Muiribacteriota > Ozemobacteria > Ozemobacterales > Ozemobacteraceae > RUG334. The sequence continues at coordinate 15,639 of JAZUDR010000079.1, read as the reverse complement.
ACGCCATGAAATAGTTCTTTATCATGTTCTCGACCGTGATGAAATCAGCTTCCCATTTGATGATATGACTATTTTCAGAGATTTGGAAGACAAATCCGAGGTCACTACAGACGCTTTTTCTCTGCGTAATGAATATCTGAAACGCATTAGAAACATGATTAACACCTTCAGGTCTGCTTTAAGAAAATCAGGTATTGATTATCTTCTGGCAGATACCTCAATGCCGATAGAAGCCAATATAAGAAGCTTCTTTACTCGCCGTCAGGCTGTTATAGAAAGGTAAAGAAGATGAATTTTGCAAGTCCATGGTTTTTATTGGGTCTTCTAGGTATCGCTATACCGGTATGGCTTCATCTTTATTATAAAAAGACACCTGTTCGTAAAGATTTCCCAAGCTTAAGACTCATTATGAAGTCAGTTGAAATGCTTCAGCACCAGAGAAAGCTTCGAAATCTTCTTTTGATGGCTTTGAGAATATGTCTCATCATATTGGCAGTCATGGCGCTGGCAAGACCATTTGTTGGCCAGAGCGCAGGAGCAGGGGTTTCTTCGTCTGCACCAACTGCATTTGTCATTCTTCTGGATAATTCTATGTCTATGGGAAGCACCTATCAGGGTGTTTCTGTATTCAATACTGCCCGAGCAAGAGCTCTTGATATTCTTGACCAGATGGGGCAGGGTGACAAGGCAACAGTTGGTCTGATAAATGAACCAGGCGGTCTTGTCTTTTCCCAGCTAACCTGGGATAAAGAAGCCTTAAGGCAGTGTATAAACAACGCAAAGCTGACTGCTGGCGGAACAGATATGGCATCAGGCCTTTTGCCCGCATTAGAACTTCTGGTTCCTCTCAAGGGTTACAGACGTTCTATTTATGTTGTAACAGATATGACAGAATCAGCTTGGAAGCCATTTGTGGACCGCTATGACCTTGAAAGAATAGATAAGGGCATTGATCTTGTAATGGTCCCGGTTGGTGGAACAGCACCGGATAATATGGCTGTAACAGGCTTGGAAATTGATGCGTCAGTTGTAATGATTGGGCGTAAGGTTCCTTTAAAGGTCACAGTTTCTAATTTTACGGGCAAGAAGCAGAAATGCAAGATTGGCATTTCGATTAATGGCGAACGAAAACTCGGTTCTGAAGTTGAAATTGAAGCCAATAGCGAAAAAATCTGTGAAATAGAATGCACCTTTGCCAAGACTGGCATGAATCATGTTGAAGCAAGCATACAGAATGATGCTATGCCGCTTGATGACCAAAGACATCTGGCTGTAAGAGTTTTTGAACCCTGTAAGATTCTGCTTATTAAGCCTGAAGCTTCAGGAAACACAGATAATTACGATGATATTTTCATAAAGTTTGCTTTAAATCCTCTAAATAAGAGCAAAGAAAATATTTTTACTGTAGATTCACGTTCTGTCAGCGAAATAGGTAAGGCAGAGCCCGCTGCTTATGCTGCTGTAATACTGCTGAACCAGAGACAACTTCCGACAGCTTTTATTAAAAAGCTTTCTGAATATGTTATCAATGGTGGTAATCTGATTACCTTCCTAGGTGACAGAGCTGTTCCCGAATGGTATAACAAGCACCTGAGCGATGATCTTGGGGGAAATTACCTGCTTCCTGCACGTATTTTCAAGCGTGTTGGTAATGCGGTTAGCAAGAGCGTTGGTTATCAGTTGACTGATATAGACCTCGGACATCCTGCTTTCAGTATTTTTGGCAAGGATGGCAATGGTGACCCAAGCAGAGCCAAAATTTATGAATTTTTCCAGGTAAAGCCAAATCCTACAGCTATGCTGCTTTGCAGAATGAGTCACGGTTTGCCTGGTATCGTTGAAGAAAAACGCGGCAGAGGCCGTTCTATGCTTGTTGCCTTTACAGCAGACAACAAATGGTCTAATTGGCCTATTAAGCCAACATGGCTGCCGTTTATGCATCAGGCTTTGATTTATATGATTACCTCCAATGACGTGACAATTAACGGAGCAAGACCAGGAATGCCTATTTCTGCAATTATCACAGCCAGCGACAACGACTCTGTTGTTATGAAGCATCCGGATGGGACAAAAGAAAGTATAACAGGCTTAACTTCAACAAAGGGAGCCTTGCATTTTACTACAAGAAATACTGAACAGCCCGGTTATTACGAAATCAGTGTTGGTCAGCGTCTTGTAAGTGCATTTGCCGTAAATCCTCCTGCTGAAGAAAGCAATCTGACTAGAATCAATTTAAGAAAAATACCGAGATTTATTCCTCTGGAACAGAAGGTAGGCAATGGCAAAAGCGTTAAGGAAAAGGTTGCGCTTTTGCGTGACGGCTATGATTTAAGCAATGCAGCTATATGGCTGCTTATACTACTTGCATTGGCAGAATGCTTCTTTGCTAACAAGCCAATAGAAAAGAAGGTTAGCAATGTTGCATAATATCTTGAATTTCTTAGGTTTTGATTGCGGCTCCGTAAGAACAGTAAGCTCTATTGCTGTTAATTTCTCATGGGGCTGGGCCGGATTTGTTCTGGCAATGTTGGTTGTTTTGCCGCTGGCCTGGTTTGCATATGATAAATTTGAAGGAAAAAACGTTGGCAAAGACCTTAGAAAGAAGCTTTTAACAATAAGGCTTGTCTGGCTCGTATTGATTTGTTTCCTGCTTACAGGTCCGACATTGATTGTTTCTGGTTGGGTTCCACTACAGAATAGACTGGCAGTAATGCTCGATACCTCAAAAAGCATGAGCATTAAGGAAGAAAACACTGTCCGTTTTGATAAAACTCAGAAGTTGATAAAAGATGGCTTTTTAACAAAGCTTGAAAAGAAAACAGGCATTTCTCCTGATGTATTCAGCTTTGCAGAAAATGTTCAGCCGGTTTCCTCTGGTGAACTTGAAAGCTTCAATCTGAAGGCTGATGGAAATCAGACTGCTATAAGCGCTGGTATTAAGAATATTGTTTCTCATCTCGGTGAAAGTAACCTGCTTGGTATTATCATGGTTACAGATGGTGTGAACACTATTGGCGAAAATCCACAGAGCGTGCTTTCGAACATGAAAACACCCGTATATTTTGTAGCACCTGGCCGCGGTGGTGATGTTACTGATTATGCTTTGTTTCTGCCAAAGCCGCCTGCATTTGGGTATCTCAATTCTGGCCTGCGTGTAAGAGGCGAAGTTTCTGCCCGCATTTCCAATAAAGCAGAAGAAAAAGAAACTATTGAAGTAAAAGTAACTAAGGACGGTGTTCCTTTCGACACTATTCCTGTTCAGGTTATGGGAAATGGCGTTAAGGTGCCTTTCGGTTTCAACATTCCTTGCAACGAAGAAGGAAGTTTCAGGTTTGAGGTTGAAATACCTGTTACAGACGGTGAGCTTACTGAAGAAAATAATAAAACCAGTTTTCTATTGAAGGTAGTCAAGGAACGTTTGAATGTTCTTGCTTTAAGCGGTTTGCCAAACTGGGATATGAAATTCATCACAAATGCTTTAGCTGGAGACCCGAACGCTTCTTTGGTTCACTGGGCCAGGGTAACCGATGACAGATGGGTTTGCTCAAAGGATTTCAAGGTTGTTAATGGTGAAAAGACCGCTGATTTTTCAGAAACCTTGAAGGACGCTGATATTCTTATTCTTAGCGGTATTCAGTATCAATATATAAAGCAATATGAAGCTGAAATCATCAAAAAGATAGAAGCGGGCACTATGGGGATGCTTGTTATGCCTTCATGGCAAAGTCTTACACAGCTTGGCTACAAAGGCACAGAGCTTGCGAGCATACTTCCTGTTACCGTAGGAAATGAAATCTGGCGTGGAACCTCAGGTAATATGATTTTGCCTGACTATGAAACTCAGTATCCATTCCTGCGCTTGGCAGACGATCCTATTGAAAATACAGAAATAATGTCTACACTTCCAAAATTCGACGGCATATATGAATTTGAAGCAGTAAAACAGACTGCAGAAGTGCTTTTGGGCTCCACTGTAACAGGCAGCAAGAACAAGCTTCCATTTATGATTAAAAGTCGAGCTGGATTAGGCAATATAATCATGATTAACGGCGGACCTTTGTGGCCAATAGGCTTCAGGCTTGCTAATGGTGATAGAGGCTTCGGTCTGTATTCCGGTATGATTATTAATATGTTGAAATGGCTTGTTAACCGCCGCGAAGATGCAAACGTAAGTATCGAACTTGCTAATTCCCGTGGTTATGTCGGTGCTTCAACAGTTGTAAAGGTCTGGGTTTCAGACAGTAAGCACAAGCTGATGGCAAATGCCAGAGTAACTCTTAATGTGAAGGGTGAAAAGGGCGAAAATTATGACCTTAGCTGCGTAGAAACCTCAGAAACAGGCTGCTATGAAGCAGCATTTATTCCATCGAACAAGGGACTTCACATAATAGAAGCCAAAGCCAGTTATCAGGGCAAGGATATAGGCAGCAGCAAGGTTGAGCTTATTGTTGAAATTCCTACTGCAGAATTTGATGACCCGGTTGTGAACACTGAAGTGATGGAAGCCATTGCTAAGGAAACAGGTGGTTGCATGGTATATGCGGAAGAAGCAGACAAATTGATTTCTTCTATTAATTCAATACCAGGAAAGAAGCTTGAAAGCAAAAGCCTGGACTGCAGGGACTGCTGGCTATTGTTGCTGATTATTTTGCTGTTGCCCTGTATTGAATGGTATATTCGTAGAACTGGAGGCCTCTCATAATGGATACCTGCAGGTTTATAATAATATTGAAAAAGACTTTTCTGGCTATCAGTCTGACACTGATGGCTATCTGCTGTGCTGGTTCATGTTATGCTGCAGATTTTGATAGAGTAGCCATAGGAAGATTGAAATATAGCGGCGGTGGTGACTGGTATGTTAGTCCTACCAGTATACCGAATTTGCTGAAGGCTGCTGATAAGCGTTTCAAGATGCCTGTTCAGGCTGAACATATAGGTGTTGCAGTAAATGACCCTGAATTATTCAACTATCCTATGCTTTATGCCAGTGGTCATGGTCAGATCCGTTTTAAGGACCATGAAATGGGCGCTATTCTGAATTATCTTGATAACGGCGGATTTCTTTGGATAAATGACAGTTACGGAATGGAAAAGTATGTTCGCAGGGAAGTGAAACGATTATATCCTGATTGCGAATTTGTGCAGCTTCCCAAGGATCATCCTATATTTCATACTGTTTATGATTTTAAGGACGGTTTGCCAAAAATTCATGAACATGATGGAAAAGCACCGGCTGCCTATGCTATTTTCGACAAGGGTCGCATGAAGATTCTGTATTTGTTGGAATCAGATATAGGCGATGGTCTTGAAGATGCTGGCATACATAAGGTTGATACGCCTGAAATCAGAGAATTGGCCATGAAGATGGGGCTCAATATCCTGGTTTATGCCATGATGCAGTGAGGAAGTAATTATGATTGATAATAACAAAGATATACAAAGTATAATCAGTAATTATAATTCTTCCAGTGCGAAGCTGAAAGAACGCTTTGAACAATATAAGTCAGGCCGTCGTCTGAGAGTTGTTGTTAAGAGCATTCTGGCTGCTTTTATTTCTGCTGCAGCTTTATTGATAGTATTTTTGCTTGTTGAAAGAACTCCGATTCAGTCGGAAGTGTTACGCCGCATTTTTGCAGGGGTTCTCTATGGTGGCGTTATATGCTGGCTTCATCGCCTTTATGGCAAATGGTTTAATGGCCCTTCAGATGTTGCCTTGGCTGTAGAAATTGAAAATAGCTCAGACCGTTTCAATTCTGGTTTATCAAGCGCTGTAGAATTCATGTCAGCACCATCAGAAGAAAAATCTATTTCTGGTCTGATGAAAAAGCTTACTATAAGCTCTGTTGGCGAAGAATTAAGTGAAGATGACGTCAGAAAGGCATTGAAGGCTTTTTCTCGCAAAAAAAGGGCTTGGACATCAATAGCTTTAATTGTAATTATTCTTGGCTGGTATCTTATTTCTCCGGTAGAAGTAAAGACAGGGGCTATGCGTCTTGCAATGCCTTTTGCTTCTATTGCGCCATGGTCCAATCTTACAATTGATGTAATGCCTAAAAATGCTGTGGCAGCAGTAGGGGAAAATCTAGAAATAACCGCTACTCTTTCCCGCAGAGTTGATGAAACAATTGTTTTGGAATTGATTAATCCGGAAAACAATGAAGTAACAAAGGTAGAAATGTATCCTGATGCTTCTGGCGCTGAAAACAAATATGCATATAGTCTGACATCGCTTCAGAATTCAATGGATTACAGAGTTACTGCAGAAAAGGTTATTTCTGAAAAATATTCAATTAAAGTTATGGCAAGACCTCAGGTAAAGAAGGTCATCATGACGCTTTATCAGCCTTCCTATATTTCACCAAAGCCTGTAATATTGCCGGAAAACACAAATGAGGTAGAGATTTTAACAGACAGCAAAATGAGTATTTTTGTTGAAGCAGACATGCCTTTGGCAAAGGGTCAGATTTGTTTCAGTAATATGGCTACAGAGACCTGCCAGATTTTAGGCGATAAATTCAAATATGAATTTAATGTAGCTACTTCAACCTCATTCTTTATCATGGTTCAGAATGAAATAGGCCTTGCAAATGAAAAGCCTGTTGTATACACAGTTACTGCAAAACCAGATTTGCCACCCGAAATTGATTTGCTGAAGCCAGGCTGCGATATCGAATTTCCAACAACGAAGATGCTGGAAATAAAAGCTATTGCAAAGGATGATTTTGGTGTAAAGGCTATGGTTTTGCACTACAAGGCCGGTCATAGAGATGATTGGAAGCCTTTGAACGTAAAATCTGATTTTACACCGGTTCCTGATTGTGAAATAGAGTTCCCATGGATGCTTGACACAATCGCTGTTCAGCCAGGCACAAAGATTTCATATTATATGGAAGCCGAAGATGCCAGACAGCCGAAGCCAAATGTCGCTTCAACCCCGATATTCTTTGTAAATATGCCTTCAATGCAGGATGTTTACAAGGGTCAGGAGGCTCAGCAGAACGATCTGAAGCAGCAGTTGGATGAATATGTTCAGCAGCAGAAGATGCGCAGTGAGTCTTTGAAGAAGGCTTATGAACAGATAAAGCATGAAGAAAAGCTGGATTTTGAAACCACTCAGGCTATTGAAGAAGCTATCAAGAACGGTGAAAAGCTTCAGACAGAGGCGGAAGAGCTGAAGAAGAGCTTCGAAAATGTGCAGAACATGATGGAAAACAATCCTTTTACTTCTCAGGAAGCACTTGATCGAATGCAGAAGGTAAATGAGCTTCTTGACCAGGTTCTTGATAAAGACGCTAAGCAAAAGATGCAGCAACTTCGTGAAGCTTTGAAGGATATGAAAATAGATCCGAAAGATATTCAGAAGTATGAAGAAGCCTTTAAGCTTGATGACTACATGAAGAGCTTAGACAGGACCATCAATCTTCTTGAACAGGTTCGTGAACAGCAGAAGTTTGAATCCTTGTCTAATTCTATTGAAGAAGCTTATAAGAGACAGCAGCAGATAGCTTCTGAAACTCAGGATTTACTTGAAAAGCAGAAGAGTGGTGAGCTTTCCAAGGAAGAGGAACAAAAGCTTCAGGATCTTCAGGATCAGCAGCAGAAGCTTAACAAAGACCTTGAAGAGCTTCAGAAGAAATCGGAAGAAATGGTTAAGAATTCTAAGAATCAGGACCTTAAAAACAATCCGATGCTTGAGGATGTCAAGAATATTGCAGACCGTCTGAAAAACAATGACCATAAGAAAATGGGCGAAGAGATTCAAAAGGATATGCAGAATAAAGAACTGGATAAGGCTCAGCAGAATCAGGAAAAGATGCTGGAATTTCTGGAAGCCTTAAAGAAAAACGCTGACCAGATAAAGCAGATGTGCATGGCAGGCGCTACTCAGTTAGATTTGAGTTCTTACATCAGAAGAGCAGTTCAGGTTTCTGTAGACCAGGAAAAGCTTTTGAATGAAATAATTGATATGCCGGAAAGCTTTATGCGTGGCCAGCAGCCTCAGATAGAAGGGATTATTGATTTCGTTTCTGTCCAGCAGGTTCTTGTTAAGCAGCAGGGACGCACCTTGCAGGAAGACTTAGATAAACTGATTACAAGCAGTTTTGGTATAGACCCTACTGTTATTGAAGCTATCAGTGGAACGCAGACAAGATTTTCCAATATCGTTAAAAATCTTGAGGATAGAGCGCTAAGCCAGGCTTGGAATGATCAGTATGAAATAATCAGATGCTTCAATAAGCTGGCAGGCGATTTGATGAGGGCCCAGGATGGTCAGGGGCAAGGACAGGGGTCGTCTTCTTCCCCGATGAGCGCAATGCAGCAATTCAAGAATCTGACTCAGAGACAGCTAAGCTTGTATCAGCAGATGATGCAGCAACAGCTTATGCCGCAAGGTAGCGAAGCGTTAAAACAGATGGCTATGGAACAGCGTCATATCAGGGAATCCCTTGAACAGCTGATGCGTGAACATCGTCAGCAGATGAATAGTCTAGGTCGCATGAACGACGTTATTGATGATATGAAGGATGTTGAAACAAAGATTCTTGATCCTAAGATGCGTGAAAAGGTCAAAGAAAAGCAAAAATCAATCTACGACCGCATGATGCGCTCACAGAAGGCCATTAAGAATCGCGATGAAGAAGATGAAGAACGTCAGGCTCAGAAGGCCAGGGAACTTCATCAGCAGGAACCGGAAAAGCCAATTGGTGATATAGGTTCTAGCAGCGTGGATTTGAGCAAGGATTTTACAGGTGATTTGCGCGAAGAATATCCGGAAAGCTATAAGCAGTTGCTCAACGAATATTACAAGTCACTTAATATATACGGTGGTGAACAGAAATGAGAAAGCAGCTTAAACAGACATTAATAGCTAGTGTTATAGGTGTTGGGATTCTTGCTGCATGTAATTCTGTAATGGCTAATGCTTCAAGTCGCCCCGTATTTTCAAGAGAAGCCCAGATGCTTTATTCTGAAGCTGTTCATTCATTCAGAACGAGACATTTCACACTTGCTAAGAAGCAATTCAGGACGCTTATAGAAAAGTATCCTGATGACGGCTATGCTGAAATAGCACGTTCCAATTTAGGACAGCTTTTGGTATCCAATCACGAATACGAAGAAGCAATAGCACTTTATAAAGAAGTCATCGACAGATCAGCAAGCAGACCGGAAGAAGCTGATAAAGCCAGAATAGAGCTTACTGATATTTTATATAAGATTCATAGATTCCGTGAAGGGATTGAGATTCTTGAGGACTGGCACAAGAAAGAACCTGGTAACCCGGAATGTGCCCGCAAGCTGGCAGCATTTTATCTTTCATCTGGTGGAACCAATGAAGCCTGGCTTCTGTTGGAACGCTTCATGGAAATGGGCAACAAGGATGCCTTTAAAGATTTGCTGGACCTTGCCGTTAAGAGTGGTGAGATAGATAAGCTTTTGAGTAGCTTAGAAAGCCGCAGAGCCAAATATAAACAGTCTGTATACATTGATTTTGTTTCCGACTGTTATATTGCCATGGGCCGTAAGGATAAGGCCATAGAAGCATTGAAAGAAGCTCCTGATTATCAAAAACAGAGCTCAATTCTTAGAAAACTGGCCGATATTCAGATTTCTGACAACAAGATAAATGATGCTGCCGAAACATTGGAAACCTTATGCAGGCTTGTTCCTAATGATAATCAAGGAATCAAGAAACTGGGTCATTGTTATTTTGTTCAAGGCAAAAAGGAAAAAGCCATTGAAACCTGGAGAAAGAACCTGAATTCCCGTTTTGGTCGCAGTCAGCAGTCATACATGGATTACACAAGTATCCTTATTGAGCACCAGTTGTTAGATGAAGCATTGGAAGCTTTTGAGGAAGCCCGTCGTGAATTATATCAGGAAAGTATTTTTGCAGAAGAAAAGGCGGCTGTTCTTATGGCTTTGAACAGAAACGCAGAAGCCATGGAAGAATATCTGAAGGTTCTTATGCTGGGCACTTATAAAACAGAAATGTTTGATAAGCTTTATGAGGCTGATGGCAAGAGCTTTGATCTGGAAAAGCGTTTGACAGACTTGCATTCTCAGGATTATGGAACTGCCATCACACAGTCTCTGATAGAATACTATTTCAGAAAGGCTAATATAGCTGATATTGAAAAAATGGTTGCTTTGGTTGATGGCCAGTCTGCCATTTTCTTTGATGATTTATTCTATAATCGTTTGCGTCAGGAAGCTTTACTGGTTCCTGAACAGTTCCATTTCGCTCTTTTGCAGCGCATGATGAAGGAGAGACGCAACTCTGCTCTTGAATTGAAGCTTGCTGCTCTTGTTCTTAAAATGCCGGATTATAACGAAAAATGGCTGTTGGAAGCATATACTTCTGCTAAGGCTGCTGCTGAGTCAACAGTTATTGCTGACGCAGATTTGAAATATGATTTATGTATCAGATTGGCTGAATTTGCTTTTTATATAATGAAAAAGCCTGATGAAGCGGCCAAATTTCTGGAAATAGTAATTAACGCAGATAGATTGAAGCCAGAAAAGAAGCATCAGATTGAAGCCAGATTGTTTAGGGCTAAGCTTCAGACTTATAGTGGAAAATTTGACGAAGCTACTAGCACATTGGAACAGGTTGGCGAAATGCTAAAAAATAGTAATAACACGGATAGCATTGAGCACGATGAGTTTCAGGAACAGTATCTGTTTGAGGATGCAATGCTGAAGTGCCATATGGGCGAATTTCAGGATGCTCTTTATGCCTTGAAGGATATTATAGATACCCACAAAGAAGGCGTCTGGGTAAACGATTCTCTAGAGCTTGCCAATGATGTAACACGACTTTCTTTTGGTGATTTTAGTGTTCTAAAACATAAATTGGCTGCTGACAGAGCAATAGCTTGCAATCGATCTGAAAATGCCATTTCTGAATTAGATGCTGCCATAAAAGAAATACCTGCTTCATCAACCGCTCTCATAGCAGAGTTTGAGGCAGACAAGCTTTTGGCTTCTGATAAGAAAATGTATGATGAGGCTTTGATGAAAAAAATAGATGTGTTTACATTAACACACAAAGATTGCTATAAGAATCCAGACCTACGTGAACTGAAAATTAAGCTGATGCAGCGCGGAAACGCTTCAAAAGATAAAACAAACGAAGAAATGCGAAGCTTTATAAGCCAGTTCCCTAACGATCTGAGAAGTGGCAAATACAAGCAGAGCCTTGAAAATGGAGGGAAAAACTAATGAAGCAGGGTAAGTTATTTTACTGTGTTTTGTTGCTTTCCTTATTTTTTGCTCAGCCGTTAATGGCAGGCAGATTGCTGATTCCTATGGATGATGTTCAGAATGACCATTTGCGCAGTTATGGTCTGACGTATTGGGTTCTTGATAAGACTGGCACAGACGCAGAATGGCTGTTGAATTATCGTTGCGGTGCTTTTCTTGTTGATGATACTCCTGAGATCAGAAGCAAAGCAAAGGATATGGGAGTAACTGTTTCACCAGTATCTGATGCTGAAATAGAAAAAATATATGCAGAAATAGAAGAAGAAAACATGGAAAAGGTTCTTTTGGAAAAGGCTCCGAAGATTGGAGTTTATTCTCCGGACTACGAAGAACCCTGGGATGATGCTGTTATTCTTGTTCTGACATACGCTCAGATTCCATTCGACAAGTTTTATGACAAGGAAGTAATGGAAGGCGGTCTTAGCAAATTTGACTGGGTTCACCTGCACCACGAAGATTTTACTGGTCAGTTCGGTAAATTCTACGCTTCCTTCAGAATGACACCATGGTATCGCGCTCAGGTAACACGCGCCCAGCTTGAAGCTCAGAAATTCGGCTTCCAGAAGGTTCCTCAATTAAAATTGGCTGTGGCAAGAAAAATTAAGCAATTTGTAATGGATGGTGGTTTTCTTTTTGCCATGTGTTCTGCTGCAGATAGTCTGGATGTTGCTTTGGCGGCCAACGGCGTTGATATCGTTGCAAAAGAATTGGATGGAGATGATCCTGACCCATTCTGTCAGAGTAAGCTTGATTTCGAGCAGACATTTGCTTTCCAAGATTTCAGCCTGATTATTGACCCGAATATTTATGAATTCTCTGATATAGACGTTTCAGAAAATTACACCGGTGATGCAGGCACTTATCGCTTGTTCGAATTTGCCGCAAAGGTTGACCCGATTCCGACTATGCTTACTCAGAATCACAGGGCTGTCCATGAAGGTTTTTATGGTCAGACTACTTCCTTCAGAAAAAGCCTTCTGAAGCCTTATGTGACTGTTATGGGTGAGAATAACGACGGTGTTTCTGTTAAATATATCAGAGCCGACTACGGAAAAGGCTTCTTTAGCTTCTATGGCGGCCATGACCCAGCAGATGCCAGCCACATCGTTGGCGAAGGGCCGACACGCCTTGAATTGCATAAGAACAGTCCTGGTTATAGATTGATTCTTAATAATATTCTTTTCCCAGCAGCAAAGCGTAAGGAACGCAAGACCTGATAAATCATGACTCAATCTAAGTGTGTTCTAATAACTGGTCTGGTTCTGTTAGCCATTGTTTTGCCAATATGGCTGGCAGGAAACGGTTTGCAGAGCATTGGCTCTGAGGCTGGTTTCATAAATAAAGATGTAGACAGCCTTTTTTACTACAGAATCATAGACCAGGCCTACGCAAAGGGCTCTTCTTCATACGTTCTGTATGATAACTATGGTAATTTCCCATATAAGTTCAAAATAGGGTATCCACGCCTATATTTCTGGCTTCTTTACTGGGTAAAAGTTCTTTGTAACAAAGTGTATCCAGCTAACCCAGATTTGTTGTTGTGGGGTTTTCCTGTATTAACAACTACACTGACTGCATTAATTATTTTTATTGGCTTGTGGTATCTTGGCTATTCGCCGACATTTCTGTTGCTTTGCGCATTTGCTTTATTACCAAGTGCGTCTGCTCTGCAGGTTGGGGTTTATGGAAAAATAGACTATGACCACGTTTTATCTTTATACATGTGGTTGTGGCTTTTGCTGGCTATGTTTTATATGGACAGGCCATCAAAGAAAATACTCGTATGCGGCGGTATTGCCGCTTCATTAATACTTGGCAGTTGGATAGGCTCACTGCTTATTTTCTTCGTCATAACCCTGAGCTGCATTGCTCTCTGGTTCTGCAACAGCGATTTGTGCAAGGGCTATCTACCTTATTGTTATACAACCTTTGGTATTGCAACAGCAGTAAATATAGCTATCATGCTTTGTTCGCTTTCTACTTATGGCATAACAATGTTGGATTTTGGTTATATTCACATTTCTGCCATGGTTGTTGCCACAATAGGTGTCTGGTTTATTACACGTGTTCAACCAAGCACTAAGAACAGGATAGTAGCTCTTTCGTCTGTCGTAATAGTTGTTGGGCTTTTTGCTATCATTGATACTGCCGATTTCATGGATCTCATAGAAAGAGTTTCTGGGGTAGACCCGGCTTTTCTTGATATCACGGAGCTTGCCCCTGTATTAGAATTTAAGAATTTATACAAAAACATAAATTCAATAGAAAAGCTGATAAATATTTATGGTCTGGCTGCTTTTCTAATGCCTGTTTTCTTCTTTGTTCCTGCCAAAAAGCTTTTTAACAGAAATAGCGCAGGTGTGCTGCAACTTTGGTTGTCTATCGCTATCCTGGCTTCCTTTTACCAGAATCGTTACATGCGTCTGCTTGGTGTTGGTAACTGCCTTTATGCTGCTTTCGTTTTATATCTTGTATGGAAGGGGCTATCCGGTCTGGTTGCTGAAGCTAAGCTTACTAAGCTGAGAGCAGCCTGTGCCTTTTGTATTCTGCTTATTGCTGTAAGAGTTCCGGCTATCTGGACATATCTTGGCTTTGTTGATGAAGATAGAAAGTCAGATATGCTTGCATTTGACTGGATAAAGAAGAATACACCACCAACATCAGGCTATTCAGACGATAAAGACCCAGAATACGGCATTCTGGCTTATTGGGACCATGGGCATGTTATAACACATTTTGCTCACAGACCGACACTTGCAAACAATATGCAGAATGGCATAAAGAACATGGCTGACGTATTTTCCTCTACCGATGAGGAAACTGCAAACCAGATCTGCAAGGAATTAAAAGCCAGATATGTTTATATACAACCTGATAGGGTGTTGTATCCAAAAAGCATTGATTACTGGCCAGCATACAGAAATCAGCCGAGAAAACCAGGTTATACTGCGCTTTCATCAAATGTTGAACGTAGCAAGGACTATGAAGAATGGTTCTATACCTGGATAATGAGCGATTATGGCTTGCGGAAACGCGGTAAATTTGGTGTGGCACAACATTTTAGGGTTGTTTTTGCCAATGAAGAAACGAAGATTTCAGGTTTTTCGAATCTCCTTATGGAACGCGTTGACGGGGCAAAGGTTGTGCTGCGCGGCAGACCTGGAACTACTGCAGAAATGAGCATAGGCGTAACTATACTTAATAAATACTGCGTCTATAAAAATACTCAGACCGTTGATAATGATGGCTTTGTCAGATTCAACCTGCCGTATAGCTGCTGGTTCAATAATGGTGTAGTTTCCACCGGCGAATTATACGAAATCTCAATTACTCCCGAAGGCAAAAATCACCCCGTAACCGGCAAGGTCCGTATTTCAGAAGAAGCCGTTATGACTGGCAACCAGATAGCAACCACAACCATAATTCTTTTCAACCGCTAATGCGGAATTTCAACACGTATGCTTAGCGAAGCGTATTAAAAATATAGGCGTAGGCTCAATTATTATATTATGCTATGCGGCAGATGTGGACGAAGCCATCGTTATTCTGAATGTAGCATTTCTTGAGGAGTTTTTTGGCTTCTTTTGCTTTTTCTAGGTCATTAGTGATTGAAAACATGGTCGGGCCGCTGCCTGAAATGCCTGAGGCAAGCATACCAAGGTTCTGCATTTCCATGCAGGCGTTTTCAAAGCCTGGAATTTTGCTTTTTCTGTAGGGTTCGGCAAGAACATCCTTCAAGACTTCAATGGCAAGCTTTTCGTCTTTTACATATGAGGCATGTATAAATGTTGCCAGATTACGCCCAAATTCGATGGTTGTTGGTCTTTCGTAGCTTTTGGGAAGTATTGAACGCATTTCAGAGGTGGCTAGTGAGATTCCCGGGTAAGCCATGACCCAGTACCAGTTTTCGAAGTGGGGGATGCTTACACAGATCTGATTTTCTGTGAGTGTCATCATCTGGATGCCACCAAAAAAAGCTGGTGCAACATTATCGTAGTGCACAGAACCGCTAACCGAACCTTCAAATTTTCCCATCATCAGAAGAAGGGTTTTGTCATCAAAAGGCTTGGCAAAGAACTGGTTTAAAGCAACTATGGCTGCAACAACAGAACTGGCACTGCTGCCGAGACCACTTCCCACCGGCATGTTTTTGTATAACTCTACTTTTATCGTTTTGCGTTTTTCTTCCGGGAGTTGTTCCAGAAAATATTCTGCACAGGCCTGCACAAGATTCTTTTTATCTGGGTTGGAAAGCTTGCTGCTCCAGGGACCAGTCATGATGAACTCAAATTTATCTGAGTCGCTTACTGTGACTGTATCGCCAAGCTTCGTTCCGTCTATTGGTGCCACTGCTGCACCAAGTACATCGAAGCC